>DATEDR010000123.1:0-5985 GCA_035281605.1 Sphingobium sp.
GGTCGCGCCCATGACGCCAACGGGATTGACCGCCTTGTCGGTCGACACCTGGATCATCGCCAGCGCCCCATGGGCGCAGACCGCATCGGCGACATTGCGCGTGCCCAGCACGTTGGTATGCGCACCGGCACAGGGGTTTCCCTCCACGATCGGCACATGCTTGAGCGCGGCGGCATGGAACACAAGCTCCGGCTGGTGGCGGCTAAACACATCGTCCAGCGCCGACCGTTCGCGAATGGAGCAGAGTTCGGGTCGGCACAGGATTTGGGGGAACAGGTCCCGCACCTGCATTTCGATCGTGTAGAGGTTGAATTCGCAATGATCGAGCAGGACAATTTCGGCCGGATTGAAGGTCGCGATCTGGCGCACCAGTTCGCCCCCGATCGTCCCGCCAGCGCCCGTCACGAGCACGCGCCGCGACCGGATCAGCCGGTCGACGATATTGCGTTCCAGCGTCACTTCGGGACGGCCGAGAAGGTCGGCCAGTTCGAAATCCTTGATCTCGATCCGCGGTTCGCCTTCCTCGCTGCGGTGCAGGTCGTTGGCGCGCGCGACAGTCAGGTCGCACTGATCGGCGAGCTTCACGAGATGGGAAAAGGCGCGGCGCGGCATGGAGGCGTCGCCCCGGATCACCAGGCTCTCGGGCTTCATGCGCCGGACGGCCAGCATCTCCACGACCTGGGGCAGCTTGTCGGGCGATCCCAGGACCGGCACACCCGCGACCTGCAATTTCGTTTCGCGCCCGTCAAATGTCAGCGCGCCCACCACGTTGAACCGGTTGGTCCGGTCAGCGCGCAGCATCTCCACCAACGACCGGATCCAGTCCAGTTCGCCCAGCAACAGGATATTATGCGCGTTTTCCGGCGGGATGATATGAGCGCGGGCGATTTCCCGCAGGCCCCGACGCATGGTACGCGCGCCTATCATCACCACCAGCAGCAGGGCCGTGTGGAGAAGGGCGAAACCGATCGCATCCATCGGCACAGACCTGATCTTCGTCGACAGAATGAAGCACATGCTCCACGCCGCCGCCATGCCCCCCGCCACCGATGTCGACAGCGCGATGCCGTCGCCGAAGGACATGAAGCGCCAGCTGCGCCAGTAAAGCCCGGTGAGGCACAGGGTGAAGACCGCCACCAGGCTGAAGAAGAACATCAGGCTGGCGCGGTCGTAAAAGGCGGCGGACACGGGGCCCCGCACGGCGAGCACGACAGCGAGGAGCGTCAGCAGGACGAGCGTCCCGTCAATCAGCATCAGCGCGGCGAAGCGGGTAGGCCCCTGGAACCCGGTGGGCCGCGTCAGCACGTCGTGGAGCAGGACGGCCCATATCGGCGCGCCGCGCGAAACGTCGTCGCGCGGTTCGGCAAGCTCATCCAGAAGAGGGTCGGTAGTAGTGGGCGGGGCGCTCACAGCCATGACGGCACCCGTGCCTGCAGGCGACCGTCCCGGCGGCAATAGAAGGGCTGAAGAGAAGCCAGATCGTGTCGCAACATAGCGTGGCGCCGTTCCCAAGTTGATTGGCCAAAACCGTAGCAAGTTGGGGTGCCGCCGCAATGAACCAGACAGATATCATCCCTTGTCGCAAGGACAGGCCGATATAGCTGATGGAGCAGGGAAGTCGGCGGGAGCCATAGGTCAAATGATCAGCAGGGTGGGGACAATCTAAGCCTTCAGAGTAGTTGACAATCGGCGCCGGATTTCGGGTGCAGGATTCGCGATCCGTTGCCCGATGTCACCCAATCGAGAAAGGTTATCATCATGCCCCGGATCCGCCGGGCTCGAAGGGCGCGGGACTGGGAAGGAGGCGAGTCGACTCAAGAGGCCAATTCTTTCAGACGTCCCTGTCCGAAATTCATGCGGCGATCGAGGCCACCTTTAAACCGAAGATTATTATTTCGATTCAAATATTTACTTCTAGACCGCTCGATTATATTCTTTATTTAAGTTAAGTTTTTCAAAGCTTTGATATACTTGTTCACGACGTCATATGTGATACTCTCTTTCTCTATAAAAGGGTTGCCTCGATCCAAGGAACGGAACGTTCCCCCCTCATCACGACCTGTCGTGATACTGAACGGAGTGACGGGGTATGACGACCTCAGACGTCGTGCTTGTCGGGAGCAACTCGATCGCCAGGGAGGGGCTCCGCCGCCTTTTATCGGAACAGCATCGCCAGGTCGTCCATAGCGTCGGCTCGCTCGACAAGCTGGCCAGCCACATGGCAGGCGACTTCCTTCTTCTGCTGATCGAGGACAAGCGATCGGAATGGGACGGAAAGGACCTGGCCGCGGTGCATCAGCGGTTCCCCGCCGCCCGGATCGCGATCCTTGCGGTGGAATTCGACTACCACGCGATGTTGGAGGCCTTTCGGGCAGGCGCCGAAGGCTATCTCACCAATGATGTCAGTTGGGAAAGGCTGATCGGCTATCTCGACCTGATCGCCTTGGGAGAAAAGATATTCCCATCGCAACTGGCGCAAAAGCTGCTCGAGGAGAGCCTAGTCTACGAGCAGGTTCCCGACACGGCGACGGTCGATTCCGCCAATTTGTCGGCTCGCGAACTGGAGATACTCCAGCGGCTTATCTCCGGGTTGCCCAATAAGGTCATTTCCCGGCAGCTTTCCATCAGCGAGGCCACGGTGAAGGTCCATGTGAAGGCAGTGCTGCGCAAGCTTCGCGTCGCCAACCGGACGCAGGCGGCGATCTGGGCAACGGCGCAAGGCATGCAGGGCATGGACTCTGGTGGCGAAGCGGCGCCCGCGCGATTGCCAGCCGTCAAAGCGCCCACCCCGCTGCCGATCGATCCTATCCCATTCCGGCCCGGCGGCGTCGCTGGCGGCCCGCAATGGGCATCCGGCGGCTGACCGATTTGAAGCTGGCAGGCCGCGCCGAACGGCTCGCACCTCTCCACTCTGCCGTCCGATCCCCGCCTATCCATTGTGGCTAGTCCCGTCATTCCCTTTGGAGGAGATGACAGACTATATGTGCAATGGACTAAGTCAGGGCGGCTTTGCATTATTTCTGTGTAATCAAAGGCTCAGGGCCTGGAGGAGCGGGCGTGCAGACCGACCAATATCAACCAAGCAGATATGCCGCTCCTGCCCGCCGTCCTTCCAGCATCCGGCCGGACGCAGCGCAGAGTTGGCTGGACGAACTGCATCGCTGGGAGTTCGTCCTGCTGCAAGGCGCGGTCTTCTTTGCCCCCTACATCGCGTTCCGCCATCCCAGCGTCTATATCACGCTCAGCGACGTCCTGTTCGCGGGCGCATTCCTGCTGCGTCTCTATACCGCCCGGCTGGAGGCGCCCTTTGCCAACCTCACATGGTTGTGGGTGCTGGGCCTGCTGATGCTGACGGGTGGGCTGTTCATCGGCAGCGTGTTCAAGGGCGACATGGTCCGCTGCCTCATCCTGGTCGCGCAATATTGCTTCGCTTACCTGATCGTGCCGCTCGTCCTGTTGCGCAGGCCGGACCATGAGGTCTGGCGGCTGATGAAATGCGGCGTATGGGGCATGGCAATCATGTGCGGGATCGGCCTCGTCCTCTATCTGGCCGGGGCCGACCAGTCCTCGCTGTTCACCGGCAACAAACGCTATACCGGCTTCGTCAACAATCCCAACGCCGCCGCGGTGCTGAGCGTCATGGCCCTGCCGCTGGTCTGGTTCCTGCTCCTGTCGGGTCGGATGAGGGCCGTTGCGGCAATCCCCTGCATCGCGCTGCTCGTCGTCGGCATCATCCTGACCAGTTCCAATACCGGCCTGTACAGCCTGGCCGCGGCCGTGCTGATCTTCTTTGGCGGGCGACGCAATTTCAAGACGCTGATCGGCGCCGCGTGCCTCGGCGGAGCTGTCCTGATGTTCGGCCAGGACTATCTGCCGCCAGCGTTCCAGCATCGCGTGCTTTCCGCGATCGAGAAGGGCGACGTATCCGAAGCCGGCACATTTGAAGGCCGGCAGGAACTCAATCGTGAAGCGTTGGGGATGGCCGATGAAAATCTGATCATCGGCCTGGGCGCCGACCAGTACCGCATGGCGAGCCGCTACGGCAATCCGGTCCATAATCTGTATCTGCTGCTGCTCAATGAAGGCGGGGGGCTGTCGCTGCTGGGCTATCTGCTCATATTGGGCGTGCCGATACTGGTGGCGGTGATCGCCTACCGATTGCCCGATGGAAAGCTGGGGCTGTGGACGACGGTGACGATCGTCCTGACCTTCGCCAACGCCATCATGGGCGTGCCCCATGTTTATGGACGGTCCTGGTTCCTGTTCGTTTTCCTTGCGATAAGTCCGGCGTTGATTTCCTACGCGTCGACGCGTCAGGCTTCACAGCCGCTCTACTTCGACCAGGGCCGCGGACGTTATTCCTAGCATCGTTGAGGCGTCGGAGAATGGCTGCGCCGCGGGAGGCGCGCGGATCTGCTACGCTGGCAGGTGGGCTATTCTTTAGCGTGGAGCGCGACGACGTCGCCCGAGAAGGTGAGCCCGCGCGACATAGCGAGACGCGGCCCAAGACTCGCCCTGACCTAAGGGGCCATTCTCCGCTGGAACATTGGGGCGGAGGCTCAGCTTCGCCCTTCTTCGCGACCGCGTTTCACTCTCTCGGATCAGCGGGGTAGAGGGGCTCGCTACCTAACCCAAAGGGGGTGCACCAAGCCGATCGCCCGCGCCCGATGGCCTGCCGTCCAAAAACAATGCTCCCGCAGGGCAGGAGCATTGTAGTGGACCGGAGATCAGGTATCGATCAGGCGAAGTCCTCGCCTTTCTTGCGCCAGGGAAAATCGACCATGCGCTCGTACCAGCGGCGCTGCCGGGGCATTTCACCTTCGAAATACTCGGCGGAGTGCATGTAGAACTGCACCGGGTCACCATAGCCGCGGCGGGCGTGTTCGGCATAATCGACGCGATTGATCACCACGCCGTCCACCGGCTTTTGCAGCACCTGCAACGACGCCCGCACCTGCTCGATGGTCGTCTTGCCCCAGCGCACCACGAGCAGCGTGTGGTCGGCCGCATCCATCAACATACGCGAATCCCGCGTCGCAAGCGTCGGCGGAGCATTGATGATCATCAGATCATATTGCTGGCGCAGCTGTTCCAGCAGATGATTGACCCGACCGATCCGCATCAGCGCGACCGGATTGCGGGCCGGCTCGCGCGCGCTGATGACCACCGGTTCGAAAGTCACGATGTCCCGGGAATCCCCCGCCGAAAGCTCGGCTACCGGGGGAGCAGGCAATACGTGGCTGGCGTCAGCCGCGCCCGCCAGATAATCAATCAGGTCGGGCCGCCTGTCCTGATCCTCCGTGGACCGAAGGACGCTTTCGCTCGGCCGGCGCAGGTCGAGGTCGACGACGATGGCACGGCGCCCCATCGCGACGGCCGCCGCCAGGAGCGACAGGGTGACAGTGGATTTGCCGTCGCCCGTGATCGGCGAGGTGATCAACACCGTCTGCGCCCGGCCGGGGATCGCCAGGTCGGCGACTTCGCTGCCAAGCCCGCGGGCGACTTCGGCGAACAGGGACTGTGGGTCCTGAAGCACGGGATTCGCCTTGGCCGACATCACCGCATCGCCCGTCAGTTCCGGCAGCATGGCGAAGGTGCGCAGGCCGAAATGCTGGTAGATTTGTTCGGCGCTCCACAGCCTGTTGTCGGTCAGTTCGATGCCGAACACGATGACCAGCCCGATGATGAGCGACCCGATGAAGGCCGCGAAGGTTGCGGACTTGGGCCGCGGTGATACCGGGCTCTGGGGAATGGCCGCCGGTGACATCAGTCGGGAATGAATGCCCGACGCGTCGAGGCTGGTCTTCGCTTGCTCGGCCCGCGCGCTCATGGCGGCGAAGGCGGCGCGGGCGGCTTCCGCATTGCGCTCCAGCGCGTTCAGCTCGACCGTGCCGGCCGTATTGGCGAAGGCCTTGCTGGTGATCGCGCGCAGAGTTCCTTCCAGCTGGCCTGCCCTGGAGGCGGAGGCAGCCGCCTCGCTCCGCG
>DATEDR010000124.1:0-3223 GCA_035281605.1 Sphingobium sp.
GGACGCCGCCGGCAAGCATCCCGACCAGCAGGTCGCGCAGCGCGACGACGGGCCGGACCGGCGCCATATGATAGGCGAGGACGGTGGCGCGATAGCCCCGCCGCGCCCGATCGGTCAGCATGTGGCCGCAGCGGTCCAGCCAGTCCAGCGAGGTTTCATAGCCGCGCACATAGGATGTCCGTCCCGCCTCGCTGGCGTCGAGCCAGATCGTCAGCGGCCGTTCGATCATGCGGAACCGCGCGCCCGCGCCCTGCAGGCGGACGCAGAAATCCAGATCCTGGCCCTTCTTCAGCGCCGGATCGAACAACACGCGACGCGCCAGTTCGGTGGGCACGACCATCGTGGAGGTCTGCATGAACTGATTGGCGCAGAACAGATATTCGCCCACATCCTCGTCATCGCGAATGCCGCGATCGGGCCTGATCCAGTAGCGGTCGACGCCGCGGTCAACCTTCATGCGCGAATAGAGGACCATTCGCCCGTCATCGCCTGCAAGCGCTTCGGCCATGGTCGAAAGCTTGCCGGGGAGAAAGAGATCGTCGGAATCGAGGAAGGCGATATAGCGTCCGCGCGCTTCCTCTATGCCCCGGTTTCGCGCGGCCCCTCCGCCGGCATTGTCCTGCCGGATGTAGCGGACTCGGGGGTCGTTCAGAGCCCGGATCACCGGGGCGGGGTCGTCGCGAGACCCGTCATCGACGACGACGATCTCAAGATCCTGCCAGTCCTGCGCCTGCACCGACCGGATCGTGTCGCCGACGATGTCGGCGCGATTGTAGAGCGGGATGACGACGGAAAAGAAGGGGGCTGCATCGGTCATGCGCCATGCACCTTTCGATATTCTTCATAGTGGAGGCCAAGGAGGCCTGCGATCTTGCCGACCGCGCGATAGAGCTTGCCGAGCCGCACGACGCGCTTGCCGCGGTCGAGCGTGGCGGCCGCGCCCAGCGTGCCGACGAGAAATCCGGCGGCGATGCGTGGGGCTTCGCCGATCAAGGTCCGCAGCCGCCCCTTGTGGAAACGTTCGACCATCATGTCGGTCATGCCCAGGCGATAGCCGCGCATCAGCAGCCATTTGGCGGTGACCCGGCTGGCAGGGATCAGCTCCGTGACCAGCGCGTCCTCCGCCCAGGCGAAGCGGAAGTCCTGCCGCGCCATGCGGCTGAAGAGCTGCTTGTCCGACCCGCCGGTAAGGGCCATGCGATCGTCGAAGGGGCGGTCCCCCATGGCGCGCAGGGCGGGGGCAGCGATCAGCACGTTGGCGGTGCTGTCGACCAGCGCGACCGGGCCGGACCGGCCGCGCCGTTTCGCCTGGAGGAGAGGGTGCCGGGAGGCCCAGGGTGCGACCGCGCTGTCCATCTCCCGCAGCACCGCGCCGCCGACGACATCGGCGTCCGATTGCTGGGCAGTATCGACCAGCGCGTCGATCCATTGCGGCGAGGCGGCTTCGTCATCGTCCAGCATCGCGACGTGGGTAACGCCGGGCCGGCCAAGGGCCGCCGCGACAAGGGCGTTGCGGACCAGCGGGATGCCACGCTCGGCCACCAGCAGCGCTTCGATGGGCCAGCGATAATCGCGCGAGGCGAGCGCTTCGACCACTGCCAGGCCTTCCCGGCGCCGGGCGTCATTGTCGGCGACCAGCACCTCCAGTTGGTGCTTCGTGTCCAGCGCAGCGATCGAGTCCAATGTGCGCTTGAGGCCGTGCGGTCGGTTGCACGTCGCGATGCAGACGATGATGCTAGCCATGGGCTGTCTCCGGAAGGGGAAGGGCCTGCCGGCGCCATTGCGGGCGCGGCTTGGCCTTGAAGGTCGCGTGTGCGGTCGCGACCGCCGCGAGGAAGATCACCCAGACCTGGCGATCCTTGTCGAAGAAGCTGGTTTCCAGCAGATTCTGGTACATGACGAAGACCCAGATCGCGAAGGCGGGCACCATGAGATGCTGGTTTTCGCGGGTCGATCCGGTCAGGAACCAATAAGCGGGCAAGGCGAGGAAGCTGACCAGCAGCATGACAAGGCCAAGCGGTCCGGTCGTCACCCAGATTTCCAGATAGCCGTCGTGCGAATGGGCGGTCAGCATCTGGAATTGCTGGTTGAGATAGTCGTGCGCCGGGCTGTTGGCGCCCACCTGCCAGAAGCCGCCGAAGCCGGCGCCGAGATAAGGATGGTCGGCCAGATAATCGAACACCACCCGCCAGATCGACACCCGGCCGGTGAAGCTGGTCGGGTCGGCGAACAGCCGCTCGACCGTGGGCTGATAGGCGATGTAGAGCGCCAGGAATCCCACCATGCCGAAGCCGAGCATCAGCAGCAGGATGGCGCGCTTCTGCGTATTGTCGCTCAAGGCGCGGTAGATGTTGCTGATCGCCAGCATGCCGACGCACAAAGCGAGCGAGGTCTTGCTCTTCGTCCCGATCACGAAGACGAAAGCCATGACGGCGAAGACGGCGTAATAGAGCTTTCGCTTGTCGATCCAGGCGTTGCCGCAGACGATGAAGGTCAGCGCCATGACCGCGCCGGCGATATTCTTGTGGAAGAAGAAGCCGCGCCACGCGCCGATGAGCGCCTTGTCGCTTTCGGTCGCCGGGTGCACGGCGGCGGGCGTCAGCGGCATGGAGATCCAGCAGATGAGGAGCGAGGTGATCAGCGCCCATTTGAGCGCGGTGAAGAGTCGCTCCGGCCCGATCAAAGCCAGTGCGCAGAAGGTGATGTAGATCACGATCACCTGCTGCATCACGCGCTTGAAGGACACGAACGGATCGACGCCCCAGCTGCAGGTGATGAAGAACCAGAGCAGCATGATCGCCAGCGGCCAGAAGGTGAATCTATATTTGAGCGGGTGCTTGCGGATCATCTGCACGCCGGTCAGCAGCAGCGCGAAGCCGATGAACAGGGCCTGCTTGAACAGGTCGGACCCGTCATTGTCCTGCGCCATCGCCACCAGCTCGTCCTGCGTGCGCGAGGCAAAGGGCTGCTGGCCGATGAAGACCATCATCAGGAAGACATAGTAAAAGGCCTGCGCGACGATCACCATACGGCTGTCCTGCACCCGGGCTGGCGGAGCGGACGCGGTCGGCGCGTGATGGGTGCGGTGCCATGTGGAGGCCATGGGTCAGCCTTGCTCCCGCTCGGTCAGCCGCCACCTGCGGTCGAGCCGCCAGATGCCCAGCATCATCACGAGCTGCGACAGCACCACGCCCGCGATCGAAAAGATCGGCGCCACCGCCAG
>DATEDR010000125.1:0-14207 GCA_035281605.1 Sphingobium sp.
GAACTGCAGAAGCATGTCGATACCCTCATCGTCATCCCGAACCAGAATCTGTTCCTGATCGCCAACCCCAACACCACCTTCAAGGAAGCCTTCCAGATGGCGGACGAGGTGTTGCAGCAGGGCGTCCGCGGCATCACCGACCTCATGGTCATGCCGGGCCTCATCAACCTCGACTTCGCCGACGTCCGCTCCGTGATGGGCGAGATGGGCAAGGCGATGATGGGCACCGGCGAAGCCGAAGGCGACGGCCGCGCGCTTCAGGCGGCGGAAAAGGCGATCGCCAACCCGCTGCTCGACGGCGTGTCGATGCGCGGCGCGAAGGGCGTGATCGTTTCCATCGTCGGCGGCGACGACATGCGCCTGATGGAAGTCGACGAAGCCGCCAACCATATCCGCGAACTGGTCGATCCCGACGCGAATATCATCTGGGGCTCGGCCTTCAACAACGGCCTCAACGGCAAGATCCGCGTGTCGGTGGTCGCCACTGGCATAGACAGCGAAGCCTCGCAAGGCGCCGCGCCGCTGACCCAGCCGTTCAGCTTCGCCAGCCGCCCCGCCGTCGCCGTGCCCACGGCCGCCGCGCCCAAGCCGGCACCCGTCGCTGCTCCGGCGCCCCAGCCGCAGCCTGAGCCCGAGACGCTCGAACTGGACGTGCCCGCCGCGCCGGAGCCGGCCCCCCTAGCGCCGCCGGTGGAGCAGAAGGTGCCCGCTCCTGCGCCCCGTGCAGCGGCCGCGCCGACGCCCTCGCGTCCCGCTGCCGTCTTTTCGGATGAAGATCCCTCCCAGGATGAACTACTGCTGGGTACCGAGGCGGAGGAGCAGCCCGCTCCCGCGCCAGCTCCGCAGCAGCCGGCTCCCCGCGTCGCGACTGGCGGCACCTTGTTCGAGCGGATGGCGGGCCTGACGCGTGGCGCGGACAAGAATGGCGGAGCGCGCGACGACGACGCGTCCACGCCGGACATTCCCCGCTTTCTGAACCGTCAGAGCAACCAGTAACAGCCATCAGGGATTTTTCCCGGCAGATGGAAGCGCGCCATCGGTTGCTTCGGGCAATCGGGCGCGCTTTTCCTTTTCGGTAATTTCCCATTCACGCCTCCTTCCGCTAAAGGGCTTTTGTGAAACGCACAGCTTTATGGCTCCTTGGCGGTCTGCTTCTGGCGGGGACGGCGCAGGCGCAATCCGGTCAGGCCGGCTCCGGCCAGGTGCAGGCGATCCGGCCGTCGGGTGCGGATAATCTCAGCCGTCATCTGTCCCGTCTCGCGTCCAATCCGCGCGACGTCCAGGCGCTGATCGGCGCAGGCGAAGCCGCGGTGGACATGGATGACACGCGCGCGGCCGCCGGCTTCTTCTCCCGCGCCGACGCGATCCAGCCCAATAATGCGCGGGTGAAGGCAGGCCTTGGTCGGGTGATGCTCAAGACCCAGAACCCTGCCGAGGCGCTGCGCCTGTTCGATCAGGCCGCGCAACTCGGCTTTGGCGAAGCGACCCTGCTCGCCGATCGGGGGCTGGCGCGCGACATGACCGGGGATCAGGCCGGGGCGCAGCGCGACTATCAGGCCGCGCTGAAGCGCGCGCCGGACGATGCCGAACTCATCTACCGCTACGCCGCGTCGCTGGGCATATCGGGCCAAGTGGATGCGGCGGAAAAGGTGCTGCAACCCCTGCTATACAAGAGCGATCGCGCCGCGTGGCGGTATCGCGCCTTCATCCTGGCGATGAACAACCGCCAGGATGACGCGCGCAAGATCGCGTCGCAGACCATGCCCGCCCAACTGGCTGCGGCGATAACGCCCTATATGCAGAAAATGCCCTATCTGACGGCGGCCCAGAAAGCCGCTGCGGTGCATTTCGGCCATTTCCCTACGCATGTCGGCACGAGCATCGCGGCCGTCACGCCGACGTTGCCCGCCGGGCCCGTCGCCGCGCCCACGCCCCTCGCGCGCACCCCATCGGCACCGACGCAGCTGCCGGCGTCCGGAGCACGCGCTATTCCGGCGCAGACCCCAGGAAGGACCACGATAGCGGCGGCCTCGCCAGCGCGCCCGACCGCCGCAAGCCCCGCAACCTCGCTGCAAACACGTCCACCCGCCACAAGTCCTGCGGTTCCATCGCCGCGGCCTGCGCGCGCCGCCGCCGCGCCTGCCACAGCAGCCCCCGCGAGCGCCCGGGTACAAGGCCCGCCCGCGCCGGGCTTTGAAACGGTTCCGAGCCAGCGGCCCGCCGCGTCCGCGGAGGCGTCCACCGCCGCGAGCCAGCTGAACGCCATCTCCCTGGCTCAGGCTTCGGCGCCCGCCGCGGCTCCTGCGCCCACGCCCACGCCCGTGGCCCCCGCTGCCGCCCCGAGACCCCAGCCCAATCCTGAAGCGACCCGCACGCTTGCCGACATCATCCGGGCGATCGACGTGCCGGACGCGGAACGGCAGGCCAGCGTCGCCGCCGTTGACCTCGCCGAGATCGAAGCGATGCAGAATGCCCGCCGCGCCGAGCGGCAGGCCGCAGCCGACAAGGCGAAAAAGGCAGCGGCGGCCAAGGCCAAGGCCGAAGCCGATGCCAAGGCGAAGAAGGCGGCGGAGGAAAAGGCGCGGCTCGCCGCCAATCCGTCGCGCAACTGGGTGCAGGTGGGCACGGGCGCTGACAAGGCCGCTCTCGCCTTTACCCTGCGCGGGTTGCGCCGGAAATATGACGACATCGCGCCGCAGGACGGATGGGTCGCAAACTGGGGGCGGACCAACCGCCTGCTGATCGGCCCCTTTGCCAGCTTCACCCGCGCGAAGACCGTCGAATCAAAGCTGAAATCCGCCGGCGCCGACGTTTTCGCCTGGCAAAGCGATGCCGGAGAAGTGGTCGAACGGATCGGAGGCAAGTAAAGGGCCGTCCCATGACGACGCTTGCGCCTTATGCCTGTCACCCCGATCGCAGCCGCGGCCGCCTTCATCCCGAAGCGGTCGGGGAGGTGCGGGGGCCGCGCGACATCTTTCAGCGTGATCGCGACCGGATCATCCATTCGATCGCCTTTCGTCGGCTGCGGCACAAGACCCAGGTGTTCGTGTCGCCCGACGGCGACCATTTTCGCGTACGCCTGACCCACAGCCTGGAAGTGGCGCAGATCGGCCGCACCACCGCTCGCACCCTCGGCCTGAACGAGGATCTGACCGAAGCCCTGTGCCTCGCCCACGACATCGGCCATCCCCCCTTCGGCCATGCGGGCGAGGATGCGCTGGAAGCCGCGATGGACCGTCATGGCGGCTTCGACCACAACGCGCACACGCTGCGTACGCTGATGCTGTTGGAATCGCCGTATCCCTGCTTCACCGGGCTCAACCTCAGTTGGGAGATGCTCGAGGGGCTGGCGAAGCATAATGGCCCGATCGCTCATCCCGGCTGGGCGATGCAGGCGGTCGACGCGCTGTTCCCGATGGAGCTGACCAGCCATGCCTCGCTGGAAGCGCAGCTGGCCGCGATCGCCGACGACATCGCCTATGACAATCATGACATAGATGACGGCCTGCGGGCGGGGCTGCTGACGCTGGAACAACTGCTCGACGTTCCCTTCGTCAGCCGCTGCTGGGATCGCGTCCGCGCGCGCTATCCCGATGTGCCGCAGGATCGTCTGCTGCGCGAACTGGTGCGGGAGCAGATCGGCGTCATGGCCAACGACCTGATCGCGTCGACGCGGGACAATGTCGCGCGCTCGGGCGTGGAGACGGTCGACGACGTGCGCGCCGCCGGCCGACCCCTGGTCGGCTTCTCGCCCGAACTGGCGGCGGAGGAGCGGGATCTCAAGCGGTTCATGTATGCGTCGCTCTATCACCACCCGTTCCAACTGGCCGCCGCCGACCGCGCCCGGGTGATCGTCACGGATCTTTTTCGCGCTTACCAGCAGCAGCCGGACCTGATGCCGGAGGAATGGCGGGCCGATTGCGTGGCGCAGGAGCCGCATCGCAGCCGGCATATCGCCGATTTCATTGCGGGCATGACCGACCGCTATGCCGAAAAGCGCCATGCGGAGATTTTCGGCGTCTGACATGGGTGGTTGCGTTGCTTCCGCGCGCCGCTTACCCCTTTGCACATGTCGCTTCATCCCCAGATCGTGGCGCTCGCCGCCCAGATGGAAGACCTCTCTATCTTCCTGCGCAGCCATGGCGACCGGATCTGGTCAGGCCGGATCGACCTGTGCCGCCATCTGGTCGCCGATTCCAATTTTGCCGGCGTCGAACGGTTCCTGCGCCTGTTCGAAGGCGAGGCTAATCTGGGCGAAGTGACGCTCGGCAATCCAGCCGCTGACGCCCGCTTGGGCGACCTGCGCAAGTCCGCCCGCGCTCTCGCTGATAGGCTGGCGAAAGAGGAGGGGGCCGATTGAGCAATTGACGCCTGCCCGCGTTTCGCCCAAGGGTTTTATGTCGCTGGGCCCGGGAGTCGGGGTCCGGACTTGATGCGGGAGAGCATGGGAAGCCTTTGAGGCCGTCCCGTCGCCGAAGGAGCAACCGCCCCGGAATCTCTCAGGCTAAAGGACCGCATCAAGGGCAGGCACTCTGGAAAGCGGATGGTTCGCGCCATCCCACCGAAGGGGTAAGCCATCCGGTCGACTGGCCGATGGTCAAAGCTCTCAGGTTCCGTGACAGAGGGGGTGGCGAATAGTCGCAGCCGATCCGGCCATGCGCGTTCGTCGCCCGAAACTCGCACGGAAAGGCCGCCTTCATGTCCGGCAATGACGACATCTCCCATTTCGAAGAAGAATTGCCGCTGCAGGACCTGCCGCTCGATGCGTGGCATCGCGCCCGCGGTGCGCGCATGGTCGGCTTTGCCGGCTATCACATGCCGATCCAATATGAAGGCATCATGGCCGAACATGCCTGGACCCGCGAGCATGCCGGCCTTTTCGACGTCAGCCATATGGGCCAGCTCAGCTTTTCCGGCGATGGCGTGGACGCCGCGCTGGAGCAGTTGTTGCCGAGCGACGTGCAGGGGCTGGAGCCCTTTCGGCAGCGCTACTCGATGCTGCTCGACGAGGAAGGCGGCATATTGGACGACCTGATGATTTCGCGCCTGGGCGGCGGCGCCTTCGACGGGGCGGACATCTACATGGTCGTCAACGGCGCGACCAAATATGACGATATGGGCTGGATGATCGAGCATCTGCCCGACGAAGTCGTGATGAATCACATGGACGAGCAGGCGCTGCTCGCCCTGCAGGGCCCTGAGGCGGGCGCGGTCTTGGCTACGCTCATTCCCGAAACGACGGATCTTCTTTTCATGCAGGCGGGCCTGTTCGCGTGGCGGGGCGCGCCGCTGTGGATAAGCCGTTCGGGCTATACCGGAGAGGATGGCTTTGAGATCAGCGTCCCTGCCGAGCATGCGACGCTGCTGGCCGATGCGCTGTGCGACCTGCCACAGGTGAAGCCGATCGGCCTGGGCGCGCGCGATTCGCTGCGGTTGGAGGCTGGACTGCCGCTTTACGGTCATGACCTGACGCCCGCGGTCAGCGCGATCGGCGCGGACCTGGGTTTTGCGATCCAGAAACGCCGCCGCGAGGAAGGCGGCTTCGTCGGCCATGCGCGCGTGATGAAGGAACTGGCCGAAGGTCCTGGCTCCCGGCGCGTCGGCCTTAAGATCGAAGGCCGCCTGCCCGCCCGCGAGGGCGCGCCCATCCATGCCGGCGGCACGAGGGTGGGCGAAGTGACCTCCGGCGGCTTCGCGCCGACGGTGGGGGCGCCGATCGCCATGGGCTGGGTAAGCCTGCCGCACAGCGCGCAGGGCACGGCGCTGGAGATCGAAGTCCGCGGCAAGCGGATCGCGGCGACCGTCGCGCCGATGCCGTTCGTGGCCCACCGCTACCGCCGCAAGGCCTAATCTCGCTTTTTATTGATCGTGATTTTCCGAGCAAATCACTTCCGAGGGGAGAATATCATGAGCCGTTATTTCACCGACGAACATGAATGGATCGATGTCGAGGGCGAAATCGCCACCGTCGGCATCACAGACTATGCGCAGGAGCAATTGGGCGACATCGTTTTCGTCGAACTGCCTGCCGAAGGCACGAGCTTCGAGAAGGGTGACGACGCCGCCGTCGTGGAATCGGTCAAGGCTGCGTCGGACGTCTATGCGCCGATCTCGGGCGAAGTGGTCGAAGCCAACGGCGCGCTGGAGGACGAGCCGGCGCTGGTGAACAGCGATGCCGAGGAAGATGGCTGGTTCTTCAAGCTCCGCGTTGCCGACGCCAGCGAGCTGGCAGGCCTGATGAACGAAGCCGCCTACAGGAAGTTCGTGGCTTCGCTTTGATCTCATCACCCGTCGTCCCCGCCGAAGCGGGGAGGACATCCGCAGGACATCATCATGCGTTACCTCCCCCTTACCGACACTGACCGCCAGGACATGCTGTCCGTCATCGGCGCCTCGTCGGTCGACGACCTGTTTCTGGACGTGCCCGCCGAGGCCCGGCTATCAGGCAAGATCGACGGCCTGCCCGATCATGCGAGCGAACTGGCGGTCGAGCGCCACATGGCCGCTTTGGCGAGGAAAAACCTGTCGGCGGGGGATGCGCCCTTCTTCCTCGGCGCTGGCGCCTACCGGCATCATGTTCCCGCCAGCGTCGATCACCTGATCCAGCGCGGCGAGTTCCTGACCGCCTACACGCCCTATCAGCCCGAAATCGCGCAGGGCACGCTTCAGGTGCTATTCGAATTCCAGACGCAGGTCGCACGCCTGCTCGGCTGCGATGTCGCCAACGCCTCCATGTATGATGGATCGACCGCCTGCTGGGAAGCGATCGGCATGGCGCGCCGCATCACCAAACGGGGCAAGGCGATCCTGTCGTCTGGCCTGCACCCTCATTATGTCTCGGTCGCCAACACCATGGCGAAGTTCACCGGCGACGCGCTGGTGCATGAAGCGCCGACCCTGAACGCCGCCACCGATATTGAAGCGCTGATCGCGGGCATCGACAAGGATACGAGTTGTGTCGTCGTCCAATATCCCGACATATTGGGCCGTATCGCCGATCTCACCCCGCTTGCCGACGCAGCCCATGAAGCGGGCGCGCTGCTGGTCGTGGTCGTCACCGAGCCGGTCGCGCTCGGCGCAATCAAGGCGCCTGGCGCCATGGGCGCCGATATCGTCGTGGGCGAAGGCCAGTCGATCGGCGTCGGCCTGCAATTCGGCGGTCCCTATCTCGGCCTCTTCGCATGCAAGCAGAAATATGTGCGCCAGATGCCGGGCCGGCTGTGCGGGGAGACGGTGGACGCAGCTGGCAAGCGCGGTTTCGTCCTTACCCTGTCGACCCGAGAGCAGCATATCCGCCGCGAAAAGGCGACATCGAACATCTGCACCAATTCGGGCCTGTGCGCGCTGGCGTTCAGCATCCACATGACCTTGCTGGGCGAGAGGGGCCTGCGCGAACTGGCGAGCCTCAATCACGCGCTCGCGGTTCAGGCGGCCGACCGTCTGGCGCAGGTGCCGGGCGTAAAGCTCCTCAACGACAGCTTCTTCAATGAATTCACGCTGATCCTGTCGAAGGACGCTCGCGACGTCGTGCGCAATCTCGCGGACAAGGGCGTGCTGGGTGGCGTCTCGCTCGGCCGCCTGTTCCCCGACGCGCCGGAGATCGGCCATGGGCTGGTCGTTGCCGTTACGGAGACGGTCACGCCGGAGGATATGGAAGCCTTGGCGCAGGCGCTTGAGGAGGAACTGGCATGACCATGTTGAAGGAAGGCCGCCCGACCGCGCCCGTCGCCCTGACCGAATCCGCCGCCGTCCCCGTAACCGCCACCGGCAACCGCGCGCTGATGCTGGAGGAAGCGCTGATCTTCGAGATCGGCTCTACCCAGACCACCGGCGTGGACTTCGCCGAAGCCCCCAAGGTCGCCAGCCGCCTCGGCACGCTCGCGCGTACCGACAGCATCGGCTTGCCGGGCCTTTCGGAGCAGGAGACGGTGCGTCACTATACGCGCCTCAGCCGGCAAAATTACGCCATCGACCTTGGCCTGTTTCCGCTTGGGTCCTGCACCATGAAGCATAATCCGCGCCTTAACGAGAAGGTCGCGCGGATGCCGGGCTTTGCCGACCTTCACCCGCTCGCGCCGCAATCGACGGTGCAGGGTGCGCTGGCGGTGATCCACGAACTGGCCCAGTGGCTGATCACGCTCACCGGCATGCATTCGGTCGCGATGAGCCCCAAGGCAGGCGCGCATGGCGAACTATGCGGCCTGCTGTCGATCCGCGCCGCGCTGGAAGCCCGCGGCGACGCGCGCAGCGTCATCCTCGTCCCCGAAAGCGCGCATGGCACCAATCCCGCAACGGCCGCCTTTTGCGGCTACAAGGTCGAGGATATTCCGGCGACTCCCGACGGCCGCGTCGATCTGGAAGCCTTGAAGGTCCGCCTTGGTCCCGACGTCGCGGCGGTGATGATCACCAACCCCAACACTTGCGGCCTGTTCGAGCGCGACATGAAGACGATCTCCGACGCGGTCCATGCCGTGGGGGCCTTCGTCTATTGCGACGGCGCGAACTTCAACGCCATCGTCGGCCGGGTGCGCCCGGGCGACCTCGGCATCGACGCAATGCACATCAACCTGCACAAGACCTTTTCGACCCCGCATGGCGGCGGCGGCCCCGGTTCGGGGCCCGTCGTGCTGAGCCGCGCGCTCGCTCCCTTCGCGCCGCTGCCCTTCGTAGAGCGGCGGGATGGCGGCTTCGTCCTCATCGAGGAGGAAACGGTCGAGGATCATCATGCCGGCAGCTTCGGCCGAATGGTGGCCTTCCATGGGCAGATGGGCATGTTCACGCGCGCGCTGACCTATATCCTCAGCCACGGGGCGGACGGCCTGCGCCAGGTCGCAAGCGACGCGGTACTGAACGCCAACTATATCCTGCGCAGCCTGGATGATGTGCTGGACGCGCCCTTCGGGCAGAGCGGGCCCTGCATGCATGAGGCCCTGTTCAGCGACAAGGGGCTGGCTGAAGGCTTCACCACGCTCGACATCGCCAAGGGGTTGATCGATGAGGGCTTTCACCCGATGACCATGTATTTCCCGCTGGTCGTCCACGGCGCGATGCTGGTCGAGCCTACCGAAACGGAAAGCAAGGCCGCGCTCGACCAGTTCATCCTGGCGCTGCGCGGTCTCGCCGAACGCGCGAAGGCGGGCGACGAGGCGCTCAAGGGCGCGCCCTATTTCGCGCCGCGCCGTCGCCTCGACGAAACGCTGGCAGCGCGCAAGCCGGTCCTCACCTGGCCCGAGCCGGCGCTGGCGCAGGCCGCCGAATGATGGACGGGCCCGAACCGTGGATACCGGGTTCCGGGCCCCCGGACGCGAGCAAGCGTTACGCGCCCGCGGCTGAGCGCAATCGCGACGCCATCCTCTCGGTGCTGCGGCAGGAACTGCCGACTTCGGGCCTCGTGCTGGAGGTGGCGAGCGGCAGCGGCGAGCATGCGATCCATTTCGCCGCCGCCTTTCCCGATCTCGATTGGCAACCGAGCGATCCCGATCCGGCCGCGCTCGCGTCCATCGCCGCCTGGCGCGAGGAGGCGGGCCTTCCCAATCTCCGCCAGCCGATCCGGCTCGATGCCGCCGCGCCCTGGCCGGTCGACAGCGCGGATGCGATCCTGTGCATCAACATGGTTCATATCTCGCCCTGGACCGCGACGCTTGGGCTGCTGCGCGGGGCAGGGGCCTGCCTGCCGCGCGGCGGCCTGCTCTACCTCTACGGCCCCTATCTGCGGGACGGCGTGGACACCGCGCCAAGCAATCTTGCCTTCGATGCGTCGCTCAGGGCGCGCGATCCGCAATGGGGCCTGCGCCGCGTGGAAGACATGATTGCCGCTGCCGATGCCGCGGGACTGCGCTTCGACCGCCTGGTGGACATGCCGGCAAACAACCTGTCGCTGTTGTTCCGCAAGACCGCCGGATAAAACGCCGCTCGCGCTGAGCCTGTCGCAGCGCTTTCCCGTCTCCTCGAAAAGCGGAGGCCCGTCGACTGCCCGCTTGCAGCAGGCGCTCAGGACAGGTTTAGACAAGCTCAGGGCGAACGGATATGGGGTAGCGCATGCCCCAAAACCTTCTTCCGCTCGTCACCGCCGAACTCACTGCGCCCGCCGATCCGCGGGCCGCGGCCATGGCTGGCGCGCTGGCCGCCCAATATCCGGGCGCCTCGCGTACGGTCCTCTTCTACGGGTCATGCCTGCGGGAACAGACGCTCGACGGGCTGATGCTCGATTTCTATCTGATCGTCTCCGATTATCGCGCCGCCTATGGCACGACCTGGCTGGCAAGCGCGAACCGCCTGATCCCGCCCAATGTCTTTCCCTTCGAACATGGCGGGCTGATCGCCAAATATGCGGTACTGTCCGAAGCCGACTTCGCCCGCCTCACCAGCCCCGCCGCGGACAATGTGTCGGTATGGGCGCGTTTTGCTCAGCCGGCGCGGCTGCTCTGGGCGGCGGACGACCTTGCCCGCCAGCGCGCCATAGCCGCCGTCGCCAGCGCCACGCCGACGCTGCTTTCGCTCGCCCTGCCGATGGCCGTAGGGGAGGGGGATGTGCTGTCGCTCTGGAGGACCGGCTTCACCCTGACCTACAATGCGGAACTGCGCGCCGAGAAAAAGGGTCGATCGCTGTCGATCGTGGACGCCGATCCGGACCGCTACCGCAGCTTCGGAGAGGCCGCCCTGGCGCAGGGCCTGCCACCCTCGCCAACGGACGCCGCCGGCCGCTGGCGACAGCTCCGGCGCCGGGGCAAGCGGCTGTCCGTGCTGCGCCTCGCCAAGGCCAGCTTCACCTATGCGGGCGGCATCGATTATCTGGCATGGAAGATCAACCGTCACGCCGGCACCGCGATCGAGATCAGGCCGTGGCAGCGGCGCTGGCCGCTGCTCGGCGCGCTTACTCTGCTGCCGCGGCTGTTCCGGGGTGGTGCGATCCGTTGAGCGCCGTCGACAGCGCATGGGCCAGCCCCGCCAGCGTATAGGGCTTGCGCAGCACCTCATGGCCGCCGAAGTCGGCGGTTTCCGCCACATCCCCGGCATAGCCCGTCACGAAGAGCACCGGCACATGCGCATGCGCCGCTGGCAGCGTCCGGATCATCTCAGGCCCCGTCAGGTCGGGCATCAGAACGTCGCTGATGATGAGGCCGATGTCGCGATGGCTGGTGAGCAGCTTCGCCGCCTTTGACGGATGGTCACAGGCGACCGGCAGATGGCCCAGTTCCGACAGCGCGGCCATCGTCTGGTTCAACACGCGCGGATCGTCCTCCACCACCAGGATGCGGGTTGGAGGATGCAGCACCGGCTCCCGTTCGGCGCTGATGGCATCGACCCTGGCGTCCCCATCCTGCACGACACGGCGGGGCAGGTATATATGGACGCTGGTGCCCTTGCCCGCTTCGGACTCGATGCGGATTTCGCCCTGGCTCTGCCGGACGAAGCCGAAGATCTGGCTGAGGCCGAGGCCCGTGCCCTTGCCCACCGGCTTGGTGGTGAAAAAGGGTTCGAATACGCGCGCCAGCACGTCGGGCGTCATGCCGCAGCCGTCGTCCGTGACGCGCAGCGTGACATAATCTCCCGCCGCGCACTCGCCGATTTCATGATCCGACAGCCGAATCTGACTGGTTTCGATCACCAGCCGCCCGCGTCCATCCATCGCGTCGCGCGCGTTGACGCAAAGGTTCAGGATCGCATTTTCCATCTGATGCTGGTCGACGAAGATATGCCAGCCCGCCGCATGATTTTCGATCGACACGGTGATCTGGTCGCCGATCGATCGGTCGATCAGTTCCGCCATGCCCGTTACCAGCGTTTCCGGATCGACGGCGCTCGGCAGCAGTGGCTCGGACCGGGCGAAGGCCAGCAGGCGGCGCGTCAGCGCGGCGGCGCGATTGGCGCCTTCCATCGCATTGTCCAGGTGGCGGCTGGCCTCTTTCGGCTTCAGCCGAAGCTTGCGCTTGGCGAGCTCCAGTCCCCCGACGACCACGGCAAGCATGTTGTTGAAATCATGCGCGATGCCGCCGGTCAGCTGGCCGACTGCGTCCATTTTCTGCATCTGGCGCAGATTTTCTTCCGCGGCCGTCCGCTCCGACGTCTCTTTCTTCAGCTGTTCATAGGCATGGGACAGTTCGGCGGTGCGTGACGCGACGGCGGCTTCCAGCCGGTCGGCCCGATCCGCCTCGGTCTGCGCCATGCGCCGGGCGTTGCGCCTTTCCGTATAGGCAGCGTTGGCCATCCACAGGGCGAACAGCACGCAAACCAGCAGCACCAGACCAAAGAGTCGCGACGTCCTGTCGACCGAGGCGGTCCGGTCCCCCGCCAGGGTCACGGCCAGGCTGCGTTCCTGCAACCGCGCATTTTCGGCTTGGATCACCTTGTCGAGCAGGGTTGTGATATGTTTGAGGTCTTCCGATCGGCCTGCGCGATGAAATTGCGCCAGCGCGGCCATTTTCTGGTCATAGGTCGTGCGCAGGCCGATCTCGCTCAGCGTCTTGCCGCGCTGGTCGAACGCCTTTTGCAGCGCCAGGACATTGTCGCGCTGCCAGCCCGATTGCCGCGTCGCGTAGGTCATCAGCTTGAGCTGGCTGGAAGCGGTGCGCCACTGATCCTGGAAAAGCCGGCCGACATCGGGATCCAGGCTGATCACATAGCGGGCCAGCGTCACCTCGGCCCGCGCCGTCTTCGCTTCGAACGCGCGGGCGAGGGCGATGATCTCGAAACTGCGCCGCTGTTCCTTGAGTGCCCGTTCATGATCGCGGGATGCATTGCTCGCGCTGTAGAGAAGCGTCCCCAGCGCGCTGATCAGCAATATGACGAGGATGAGCGGCAACCAGCGTCGAACTGCTGCCCGCCAGCCAGACTCCTGATCTTCCATGTAATAGCTGTCCGCCATCGAATGTTACACTAGTCGAACAGTATTACCGGCGAAATATCAAGGGTGAAAAGGTTCCCGCTCATATCGACGCTCCATCCCAGCAATCGCTCAACTCGTCGCCGGGCGGAGTTTGAAGAAGGGTTACCCTATCGCCCCCGTCGCCTTGCCCGCTGCTTCGAACATGCCGATGATCAGGCCGACCTGTTCATCGCTATGTTCCGCGCATAGCGAGCAACGCAGCAGGAAAGTTCCTGCGGGGGTAGCGGGAGGGCGGGCCATGTTGACGTAAAGGCCCAGTTCCAGCAGCGCCTGCCACATGGCGACGGCCTGGGTCTGGTCAGTGAGGATGACGGCGATGATCGCCGACTGCGGCGTTTCCGTGCCCAGCTTGAAGCCCAGATCGGTCAGGCCCTTGTGCAGCCGCCGGCTGTTCTTCCAGAGATGCACGCGCTTTTCGCCGGCATGCATCAGCTTGCGGATCGACGTCGCGGCGGTGGCGACGACGCTTGGCGGCAGCGAGGCCGTGAACACATAGGGCCGGCAGACGAGGCGCAGCACTTCGAACTTGGGATGGTTGGACACGCAAAAACCGCCGACGGTGCCGACCGACTTGGAAAAGGTGCCGATGACGAAGTCGACGTCATCGAGAACGCCCTGGGCCTCGGCGACGCCTCGGCCGTGATCGCCGATAAAGCCCATCGAATGCGCTTCGTCGACCAGCACCATCGCGCCGTTGGCCTTCGACACGGTGACCATCTCCTTCAGCGGAGCGACGTCGCCGAGCATCGAATAGACGCCTTCGAGTACGACAAGCTTGCCCGCGCCCTCGGGGATGCGCTTGAGCCGCTTTTCGAGCGCGTCGATGTCGTTGTGGCGGAACGGCACGATCTGCGCGTCGCCCATCTTGCAGCCGTCATAAATCGACGCGTGGCTGTCGATGTCGAGGACGATGTAATCGTCCTTGCCCGCGATGGTCGAAATGATGCCGAGGTTCGCCTGGTAGCCGGTCGAGAAGACCATGGCATGGTCCATGGCGTAGAAGTCCTTGAGCGCCTGCTCGACCGCCTTGTGGCCGGCGTAGGTTCCGTTGAGGACGCGGCTCCCGGTGGTGCCCGAGCCGAAATCGTCGAGCGCCTGCTTGCCCGCCGCGACCACGTCGGGGTCGAACGTCATGCCCATGTAATTGTAGGTGCCGAGCAGGATCGTGCGGCGGCCGTTGCAAATGGCGACGGTGGGGCTTTCGACCTTCTCCATCACCAGGTTGAACGGGTCGGTGAGACCGGTTTCGAGCAGGGCTTCGCGCTGCTCGATCAGCGGGTCGAACTTGGCAAAGAGGTCGATCACTAGTCCTTCAGCCGCT
>DATEDR010000126.1:0-5060 GCA_035281605.1 Sphingobium sp.
CTGGCGGCTCATGTCGGCGGGAAACTGGTCCGCGATCAGCGCGGGCAGTTCTTCCGTGACATAGGTCCACATGCGATAATTCGCGGCGAAGGGCTCCTCGGTCGCATCGACGTAGAAGCCCGCGCCCAGTCCGAAATCATAAGCGGCCACCGCGTCGTCCGGAACGCCCTCGCCCCGCGGGGACGTGTCCGGTGCGACGAAGATAAGGCCGAGTTCCGCGCAGGCGCGGCGAAACTCGCCCTTGTCGGTCACATTGGCATGGGTGCAGGTCAGGCCCGAAAGATACCAGACGACCGGCAGCTTCGCTCCCTCCTGATGCGGCGGCACATAGACCGAAAAGGTCATGTCGGTGCCGGTGGCGGAGGACGCGTGCTTGTACACGCCCTCCACGCCGCCGAAGGACAGATTAGCGCTGACCTGCTCCATGCTCATCGTTCAGTTGCCGTCCGTGAAGGCATAGGCGCAGATCTTGTTGCCAGCCGGATCGCGCAGATAGCCGGCATAGGCGCCCGGCAGATGGCCGCGCGGACCGGCAGCGCCTTCGTCCGTGCCGCCAGCAGCAAGACCGGCCGCATGGAAGGCGTCGACATCGGCGGGGCTGGCCGCGGCGAAGCCGAGCGTCACGCCGTTGCTGGACGGTGCTTCGCCATTGCCCGGACGCAGCACGAGCAGCGCCGGCTTGTCCTTGCCATAAAGGATGCAGCTGTCGCCGAACGGGCCCAGATTCTTGATGCCCAGCGGCGCCAGCGCGGCGTCGTAGAAGGCCGTGGACGTGGCGAGATCGTTGGCGCCAACGGTCGCGTGCGAGAACACGCCATCTCCGGAAATCACTGCCATTTCAATTCTCCTTGGGTTGAACGCTGATCAAAAGACGACGACGCTGCGGATGGACTTGCCCGCGTGCATCAGGTCGAACGCAGTGTTGATTTCTTCGAGGCCCATGACATGAGTGATCATCGGGTCGATCTCGATCTTGCCGGTCATGTACATGTCGACGATCTTCGGGACATCGGTACGCCCCTTGGCGCCGCCGAACGCCGTTCCGCGCCAGTTGCGGCCGGTGACCAACTGGAACGGACGGGTCGCGATTTCCTTGCCCGCTTCGGCAACGCCGATGATGATCGAGGTGCCCCAGCCGCGATGGCACGCCTCCAGCGCGGTACGCATGACTTCGGTATTGCCGGTGGCGTCGAACGTATAGTCAGCGCCGCCGTCGGTCATTTCGACGACCTTGGCGACCACCTCCTCGCGGCTCAAGCCCTTCGAATTGAGGAAGTCGGTCATGCCGAACTTGCGTCCCCATTCCTCGCGATCGGGGTTGAGGTCGACGCCGATGATCTTGTTCGCGCCGGCCATGCGCGCGCCCTGCAACACATTGAGGCCGATGCCGCCCAGGCCGAACACGACCACATTGTCGCCCACCTGGACCTTTGCCGTGTTGATGACGGCGCCGACGCCGGTCGTCACGCCGCAACCGATGTAGCAGCTCGACTGGAACGGCGCGTCCTCGCGGATCTTGGCGAGCGCGATTTCGGGCAGGACGATGAAGTTCGAAAAGGTCGAGCAGCCCATATAATGAAAGATCGGCTGGCCCTTGTAGGAAAAGCGGGTCGTGCCGTCGGGCATCAGCCCCTTGCCCTGGGTCGCGCGGATCGCGGTGCACAGGTTGGTCTTGCCCGACAGGCAGCTTTTGCACTGGCGGCATTCGGGCGTGTAGAGCGGGATCACATGGTCGCCCGGCTTGACCGACGTCACGCCCGCGCCGACTTCGCGCACGATGCCCGCGCCTTCATGGCCCAGGATCGACGGAAAGATGCCCTCGCTGTCGAAACCGTCCAGCGTGTAGGCGTCGGTGTGGCAGATGCCCGTCGCCATGATTTCGACCAGCACTTCGCCCGCCTTGGGACCTTCCAGGTCCACTTCGACGATTTCGAGGGGCTTTTTCGCTTCAAAGGCGACCGCGGCGCGCGTCTTCATGTCGTGATCCTCAATATGTGGCCGGGTCTCTTATCATTGCGCCACGGATGGGTTAATACGCTATTTCTGCAATACACTATTTTCTCTTGGGGATAATCATGTCGAAATGGGATGGGATCGACGAATTCATCGCGGTCGCCTCCGCCGGCTCCTTCAAAATCGGCGCCAAGATGGTCGGTATGTCGCCTACCCATGTCAGCCGCGCGATCATGGCGCTGGAGCAGCGGATCGAGGCTCAGCTCTTCCACCGCACTACCCGCACGGTGCGCCTGACGGACACCGGCCGATCCTTCTTCGAACGGTGCGAAAGGATCGCGCAGGAACGGGACGAGGCGATCGCGTCGATCGCGCAGCAGGGGGAGCCGCAGGGCGAACTTCTGGTCACCTGCTCCACGGCGATGGGCGAGCGGTTCATCGCGCCGATCATCCGGCGCTTTGCCATGCACAATCCCCGATTGTCGGTGACCATCGACCTGTCCAACCGGGTCCGGGACCTGATCGCCGAAGGCTATGACCTCGCGATCCGCACGGGCGACGTCACCGATCCCCGCCTGATCTCCACGCGGGTCGCCTCGCGCGCGCTCCACACCTGCGCTGCGCCCAGCTATCTCTCGCGCTTCGGCCAGCCCCGGTCGGTGGAGGAGCTGGCGCGCCACGAATGCATCGGAGGCACCAGTCCAGACTGGCACTTCCGCGTCGACGGGCAAGAGGTGCTGCATAGCCCGACAGGCCGCTTCCGCTGCAACAGCGGCCATGCGGTGATCGAGGCCTGCGTCGCGGGTCTTGGCATCTGCCAGCTGCCCGACTTCTATATCCTGCCCTATCTCAAACATGGGATGCTTCAGCTCATCCTGGACGATTGCCGTCCCGCCGACGAACCGGTCTGGGCCGTCTACCCGCAGCGCCGGCACCTTCTGCCCAAGGTCCAGCAGGCAGTCGAATGGCTGAGCCTGGAACTGGCGGCCGCGATGAACGGGCCGACTCAGCCGACCGACATGGCGCCGTCCTGACGGGTCCTCACCCGTGGACGAAGCCGATCACCAACTCGCGAAGCGGCTTGCTTTCACGCTCGAACCGCGCCCGGTCGAAGCCCTCGAGCATCGGCGCATCGCGCCAATCGTCGAAATTGCCGAACAGGAAGGGCGTGTCGAATCCATGCGCCCCGCGCACGTGCGGCAATTCGCTTTCCGCCGTGATCTCGTGGAAACGCGCATCGATGCCCCGCAACGCCGCCGCCTCGCTCAACCGCCTCGCGGGGCCGCGGAAACGGGCTTCGGTGCTGGCCTCGATCAGGTCCCAATAGGGCGCGCCGGTCCGCGCAACCACAGGATAGCCAAGCGCGTCCAGTTGCTCATAGGAAATGGCCTGCTCGGCGTCGCCGAAAAAGGCCGTGGTCTCATGCTTCGTCGCCGTGACGAGCAGCCTGTCGACCCGGAGTTCGGCCGCCACCCTGGATGCGTCGTCGAGCCAGCCTGGAACGCCCCCGCCTTCGGTCGGCATCAGCCCGATGCCCACCTTGCCGAACAGCTTCCGGCTCATCATGAGGTTGCGCTGGCCATCCAGCAGCGCCTGGATCGGCGCGTCGCGCGGATCCTGCTCCAGCCCGTCGATCAACTGCCGGCTGAGCGCCAGGGCGTCCTCCCTGTCGGCCGCAGCTATGCCGGGACTGCTCATTATCACCAGCCCGCGGAAGCCGTCGCGCAGGTCCGGCTGGATCGCCAGCAGCTTCGCCATGAACCCGCCGGCAGACTGGCCGGACAGGGTGATCCGGCCGGGATCTCCACCGAAGGCGGCGACATTGTCCCTGATCCACGCCATGGCGAGCGACAGGTCGCCGAGCGCGCGATTGCCTTCATCCTGCGCGTCCAGCAGCAGATGAGCGAGCGCGCCGAGCCGGTAATTCACGCCGACGACAATCATCTTGCCCTCGCGCGCCAAAGTGCCGCCATCATACCAGCGAACGCCGCTGCCGCCGGATACGAAGGCGCCGCCGTGCAGGAATATCAGCACCGGGGCGTCCGAGGCATCTTCCGGCGCCCAGATGTTCAGCAGGAACGCGTCCTCTTCCTGCGGATGGTCTTCCACCGCCGTTCCCATGACGCCGCGCAACCGGCTCGGCGATTGGGGAAACACCGCTTGCAAGGGGCGCGGATCCTGCGCCTCCTTCCCCACGAAGGGGGCGACGGGGTCGAAGCGGCGGCCCCGCCGGAGCTGACCGTAACGTATCCCGGAATAGCCGACGACGCCGTCTTCGTTCCTGCCGCTTACTGGACCGCTACTCGTCGATATTATCATGCCGCTTCCGGAAATTGCTGTGGGAACAGGAAGGAGACTGCCTACGACAAGCCGGACATCCGCGCAATCAAGAGGCAAAGCACGCGTGATCACGGCCGATTGACGAAAAACTTTTCAGTTCCTGGCCAACCGACCGCACCACCCCCTTATTCCGCTTATTCCGCCGCGATCGGCGTATCGGCCTTTGACGCGTTTTCCGCCGCGATCTTGTCGCGCAGCACCTTGCGGGCGCGACCGCTGGCCGCGTCGCCGGGCAGCCAGAACAGCTTCATGTCCATCAGATCGCGATCGCCGATGTTGATCTGCTGGTCCTCCAGCATCGGCTTGTCTTCCTCTTCAAAGGGATATTTCACCCATTTGACGATTTCGTCAGCCATGATCTGAGAATTGGGCACCGTCTTGGGGAAGCTGTACGCATACCAATAATGGGTGGTTTTCCAGCTTTCGGGCGTGAAGAGATGCGTGCCGGGCACTTCATAGCCCTCCGAATGCGGACGACCGGCCGGCACGGCACCAGGGAAAATGATGCAGGTCGAAGGCGCGGTCCAGCGGATGTTGATCCAGCGGTCCGCGGGCTCGCCGGCAGGAAGGCCGAACTGGGCAGCCATGCCGTCCGTCATCATCTCATTCTCGATGTAGCGATTGGACCAGACGGTCTCGCCGTCCTGCTTGGCCACATAGTCGCCGGCCGAA
This sequence comes from Sphingobium sp., assembly GCA_035281605.1. Taxonomy (GTDB): domain Bacteria; phylum Pseudomonadota; class Alphaproteobacteria; order Sphingomonadales; family Sphingomonadaceae; genus Sphingobium. Next base: position 4,966 of record DATEDR010000126.1, read on the forward strand.
ACCTGCCCGCTGCCGATCGTCGTGGGATGCAGGAACTCGATGTGACTGCCGTCGAGCAGATTGTCGACTTCCAACAGATAGTTGGTCTTCACATA
>DATEDR010000127.1:0-2204 GCA_035281605.1 Sphingobium sp.
AGCGGTGCGCTGAGTTCTTGCCGAAGGGCGAGACGCTCTTGGGCCGATTTGCCGTTGATGGCGCGTTCGATATCGAAAATCGCGTCGATACGGCGAACCGCCTCCACCGCCAGCGGCGAGATGACGGCCTTCTTACGGCGCTTCTTGAGCTGCGCGGCGACATCAGCCAGCTCAAAGAAATAGCGACGCGCATGGCTCCAGCATAGAGCACGGGTCAGCGGCGCCGGCAGTCTGTCGGCGTGGAACAAGGCATTGTAACCGGCATAGGCATCGGCCTGGAGAATGCCTCTCCAGTTGCGTAGATGGCTCACAGGATGTTCGCCCCGCCGGTCGCGGGAATAATGGAAGATCGCTGCTGGCGGCGCCGGCCCACCAAAAGGTCGATCATCCCGGACATAGGTCCAGATCCGGCCCGTGTCGGTCTTGGCCTTGGCCAGCACCGGCACCGTCGTATCGTCGCCATGCAGCCGCTCGGCTGCCAGGACATGCGCCTCGATCAGCAGGTAGAGCGGCATCAGTGTGGCGGTGCAGGCGCCAACTTGATCGGCCAATGTGGAAAGGCTCAGATCCACGCCTTCCCGGGCATAGCGATCACGCTGGCGGTTGAGCGGTTGATGTGCACCGAACTTCTCGAACAGCAGCATCGCCAGGAAGCTGGGGCCAAAGAGTCCTCGAGGCGTGACGTGGAACGGCGCCGGCGGTTGAGTGATCTTCTCGCAATCGCGGCAGGAGAACTTCTCCCGCACGGTCTGGACCACCTTCCACTGGCGCGGCACGACCTCAAGCGTCTCGGTAATATCCTCCCCCAGCTTGCACAGCCGATCCGAGCCGCAGCAGGGGCAGGCCTCGGGTGCAGCGATGACGACGCGCTCGCGAGGCAGATGCTCGGGCAAGGGCTTACGCGCAGGCCGCTTGCGCTCGAACGGAGCAACGTTGGTCTTTGCCGCTGCCAAGGCGGCCAACGCCTCATCCTCACTGGCGCTGGTCTCGCACTCCTCGAAGGTCAGTTCCATCTGGTCAAGCAGGTGGCGCGTGCGCTCGGAGCGTTGGCCAAAAAGGGTGCGCCGCATCTTCTCGTTCTGGAGTTCGAGAAGGGCGTTACGGGCTTCCAGGTCAGCGTTGATCGCCTTGATCCGGGCGACCTCAGCGGCAACAGCCTCGGCAGCGGCGAGCCGCTCACGAAGGCTGTCGATCTCTGCTTGCGCCTCGTTCCTCATGGCCAATGACATAGCCGAAAAGCACCGGAATCCCTAGCTTTTTAGGTCATGCCGGGGCTTTTATCCGGCCAATGTCGGGCGCCAGGTGGCCTGCGGATTACGCCAGTCGATCGCTTCCAGCATGCAAGCCATCTGCGAGGGCGAAATGGCAATCACGCCGTCCACTGCGGAGGGCCAGATATACTTCCCGCGCTCCAAGCGCTTGGCATAAAGCGACATGCCAACGCCGTCATGCCAGATGATCTTGCAAAGGTCGCCGCGGCGTCCCCTGAAAAGGTAGAGATCCCCGGCGAATGGATCGCGTCCGAAACTCTGCTGCACCTGCAGGGCCAGGCTGCGCATGCCGCGCCGCATGTCGGTGTGCCCCGTTGCAATCCATATCCGAACGCCGGAGGGGACCGGGATCACGGCTTGACCGACCGCAGCACCGCCGACACCAGCCCAGGCGACGCGCCAGCGGGAATGCGCACAATCGCCCGCTCGAACTCCACGGTGATCGCCGATCCGATCACCGGCATCGGATCGGGCTGAACCCGTACCTCCGCGAAGCCCTGCGCCACCTGCTCCATCTGCCGCCGCCATCTATAAATCTGGTTCGGCCGCACATCAGCACGGCGGGCAATCTCCGCCACGTTCGCGCCGGGGGCCGAAACCGCCGCGATCAACTCGCGCTTCTGCTGATCGGTCCATACCCGCCGCCGCTCCGGCCCCGAAATTACTGTGATCTGGCTCATCGCACCGTCCTTAGTATCAGTGCAAACACCGGCGCTTGCACCGGTGCCATCTCAAAATATCAGCCGATCACCGCAAGGCGGCCCTCACCGGAGCGATACGTTGATGCGGTCCATCTGGTCTCATTTCCTGTCATGCAGGCGCAGTTCTTCCTTCGAGCCAGGCGAGACGCTGGAAATTATAGGCCAGGTTGGCCATGCCGATCTTGATCCGGGCGCGGGCGATGCCGATGGTGCGCACGAGGAGGCCCATGCG
>DATEDR010000128.1:0-2612 GCA_035281605.1 Sphingobium sp.
CGCGACAAGCAGGCGCTTTCCATCCCCGCCGAGTTCGCTCCGATGGAGGTGGGGGCAGCATGAGCGCCTATGCTGATCTGGTGGAGCGGTTGCAGGCTGGCCCTGCCTACCCATCCACCGCCGACAAGCTGGCGCGGTTTCTCGAAAACCAGCGCAGCCCCGCATGGATCATCGCCGCGCATGAAGCGGGCCGCGCCGATCCCGATCCGTTTTACACCGAAGGAACCGAACAATGAGCGACCAGACCGACGCGCTCGCCAAGCTGCGGGCACCATTCCCTGACAACCAGATCAGTAAGCTCCCCAAGGAGAGTAAGGCGCAGGCAGACCAGCGCAAGGCGGATCGCAACAGCGCAATCAACTGCCAGGTCTGCGGCGGGTGGCACCATAAGAACGCTGTGCATCTGGATTATGTCGGCCATGCAGCGCTGACCGACCGGCTGCTGGACACGGACCCGGAATGGACGTGGGAGCCTGTAGCATTTGGCGCTGACGGCCTGCCCGCGTTGGATCGCAGCGGCGGGATGTGGATCAGGCTGACCGTCTGCGGCGTGACCCGGCTGGGCTACGGTTCCGCCGATGGCAAGCAGGGCGGCGATGCCGTCAAGGAGATCATCGGGGACGCGCTGCGTAATGCCGCCATGCGCTTCGGCGCCGCGCTGGACCTCTGGCACAAGGGCGACCTTCATGCCGATGATGCGGCGGAGGAAAAGGCCGAGGCTAAGTCCGCCGTCGAATGCGTCGATCCTGAAAAGGAACTGATGCTGGAAGATAAGATGCGCGAGGCGGGGGTCGATCAGGTCAAGTTCCTGGCCCGCGCTGGCGTCAAGCGCGCCCGCGACCTGCCCGCCGCGAAGTTCCCTGCCGCGATGAAGGCGTTGAGCGACATTCTCGCAAGGAAGGCGGCGCAGGCAAGCCCGCAGAAGGCCGGTGAATTTGCCGACATTGGCGAAGATTCCATTCCTTACTGAAAGGAGAACGGACGATGATGTATCTATCGAGCAAGGGGGCCATTCCGGTTGCGACCATGCCCCTCAAATATGCGAGCAACGCGCTCGCCAAGCTGCGCCGGGAATCGCCCGAGCGCAAGGAAGAGATCGAGGCTATTGCGGCCCATGTCGCCAAACTGGAGGCGGACAGCGAGGAGAATCCGCGCGCGGTGATCGGTGGCAACAGCCCTCCCGAGGAAACGCCCGCCGCCCCGGTCGCCATGAAGTGGGATGCGGTCAAAATCCATCTGGACGATCTGCTAGACCTCGTTCGCGGCGTAACCGGCGTCGAGATCGCCGATCAGGCGCAGGCCGATACCGTTGGCAAGTTGCTGCGTGATTTGCAGGATGGCGCCAAGCTGGCCGATCAGGCGCGCACGTCCGAAAAACAGCCACTGGACGAGCAGATCAAGGAAATTCAGGACCGGTATAACGAATATATCGCGCCCCTGAAAAACAAGGTTCCCGGCCTCGTCAGCAAGGCGGAACTGGCTCTGAAAAATCAGGTCGGCGCATGGCTCAAGAAGCTGGATGACGAGCGCATCGCCCGCGAGAATGCGGCGCGCGCGGTGGCAGAGAAGGCGGCAGAGGAGGCGCGCGCCGCGCATCAGATCGCCAAAACCTCGGACGATTTGGACGATATCGAAGCCGCAGAGGATCTGCTGGCCGCCGCAGATCAGGCAAACCGTGATCTTCGCCAAGCCGAGAAGGTCAAAGCACAGGTGAAGACGGAAGGTCATCGTGCCATCGGCCTGCGTTCCGTCTGGCGTGCAGAACGGATCGAAGGCGAGGGCGGCAAGGCGTTGTCCCACTATGCCAAGACCCAGCCCGCCCGCGTGATCGCATTTATTGAGGAACTGGCCGCTGAAGACGTGAAGGCCGGTATCCGTTCCATTCCCGGCTTCAACATCGTTGAAGACAAGGTGGCGGCATAATGGCGGTCCTTTCGCCAATTGAGGTGGCCCGCTTCTCTGCAAAAACGCGATGGGAAGGCAGTTGCCTGATCTGGACCGCGCGCAAAAATGGTGACGGCTATGAAATTGTCACTGTTCGGCGGCGCCAGTGGAAAGCTCATCGTCTCGCCTACGCTGACGCTTGGGGCGAAATCCCTCCTGGCATGGTCATCCGGCATAAGTGCGACAACCCTTCTTGCGTCAATCCCTCACACCTCGAACTCGGCACCGACGCAGATAATGCAAAAGACAAGGCAATCCGCCATCGCGTGCGCGTGAAGCTCTCCGATGAGCAGGTCCGATCAATTCGGACTGACAGCCGTGTCATGCGGGAAATAGCCGCAGACCACGGCGTCACGGCATCATTAGTTTGCCTCATCAAATCCGGCCAGCGTCGGCAGTACGTAGGAGGTTAATTTGGCAGGCTCTGTCAATAAGGTCATTCTGGTGGGCAACCTTGGGGCCGATCCTGAGACGCGCTCTTTCCAGAACGGCGGGAAGGTCTGCAACTTCCGTATCGCCACCAGCGAAAGCTGGAAGGATCGCACTACCGGAGAACGCAAGGAGCGCACCGAATGGCATAGCATCGCCGTGCTGTCGGAAGGGTTGGCAGGCGTGGCCGAGCGGTATCTGCGCAAGGGCAGCAAGGTCTATGTCGAGGGCAAGCTCCA
>DATEDR010000129.1:0-6655 GCA_035281605.1 Sphingobium sp.
GATCTACGAGCCGGGCCTCAGCGACCTGATCGCGCGCAATGTGAAGGCAGGCCGGCTGACCTTCACCACCGACCTCGCCGCCTCGGTCGCGCAGGCAGACGTGGTGTTCATCGCCGTGGGCACGCCGGCGCGCCGGGGCGATGGCCACGCGGATCTGAGCTATGTCTATGAGGCCGCCCGGGAGATTGCGGCTTCGCTGAACGGCTTTACCGTCATCGTGACCAAATCGACCGTGCCCGTCGGGACCGGCGATGAAGTCGAGCGGATCCTCCGGGAAACCAATCCCTCGGCGCAGTTCGCCGTGGCGTCCAATCCGGAATTTCTGCGCGAGGGCGCGGCGATCCAGGATTTCAAGCGGCCCGACCGTATCGTCGTTGGCATCGAGGATGATCGCGCGCGCCCGGTGATGGGGGAGGTCTATCGTCCGCTCTACCTGAACCAGGCGCCGATCCAGTTCACCGGCCGCCGCACGAGCGAGCTGATCAAATATGCGGCCAACGCGTTCCTGGCGATGAAGATCACCTTCATCAACGAGATGGCCGACGTCTGCGAGAAGCTGGGCGCCGACGTGCAGCAGGTGGCGCGCGGCATCGGCCTAGACAATCGGATCGGGTCCAAATTCCTGCATGCCGGGCCGGGTTATGGCGGGTCCTGCTTCCCGAAGGACACGCTGGCGCTGGTCAAGACGGCCGAGGATGCGGGCGCGCCGATCCGCCTGATCGAAACGACGGTCGCGATCAACGAAAGCCGCAAGCGGGCGATGGCGCGCAAGGTGGTGGCAGTGTGCAACGGGTCGGTGCGTGGCAAGACGATCGGCGTGCTTGGCCTGACCTTCAAGCCCAACACCGACGACATGCGCGACGCGCCGTCGCTGTCCATCATCCAGGCGTTGCAGGATGGCGGCGCGCAGGTGAGAGCCTATGACCCCGAAGGCATGGATGCGGCCCGCGCCATGCTGAACAATGTCGATTTCTGCGCCAGCCCCTATGCGGCGGCGGAAGGAGCGGCTGCGGTCGTGATCGTCACCGAATGGGATGCGCTGCGGGCGCTCGACCTGCCGCGGCTCCGTTCCGTCATGAACGGGGACGGGCTGGTCGACCTTCGCAACATCTATCGGCCCGACGTCGCAGAGGCGGCGGGCTTCGCCTATGTCAGCGTCGGGCGCGGCATCGCGCAGGAAGCGGAGCCGCTGGTCGAGGCGGCCGAATAGCAAAATTTAGAAATCGTCTCGGTCCGTCGCAAAAGCAGGGCGTTTGCGGCGGACCGTTGTTGACCAGAAGTTTTTGTTAATCTCCCTATAGGACCTTGAGGGGGCTTAAGAGCGGGGGTTCGCAAAATGAGTGTCAAACTGACTGGCTCCGTGACCGGAGCCGGGTTCCTGGTCCTGTGCGTCGTTGCCGCGGGGGCCGCCACTATCCTATCGGATGGATCGACTTCAACGACGTCGGGCACAGGGTCTTCCACGATTCCGGCCGTGAGTGGAACGACGACTTCGACGACGTCCACGACTTCGGTGACGACTGTCACGACTGCTTCCATCACGACAAGCCTGGCGGACTTTGATTTCGCGAGCGGCACCAAGCTGCCGGACAAGGCGACGCTGTCGCTGGGCAACGCCACGTTCAAGCCGGGCGCGAGCGTCGCCTATGTGCCGGTGACGCTCGATCGGCCGACGCCCAACACGGTGATCGCGCGCGTCGCCACGGTGAACGGAGCCGGCACGCTGCGGGCGCTGTCGGGATATCAATATCGGACGGTCGACAGCGTCGTGATCTTCCGGCCCGGGGACCCGCTGGTCCAGACCGTGGCGGTGCCGATCATCAGCGCGACCGAAGGACAGCAGTTCCAGTTGAAACTGCGCGAGGTCCCGTGGGGCGGGCTGCAGGGGCAGTCGACCGCGACCATCAGGGCCAGCAGCAGCGCGGCGGCGACGCCCAAGTCCAGCGGGACCTTCCGCGCGGCGCGCAGCTTCGCCGCCACGGGGATGCTCCAGTTCGAATTGAAGAAGGATACGCACAAGCGCTCACCCGACGGTGGTTGGGACCGCTGGGCGACGTCGCTTTCGCATGGCCGTACCCAGACCGCCAATGGCGAGACGGGGCTCTACCTCGATTCCACCATCTTCCCGAGCGTCGAGGGGCCGGTCTATTGGGGATCGCAGGGCCTGGTCCTGCACAGCCAGAAGCTGAAGGCGCCGATCTATTATCAGGGCCGTAACTGGTATTATGGCGCCAGCGTCCTCGACGGCCGCAACTTCCTCGCGTCCCAGATCGGCTATGGCCAATATGCGTGGGAAGCGAAGATGCCGAGCCGGCGCGGCTCCTGGCCGGCCTTATGGCTGATCTCAACCAGCGGATGGCCGCCGGAAATCGATATTTACGAGGGCTTCGGCTACCAGAGCTACTGGGATTTCGACCGACATGTCGGCCAGACCATCCATGGCGGTTCAGGCGGGACGCGCAGTTTCCAGCGCGGCGTGACGATCCAGACCGAACAGGCCTATGGGCTGAGCGGCTATTCGCAGGATTTCCACCGCTTCGCCGTGGACATTCAGCGCGACTATATCACCTGGTTCGTCGACGGGGTCGAAACCTATCAGTCGGTCAACCCCTTCCGCGGGCAGCGCTGGTATCCGATCATGGACGTCGCGGTGAAGACGAGCGGCGCCTATGATGACGGGTCGGGCGACATGATCATCAGGAGCTTCAAGATCTACAGCGCGCCATAATGGCTGTAGGCGCCGCCTGACAGGGCATAGAGGCGCCCCCAGCATTTGATCCACTGCCCGGCGATGTCGACGCGACGCGCGCCGGGCAGCAGCAGCGCGGCGAGGCCGAGCGTGCGGGCGGCCAGCAGTCCGAGCGAGCGGGCCAGCAGCACCACCTGTCCGGCTCGCCCGGGCCGCTGCTTGCGTCTCGCCAGCGTTTCGGTGAAGCCGATCCGCCACATGCGCCTCAGCACCCAGGAAAGCCGCGCGCGCTCCGCCGGCACCCATTCGCTGACGCGCGCTTCGGGCGCCCAGCCGAACCGCGCTCCTGCGTCCCGCAACCGCGCCAGGAAGTCCAGGTCTTCGCCGCCGCTGCGGTTGAACCGGGGATCGAACCAGGGCGCCTGAAGCATGTCCAGCGCCCTGCGGCTCACCAGCAGATTGTTGCTCGCCCACAGCATGCTGGTGGCGCCCCAGGCGCGCTGTTCCGGGCGGAACACCAGGCTTTGCCGTGCCCAGCGGGGAGGCGTTCCAACGAACTGAAAATCGACGGGCCCTGCGACCAAGTCGGCGCCGACCCTCGCCTGACAGGCGAGCAGTGCGTCGAGCCAGCCGGGCTGCGGCCATTCGTCATCGTCGATCATCGCGATGAAGCGCATCGCAGGGTCGGCGAGCGCCGCCTCGCACAGCGCATTGCGCACGGCGCAGAGGCCCGGTTGGGGCACCCGCAGCAGCGTGACCGGTAGCGGATATCCTGTCGCGCGCAATCGTTCGACGACGATCGTGCCTTCCTGCGCGTCGCCGTCATTGTCGGCGACCAGGATCATGACATCCTGCCTCTGAACCTGGGTCGCGAGCGTCTCCAGCAAATGCCGCAGTTCGGCGGGTCGGCGGAAGGTCGGGATGGCGATCCAGATCGTCTTGCCTGCGTTCATGCGGCGGCCTTCACGCTCGCCCTCCGCGAGCGGCCTGCGCGTTGGAGCCGCTTGATGAGCTGGTGGCCGCGTACCTCGACCAGCAGATAGCTCACCCAGCAGAGGAGCCAGGTCGCCAGCAGCATCCCGACCACGAACAGCCAGTCATAGCCGATGACGCCATGGCGCTGCGCCACGCTCATGGTGCGGGCGGCGACGTCGCGGACCAGCGGGTGCCAGAGATAGATGGAGTAGCTGATGAGCCCCAGGTGGAAGCTGAGCGGATTGGCCATCACCGCGCGCGCGGCGGCGCGATCATAATAGCAGGTGAGGACCAGCGCCGGCATCAGGCACACCACCAGCACGTCCGCGCCCGGCAGCAGCAGCGCCAGCGCGATCAGCCCGCATATCGCGGCGAACGCGCCCGATCGGTCCAGCAGCGGTCGGCACAGGTCCTTCCACCGGTAGGTCAGCACCCCTAGGGAAAAGCCTGCGACGCAGCGCAGCAGGGTCAATATGCTGTCGCTGTCGTTCACATCCATCGGGCCGCTGGCGCCCTTGCCCGATGTCGCCACCAGCAGGAGAAGGCCGACGCACAGCGCCGCCTGCAGCCAGGCCCAGCGCGAAAAGGCAAGGAGAGCGATCAGCGGATAGAGGAGGTAGGCGGCGACTTCGGTGCTGACCGACCAGCTGTTGCCCGCGATCGGGTCAGTGCCCCAACCCCAGCTTTGCATCATCAAAAGGTTGCTGACCACGTTGGCGGGCGTCAGTTCGATCGACTGGTTACCGGACACGTTGAGCAGGATGCGCAGCCCAAAGACCAGCGTCACGATGAAGTGCAGCGGCCACACCCGCGCCATGCGGTTGATGAGGAAATCGACGTAGCTTGCCGTCCCCAGATGCTTCACTACCCGGTCGTGATAGCCATAGGAGATCACGAAGCCGCTCAGGATGAAGAACAGGTCGACGGCCAGATAGGCGCGCGAGAAGAGGGGCATGGCGAACTGTTCGAACGCCGGCTGGTGCGGGATATGGTAGAGCAGTACCGAAACCGCCGCGACCCCGCGCAGCCCTGTCAGCGACGAAATCCTCATGACGCGAACCTCCTTCGCGCAGGCGCCGCATCGAAGGCGGCGGCGATCGCGTCCCAGAGCGGCTTGCGCCCCATTTTCCCGTCCAGCGGCAGGCCGCGCGACAGCTGTCCGTCGGGCCATTTATATTCGGGGAAGTTGGACAGCCAGCTGTAGCGGTCGGACAGGCCCCAGCACAGGATCGACCCCATCGCCGGATTGTCCAGCGCCACGTCGAGAAACGCCTTCGCGACGGACGCGACTTCGCGGTCGCGCTTGTCGGGGCTGGGCGGGCCGCCGCGGTCGGCGATGTCGAATTCGGTGATGGACAGCCGCAGGCCGTAGCCGCTGAGCGTGCGAAGGAAGTTCGCAAATTGCCGCTCGTTGAACTTTTCCTTATAGGGTTTGAGATGCCCCTGGATGCCGACGGCATCGATCGGCACGCCACGCCCCATCAGCCGGTCGAGCAACTTCAGCAGCGCCGTCCGCCGCCGTTCGCAGCGGGGCGAGTCATGTTCAAGGCCGAAGTCGGTCAGGAACAGCGTCGCCCGGTCATCGGTTTCGCGCGCTGTGTGGAAGGCGGTGTCGATATAGTGTTCGCCCATCGCCTTCATCCACATGCTGTCCGTGCGCATGCCGTCGGCGCGGCCCTGATTGGGTTCTACCGCCTCGTTGACCACGTCCCATTCGGCGATCCGCCCAGCATAACGGCGCATGGCGACATCGATATAGCTGGTCATCAGCCGCTGCCGCTCGCGGGGGCTCGCTGTTTTGAGCGCAGGTTCCAGCCAGGGCGGATTGGCCGCATACCAGACGAGGGCATGTCCACGCGCGCGCATGCCATGCGCCTGCGCGAAGTCGATGATCTGGTCGGCGCCGCTGAAATCATATTTGCCGGGCTTGGGCTCGGTCGTCCCGCGCTTGAGCTCATATTCCTGCACGATCATGTCGCATTCGCGCGCCACCGCTGCCCGGAAAGCCGCATCCTCGCGCAACAGCCGCGATTTGACGGCAGCGCCGAAATAACGGCCAGACCGCCGCGCATGCGCCGCCAGCCCCTCGCGCGACACGCTCCGCGCCACGCTGGGCGGGTAGGGGGAGCAGGCCGCCAGCGCGCAGGCCCCGGCCAGAAATTCGCGGCGCCTCACAGCCTGCGCCTCCGCCAGCCAAGCAATTGCGTGATGTCGATCCATCGATCGGAAATTCGGCGGTAAAGCGTGTCGGGCAATATGATCTGCATGAGGACTGCGCCCGCGAGCCGAGGTCCGTAGGCCCCGCGCAGCACGGCCTCCAGATAATAGCGCATCGCCCGGCGCCGGCTGGCGGGCCAGATGCTCTTTGCCGCATGCCAGCCCATATATCCGGCAAAGGCGCGGGCGGAGATGTGGGGTTTGAGATCGCGCAGCCATGCCAGGCTGCCGATATTTCCCCGGACCTGTGACAGCCGATCCTCCGCCGTGCGGTCGGCCCAGATGGTGCCGGGCCGATCGGCCATGACAAAGCGCGCGCCGGCCAGCGAAAGCCGCAGCGCAAAGTCCGTGTCGTCCCCGAACTTCACATCCTCGCGATAGCGCACCTTCTGCGCCAGCGGCCGGCTGAGCGCCACGCTGCTCGTCTGGATGAAGCCCCGGTCGCACATGAGATAACGATCGAGCTGCTCGTCCGGAGCGATTGCGCGCGGGGGCTTGAGGAAGTTGCGCCCCTGGCCGCGGTCCGCCAGCACCTGCCCATAGGCGACGACGTCATCGCCCTCCGCCAGCAGGGGCAGCAGGTCGGCCAGATGATGGGGAAGGAAGCGATCGTCGCAATCCAGGAAGGCGATGTAGCGCCCGCGCGCCTGATCGATCCCGGCGTTGCGCGCCGCTGCCGCCCCCCGATTGATCTGGACCACGATGGCAAGGCGTGGATCGTTGATCGCGCGCAGCGCCAGTTCGGTCCCGTAGGTCGATCCGTCGATGACCACG
>DATEDR010000130.1:0-2350 GCA_035281605.1 Sphingobium sp.
TCCGACGTCCGCGCCCTCCTCATCTTCCGCTTCTTCGCGCGATGACGAGATCAGAGAAAAGCGCAGCGTCGCCTTCTTACCGCGCCAGGACTTGTCGTCGACCGCGAAAAGCGTGCGGTGCAATTCCTCGAGCATGTCCGAGATGCGCTCATTGCCCTTGTGGCCGCGGCGAATGTCCGCCTTTCGCATCTTGTGCGGGCGGTCCTCCCAGGCATCACCGCCCGCGGTCAAAATCATCAGCGCAAGCAAACGCGAAGCAGTCAGGCTAAGCGACTGGCCTTTGACGAACTTGACCTCGACGATGCTGCCGGGCTTGGCGAACTCGTCACCGCCCTTTGCCTGCAGGGCGGCAGCCACCCGCATCGCCCGTCCCGGAGAAGCGTCATCGCCGGTGGGGGAGGGCGTTACAGCGTGATCTAGGGCTTGCTCGTCATCCATGCCATGAAGTCTGCGCCGATTCGTCCAGCGTGGGAGAAAATCTGCCTGACCTGTCCTTACGCGTCAAGTCAGGGCAGGATAGACACCGGATTCGGCCCCCAAGAGGTCAGGATGGAACTTCGCTCCGAAGCAGCAAACCATGAGGAAGTGCGGCGAGTCGCGTTTCCAAGCGCCCGGACCCGCGCAAACGGCAGCGCGGACGCCGAAGAAAGTCCCTGACGAACGCCATGGCGAGCGAATCACTCCAGGAGGAAGCTGGCCCCCATACGGTCAGGAAGGCCCCAGCAGGTCAGGTTGCATCCCCCGATCGGTCAGGGAAGCGCCCCCGGAAGGGCAGGCAAAATCCCCCGTCCGGTCAGGATAAGCTTGCTCAAACCCGCAGAAATGCTGTGCTTTCGGCCTCCTGAATCTGAATCCTTTTGAATCGGAAAAGCTTCCGCTGCGAGCAGCGGCGTTTTGATTCTTTTTATTTTGAGAAAGAGATCGGCGTCGCGCCTGATGCAATCGTTCAATCCCCCCGCCTGGAGGGATACGCGAAGTTAGCCGCCTACGATAGGCTGCCGGCCAAATGACCTTGCGCATGGAGGGTGCATGATCAACTTCGCCAAGTTCGAGATCATCGGCCGGATCGGGGAAATCGACGCGCGGCCGAAAGTCACCCTGCTGTCGGTCTGCGCGAATTATCGCCGCAAGGGTGACGATAACGAATGGCAGGAAGACAGCCACTGGAACCGCGTGAGCGTCTTCAGCGAAGGCCAGCGAAAACATATCGCCGACCGGGCTCAAGTCGGGGATCTCGTGCGCATAGCCGGACGGCTCAAGGACAACTCCTATGAACGCGACGGCGCGACGCACTACACGACCGATCGCATCGTCGAGGAATTCGGGATCCTGGCACCCAAAGGCATGCCGGGGTGAAATACCGGGGAGGGGAGGGCGCAATCAGCAGCGGCGCTCCACCACTTCCGAGGATTAGTCGATGCCCATAGCTGCTCCCCATCGCGCCAAAGCCATTGTCGAAGCCCTGGGTGGGATCTGGCGCGGTACGCGCGGCGAATGCCGTTGCCCGGCACATGACGACCATGGTCCCAGCCTGTCGGTACGCCTGGGCGAGCGGGCGATCCTGTTCCACTGCTTTGCCGGCTGCGACACGCGCGATGTTCTGGCTGCTTTGCGCCGGCGCAAACTTCACGATGCGGAGCCGCTCACAATGCCGCGCCCGAAGGCGGCCGCGGACCATCGCGCTCTTGCACTTCGCCTATGGAAGGCGAGCCAGCCCATCGCCGGATCTCCAGCGGCCGATTATCTGGCGGCGCGCGGTCTGCCGCCTCCCTATCCGCGTTGCCTGCGCTACAACCCGCGCACCATCGTCGGGGCCGGTGAGCGCCGCCGGTTCTTTCCGGCGATGATCGCCGCGGTCGAGAATGATCTGGGGGTTGTCGCCGTCCAGCGGACCTGCCTCGATCTCGCCGACATCCTGCACAAACCCATGCCAAAGCCGAAGATTGCCCTTGGCCTTCTCGGCGACGCGGCCATTCGTCTGGCGCCGGCCGGCGAGGAGCTTGGCCTTGCCGAAGGCATCGAGGACGCCCTTTCAGCAATGGCCTGGTTCGGAACGCCGACCTGGGCGCTGGGCGGGGTCGAACGCCTTGGGCTTGTCGCCATCCCCGAACGGGTCAAGCGTATCATCGTCTATGGCGATCGCGGTGCCGCCGCTGCGGCCATGCTCAAAAAAGCCCGCCCGCATCTCACAGCCAATGGACGCGAGCTGGTGCTTCGGCTGCCGGAACGGCACGCGGACTGGAATGATGCCTGGCGTGTCCGCCGGGCCGCCGAGGCGGCCTGAGAGGGGAGGGGGCAGTCAGGCTGATGACCTGGCGCTGAGACTCTCCATCGCTGCGTTGCCCTCGAA
>DATEDR010000131.1:0-8441 GCA_035281605.1 Sphingobium sp.
GGGTCGGCTCGGAACTGACGGTCACGGGTGAAAGTGACCTCGTCCAGGCCATCCGGCAATCGACCCAGCAGAATGTGTCACGCGCCGGTGACCAGCTCACGTCGCGCAACCTCAACATTCAACCGACGATCACGATCCGGCCCGGCGCAACCGTCCGGCTTGTCGTGCACAAGGATCTGGTACTGGTGCCCCCAGGCAAGGAGGGCTGACATGGCCGATCTAAAACTCGCCCAGCTGCCTGACCGAAATCCGGTGAAACTCAGCATCTCGGTCATGCCAGACCTTCATCAGTCGCTGGTAGAATATGCTGCCCTCTATGCGCAGGCCTATGGCCGGGAGGAACCGGTGACAGAACTGATTCCGGCGATGCTCACCGCCTTCCTCGAAAGCGATCGCGCGTTCGCGCGTGCTCGAGTTGGCAGTAAATGACCTTGCCCGACCAGCCCGAACGCTTCCTCAAGCTCGATGAGGTCAAGCGTCGCGTCGGGCTGGGGAAGTCAATGATCTATCGGCTGATTCAGGATGGAAAGTTTCCAGCACCATACAAGCTGTCGCCCTTTGCCTCCCGATGGAGCGATCGTGAGATTGTTGCCTGGATCGACGAGGTGAAAGACGGATTCGAGGGCAAGAAAAGGAAGTTTTGAACGGCCGATCGGGTCTCGCCGGGATTTTGGAACAGAAAGCCCTTGAAGCGGTGTAGGTCAGTTCGAAGGAATGGCCCCCAATCGAACTCCAACAGCAAGTGTTTGAATTCCGTTCAAGCCGAGCGTGCCCCATAACAAGCCTTTCGGCCACGCTTCAAACTTCGAAACGCGGGCATTGGGGGACGGCTGAGACTACGTGGCATCATCGTCATCCTCTTCCGAACTTTCGTCATCCACCAGCCGAGCCGCTAACTCGACCAAGCCGATGATATGGTTCGTCAGGCTACCGAAACCGTCGGAGCGTACTTTCAAGTCGAAATAAAGTGCGGATAGCGCCTGCGGCAACCGATTGATCTGGATAGTGTAGTCCTCACCGACCTCGCCGCCAAGCACTCCATCGCTGTTGAGCTCCCACAGGATGTCCGAAAGGCGGTCCTGGCCGCCCGCTGCCACGCCGGCGAACTCTGCCCATTCATTCCAGATATCAAACAGTCTGGCATCATCGACGTGTAAGAATCCTTCGAAGGCTTGGCACAGGAGTGTGATCGTGAAGAAAGCGACATCCGGCGACCTTGCATCGCTCTCCGATGTTGCCCTTCGTAAAACCACATCCCGGTTGCAGAGCATCCTCGTCGTGCGCGCCCACAGGTCCATCGGCTCCATTTGATAGAAACCGAGCGCGTCGATCGGCTCGATGATCTCGCATTGCGAAAAGTTTTTCAGCTCAGAACACACGTTGCGGATGCGCTGGCGATGGCGAACCGCATCGACGCAGAGCACGATATAGAAAGCGTCGAGTCTGACATTGGCAACCGCCTGGGCGGCTTGCCCCTTGAGGATCTGTATCAAGGCAAGCTTCTTCGCTTCCCACTGTCGAAATTCATCCTCGCTCTTGATCTGAAGCCCGACTTTTCGTTCCTCGCCGTCCTTATCTTCATACACCAGCAGAACGTCCACCCCGTCGTCACGGAAGCTTTGGATATCGTGAACCTCCTGTCCATACGCCCGGTAGACTCCCAGCATGGTGTTCACCTGGTTGGCGATATGCGGACAAAGGTCGCGGTCGTGCCGCAAATCTGCGAAAGCAGCGGTCGCCGTCGGCGAAACGCGCCGGCCCTTTAGATGCTCGGCGAGCATCTCGCCTGCGTCCATTTCATGGGTGATGAACATTAAACTCTCCGCGCGCACTCAACTCAGCGAGGCCATATCTATTTCATTAGACGTGGGACAAGTAGATGATGTCAGCCGTCACGATAGGCAGGGCGGACTAGCCTGCTGCCGGTTTCCCAATTCGAATCTTGTCACCCGACGGTCGGTAAAGTCCCCCCAATGCCAGCCGTTCTAGCCTCGCTCTCCGATGCCTGCATCGCCTGCTAATTCGATTGCCATCGCGGGGAGCGAGCGGGTTCATGCTCCTTGAGCTGCTGGTGACGCCGGTCGTGGCGATCGCCAAGCAGCTGACCGCGCTCAAGGCCAGATTACGCAGCTTATGACACTGGCCCGGTCGCAATGTGCGTTACCTTCGCTCGACCGGCATGTCCGACGCCTGGCGTCTTAATAGGGCAGGATGCCGCCGCCGCTCGCCGGTTGCTCGCCGACACCTTCTGCACCTCACCAGGGCTACAGGGCCGACCCGAGCAGATCGCGATAGCGCGGGTGGTTGCCACCGCCGCGGCGATCGCGCTCACATAGGGCACAGCGACACTGGCGTTGCCGATCTCCGCAGCCCCGCACTGTCCGATCTTGGCTTCGAGCTCGGCATATGCGGGTAGATCGGGCGCAGCCGGCCGGAGCGCCGGATCGACGACGCCGTCGAAATGTGCATCGATAGTGTGGGTCTTATCGAACACATTGACCCGGTAGCGGTCGAAGTCACGCGCCGTTCGACCGAGCCCGACGTCGATGATAGTGTCGAAGCCGACATCGGCAAGCAATCGCCGTGGCGCGACCTTGTCGAGGCCGGACAAAACGAGGCGAGGCTCATCATCGGCGAGGCGAAGATCGGTGCGCAGTGCGCGATCGATCCTAACCACCCGGAAACCCCGCGCTTCGGCCCAAGCCTCCGCCATCTTTGTCTTGAGGTCGCCAAAGCGATCGTCGGGGACCAGGATCGAGGTGCCCCAATTTTCTTCGCTGACGCGATCATAATCCTGGAGCACGAGGGTACGTTCGGCTCCATCGGCATAGGGGAGCGCGGCGAGGTTCCACAAAAAGGCTTGGCCGAGATTGCCGAGGCCGAACAGCCACAGGGCCGACGGCAGAAAGACGTCTGCGAAATCGGGGACGCCGCCGCCGGGCCAGAGATCGATATCCGCGGGAGGATCGGTACGACCTCGGAGTCTCTGAAAAGCGGTGCCGACCGCGTGCGCACCTGCCGCGATCCCGGCGAGCGGATTGTTCGAGGCGCCGACGGCGATCTGCGCACCTGATCGGACACCTGCCCGCCAGCCATTCCACCAAGCAGAGATATGATCGCGAGCAGCGGCAGTCCCGACGACGATGGTTGCAGCCGCCGGTTCAGTGAAACCACTCACGCCAATCTCGGCCAATGCCTGGCCAAGCGTAGCGCGCGCCGAAAGCGAAGATTGCAGAGGCTGGTCGAGGTCGCCTGTGACCCGCACGCCACCGAGAAAAGTCCGCCGGCTGACCGCGAGCGCGGTGAGCGCAGCGGCGTGCCCGGACGGATTGGCTGCATCAGGGCCGACCACGATGTCGAGCGTCATGGTCCGGAGGCGCGCTTCGGCCTCCGGAAAGCCAATACCCTCAGCATCGACCAGCAGCTTGGCGATGCGGCTGAGTTGGCGGGTCAGGGTCATCGGGGCCACCATCCAACATGAAAAGGGTTGGGCCGTTCGCGGCTGCGGTTGCGCCACTGCTTGTTGCCCAGATATTGATGGACCCCGATCGAGCCGGGGCCTGTGGCGCCGCCAGCGAAGTCCGGCAGGATCACCGCGATATGGCCGATCTCGGCGATGACCGGGTTCGCCTGGTCTGATTCGCTCTGTCCATAGCCACCGGGATGAACATGAACGTCGGCGACGACCTTCAAGCCCGTCGCCCGGCAATGCGCCCATAAGGCGCCGAGGCGACGGCCGTCGATGATGACGATGCCAGTCGACAGTGACGTTGGATCGACGTCGTCATAGAAGACGAATTCCTGGATCATGCGCCGCTTGCCGTGCCGGCCGAGCAGAAAGGCGCCGGCCTCCCGTCGTCCATGGGTGCGGCGGTGCAATTCCTCGACGCCCGCGCGCCAGACGTCACGGCGACACACGAGCTCAGGCGGCGGCCCGAAGGCGATGCGCGCGAGCGTTGAGATTAAGGATGCCATGGAGATCCTCGAAGATGAACGAGAGGGGGCGATTGGGCCGCCAGGCGAGATGCGGCAGATTGATCGCGTTGTTGTTGTGCGGCCCGGTCATACGGTCCCAAGGCCGGTAGACTGTGTCGTCGCCCCATTGCTGGAAGGTGATCGCGACGCGCTGATTGCCTTTGGGCCGCAGATGAGCGCCGAGCGGCGTGTTCGCCGTGAGATCCCAGATCCGCACCATCGGGTTCGTTGCCGGAAAGTTCGTGAGGTCGCCGCGAAAGCCATAAGCGACTTTCGCGCCGTCCGGCTCGGTCGCGGCGATGTAGAAATCGAGGCGCGGGAAGGCGAAGGCATGGACGCGCCAGCGGCCGGCCAGGACCCCGGCGATGAAGCCGGGGTCGGCGAGCTCGGCCCGCACGCGGGCTTCGGCCGGGTCAAGCATCGCTGCCACCGTTCGCAATGTCGCCGCGCACCAGGTCGAGCGCGAGAACATCATGCTTGCCGGCAAGGTGGCCGACATGGTCGCTGAGGGGGAGCTCTTCGGTGCTGCCCGACCGGGTCAGCTCGAACTCGCCCGCCATCGACGGATCGATACCGAAAGCGCCGATCGCCCAGTCGAGCACCGCTTCGAGCGTCGCATGGCGACGGAACTCACGGTGGTGCGAGGCCGCCTGGTAATTGACCGCCACGGTCACCGGCTGGCGGTGATGGACGTGATGGCGGCGGTGATGCCCACGATGGGCCGGCTGCTCGCAGGTGAGCGGCGCATCCTCGTTCTCGCGCACGATGTAGATGTCTTCGATCCGCACGCCCTGCTCGGTCGCGATGATCGTCAGCATGTGCTCGATCGTCTGGTCCGGGTTGACCTCAATGTAGAAGTCACGCGCCTCGAAGCGAACGGGAATCCGGAAACCTCCCGGAGGTTCTGCCCCATGTTCGATCTTCAGCCCATCAGTGTCGTCCTGCAACGTCAAGTCAGTCATTACCATCACTCCATAATCTCATTCGCTGAAACTGTTGAACGAGTATCAAAAAAATATCAGCCAATACGACGGTACAAAAATTCAACGCCGCCGCTGTCTGCTGCTCCTTCGGTCCTCATCAGAAATCCCTGCTCCCACAGTTGTTTGAACTTCGTACTCGCATTAGCAATCGATATGCCCGCAACTTCCGCGAAGGTTGCTGCCCGGACTTCCGGCCGGGACAAAGCATAATCGAGCGCCTCTCGATTTCCTGCACTCGGCTTCAAGCCGATCACTTCTACCTGCGTCCCGTTCCACACCGTGATCGGCACGCCAATGCGCTCGGCCGCCAGATCGATATTGAGCCGGATCGCGCTGTTGCTCAGATCGACTAGGCAGATGCCCTTCGATTTACGATACCGACCTACAACCTCGACGATGGCTTCGGAAGCGAACGACGCATCCATCCGTTCGACACCCGCCATCGAAACCTTCACGGCGCGCTGATCCGGCGTCGGCCCCAGATGCGAGACGAGTTTCGCCGCGACGGGAACGGCTTGCTCGCGGTCCCATCCTGACGTCGCCCCGTCCATGAGATCGATCAGCCGAATAAAATCTCCCACTCTCGTTAACCGATCGTATTTAATCAGAATGCGCCCTGCCTGTCAATCCAGTTTGAACGAGAAGGCGATATGCGTTCCCCACAAGAGCGGCAGCTGCTCCTGCGAATAGGCCATGTTGGGTTGATATTCGTTGTTGGAGGGCTTGAGCAGCACACGCTGGTTGAGGAGTCGGACGTCCAGATCGGCCCTGAAGCCGATCGCATGCCGGGCGCTCGACTTCAGCCCCAGGCCACGCTTGTCCTCGGGCTTGCTGGAGATACCCTCGCGGAAGATCTCGACGACCAGGTCGACGTCGCTGAGATTGTGCCACTTGCTCCCGGTCAGCGCTGGGCGCAGGCTTTTCATGATGCCGATACCGCTGTCCGACACGGCGACCGTGAGCTTGTTTCCCTGCGGATAGGTCTGGAGCGCGGCATAGGCGTCGAGGCTCGTCTGGCTGTGATCGAACACATTCTTGATCAGCTCCCCGAAGATGCTGAACATTGCATCGCCGATCTGCTTGACCTCGGGCCGGGCGGCGCAACCGCGCTCGACCGCCGCGACGAGGCGCGGCACGAGATTCTGGTCGACCGAGGTAGCGCGGCTGAACCGCTCGATCTCGACGAGCCCGCGATTGCCGCCGCGGTGGATCGCCGCACCAGAATAGGTGGGACGCGTCGGCGTTACCTCGACGGGCGCTGCAAGATGATCGAAGAAGCCGATGCGGTTGAGATAGCCCATCGCGCCCGCGGCTGTTCCGAACTCTAGCTGGACGCGCTTGGTGCAGGCGACCGCCTGATTGCAGAAGCTCAAGAGTCGCACGATCACGTCGATCATCAGCTTGCAGCCGGCGGGTACCTTGATAACGATTGTGTTGTAGGAGGCTCCCAGCGCATCGCCGCACTTCATGAGCGCGTTCTCGAACTTCCACGCATTGACCCAGCCGTCGGGCAGCTCAAGCGTGCATGTGTCGAGATAAGGATAGGTCGCCATCACCCGCTGACCTTCTCAACGGTCGGATCGGGCGCGCCCCGCCAGATCATGCGATAGACATCCCCCTGTGCCACCGACTGCACCGCGTGCGGGAAGAGCGCGGCGATGCAAATTCCCCCGGCATGCCGGACCGAGGGATAGATGATCCCGTTGAGGCCGCGTGCGCGCGCCGCATCGGCCAGCGCATTGCCGGCAGGATAGCCCACATTTTTGTCCGGGTGTAGGCAGACGTGATCGGTATGCGGGCGCAGGTCGACGAACTCTCCCGCGAAGCTCGCGTGCAGCTCAGCATAATCAACTGTTGCCTCATAGACGCCCGTTTGCGCCAACGCCTCCGTCAGGTGATGACGGACCTCGGCGAGGCAGGTCTCCAGGTCGAGGGCGGCGTACCAAGCGCCGCGCTCGGCCCCGTTGAACCGGTTGGCTTCGCGCGGCTTGGCATAGGTGAACGAGGCATTGATAAACGCGGCGTGTGGGACGCCGTAAACCAGTTCATAGGCCTGGACGTCAGCCGTTCCGCGGTTTTGCGCCATCAGCCGGTTGCTGGTCGCACCCTCGATCTCGGCAAGTGCTGCAAGGTCCTCGGCATCAACCAGGCGGCTCAACACGGGTGGGCGCAGTCTTGCGGTCGTGACGAGCCGCGTGGTCCTCGGAAGGGCATCACGCGTTATGGTCAGCCCCTCCAGCATGCTTTAAAGCCCGCCTCGCACAGCATCGATATAGCGACGAGTCTCGAGCATCACGGGGATGCCGCCCTCGATCATCGCCTGGACCGGCGTCGCGCGCTGGAAGATCGGCCCGCGGTTGGGAAGCTTGGGCCAACGATCCGCCATCTCGTCCGCGAACAGCAGATGAAGCCCCTTGTAGACACCGATCGCCGCTGACGCCCGGGTCAGCTGATCCTGCGACAAGGGCTGATCCCAAGTTCCGCGCTTGATCCGATCCCACGTGCTGTCGCTTACACCGAGCAGCGCGGCGGCTTCCGCGTTTGAGAGCCCCCATTGCTCGATCAGCGCCCGAAACGCCTTGAGCGCAACCCCGGATAGTCGGCTGCGATCCTGGCTCTTCGAGAAGGTCTGGACGTCTATTGGGGTAAGTGGAGCCTGCGCTCCCAACTTGATGATGTCCGCCATGGTCGCCTCCTGATCGATCACCATATACGCACCATTTGACGAGACTTCAAGCATCATTTGGTGTAGCCATGCGCGGCGCAAGGGGGCTTTTCTACCCGTTCGCCCTGCAATCGCGATGCGGCGGGGAATTCCTGACAGCGCAAACGTCCTGCATTTCGGGCAAGCATCGTCCAAGATTTCGGTCGTTAACGAAGGGCAGCTTGGACGGATCTGCCTCTCAATGGAGAATAACTGAATCGTCCCCAAAGGCAGTCGTTCGGCCACCCGAAACTTGCGTTGCATCGTAGGTTCGAATACGATGCAACGCAGTCGAACTGAGCCGCCAAGTGACGGTTTTCAGAGGAAAAAGTCGACGAGGTATATTCCGAGGTATCGCGGAAATTCGGATCGATCAGAAGCGCAGAAAATCAGCCGCTTAGCCGATCAGTTCGAATCCTCCCTTTCCGCCATTATTTTGCGTGACATCTGGAATTATCAGCCCGCCGACGCGGCGCTCGGCGGCGTCCTTTGCGGGGCCTGTAATAATCGGGGCGGCGCGACGGGGTGATGTGCGCCGCCCCTTCGGGCCGCAGCGTCGGGATCAGGCTGCGGCCGCGATCTTGTGCATGTCGAGTTCGGCGATGGCGAATTTGCGGATATGCTCGCCCAGATCGGCGCGTTCGAGCGCGAGGGCGAGATTGGCTTCGATATA
Source organism: Sphingobium sp. (assembly GCA_035281605.1). Taxonomy (GTDB): domain Bacteria; phylum Pseudomonadota; class Alphaproteobacteria; order Sphingomonadales; family Sphingomonadaceae; genus Sphingobium. The sequence goes on from DATEDR010000131.1 coordinate 8,336, forward strand.
GCCGGCCTTGGAACCGCAGTCGAAGCGGCGGCCCTCGAAGGTGACGCCGTGGAAGGGCTGGCGGCCGATCATCGAGGCCATGGCGTCGGTCAGCTGGATCTCGCCG
>DATEDR010000132.1:0-4424 GCA_035281605.1 Sphingobium sp.
ACATGACACTGGAAAGCGTCGCCCAAATCGGCGATGATCCGCTCGTCACGCTGCCGCCTATGGCAGCGTGATCAACCCGGCTCTAGCCGGAGATCGCCATGGCTACGCCGGCGAACCTACACCATGCGTTGGGACACGATCACGACTTCCGCTGAACAATCATGAATCGCTTGCCTGCATAGCGTTTGAATCAGGAAATCTTCGCGCTTCAAACGCGAGCGAGGGATAGGAATTTTTTTCCTTCCCGAATGAGAGGAAAACTTTTCCGGGAAGCCGGTCTTCTCCGGTCAGGATAGGCAAGTATTTTCCTGCGTCTTCCGGGATAATGAGGGGGCACGGCTCGACAGGGCCGATGTGGTGTCGAGGCGGAGCATGTCTGTCTCGTTATGAAGGAACGACCATGTCTCTCGCTGATCCCGGCCAAAGTAGCCGGGCGCTTTCACTTCACGTCCCACAGCCGGTATCCCGGCCGGGCGTGACGCCGGATTTCGACAGGCTCGCAATTCCTCCGGCGGGGGAACATCCCCGGCCCGAGATCGATGTCGCGGCGTCCGACATTCGTGACCTCGCATTCGGTTTGGTGCGCGTCCTGAATGACGAGGGGAAGGCGATCGGCCCCTGGAACCCTGCGCTGGATCCCGAAACGCTCCGTCGTGGCTTGCGGGCGATGATGCTGACGCGCGCCTATGACGAGCGGATGGTGCGGGTACAACGGCAGGGCAAGACCAGCTTCTACATGAAGTCGACAGGGGAAGAAGCCGTCGCCGTTGCCGCTGCCATGGCGCTGGACCGCGACGACATGTGCTTCCCTACTTATCGCCAGCAGGGACTGCTGGTGGCGCGCGACTGGCCGCTGCGGGAAATGATGAACCAGGTCTATTCCAATAGCGGCGACCTGTTGAAGGGCCGGCAAATGCCGGTTTTCTATTCCAGCCGGAAGGCGGGTTTCTTTTCCATCTCCGGCAATTTGGGCACGCAATATAGCCAGGCCGTAGGCTGGGCCATGGCGTCCGCCGCCAGCGCCGACACCCGCATTGCAGCAGCTTGGATCGGCGACGGAGCCACGGCGGAAGGCGACTTTCATTATGCGCTGACCTTCGCATCGGTCTACCGCGCGCCCGTGGTCCTCAACATCGTCAACAACCAGTGGGCAATCAGTTCCTTCATGGGATTCGCCGGGGGCGAGGAGACGACCTTCGCCGCGCGCGGGCTGGCTTACGGCCTGCCGGCGCTACGCGTCGATGGGAACGACTTCCTGGCGGTTTATGCCGCCACCCGCTGGGCAGCCGAGCGAGCGCGCGCCAATCTTGGCGCGACCGTGATCGAACTGTTCACCTACCGCGCCGACGCGCATTCGACGAGCGATGATCCCACGCGCTATCGCGCTGCTGGCGAACGGGAGGTCTGGCCGTTGGGCGACCCGATCGAACGACTTTCGCGCCACCTGACGGCGCTGGGCGAATGGGATGCGGATCGCCACCAGGCGCTGGCCGACGAACTGGCCGCGCATGTCCGGGAGGAAGGAAAGGCATCGGAGGCGCTGGGAACGTTGGGGCAGGGGCCTGGCCTCGACCGTTCGTCGATGTTCGACGATGTCTACAAGGAATTGCCGCCGCACCTCGTACGTCAGCGTGCGCAGATGCTGGAGGGGAATTGATGCCGCGCATGAATATGATCCAGGCGATCAACAACGCCATGGATACCTGCCTTGGCCGCGATCCCAAGGTGCTCGTCTTCGGGCAGGATGTCGGCTATTTCGGCGGCGTTTTCCGGGCCACTGACAAGTTGCAGGAGCGTCACGGCCTCCAGCGGGTCTTCGACGCACCCATTGCGGAAGGCGGCATCGTCGCCATGGCGGTGGGCATGGGCGCCTATGGCATGCGCCCGGTCGTGGAAATCCAGTTCGCCGACTATATCTATCCCGGCGCTGACCAGCTGATTTCGGAAGCCGCACGGATGCGCTACCGCACGGCTGGCGAATGGTGGTCGCCGATCACGGTGCGCGCCCCCTATGGCGGCGGCATTTTCGGCGGCCAGACCCACAGCCAGTCGCCCGAAGGCATCTTCACCCATGTCGCGGGCCTCAAGACGGTTATCCCGTCCAACCCCGTCGATGCGAAGGGGTTGCTGATCGCGGCGATCGAGGATGACGATCCGGTTCTCTTCTTCGAACCCAAGCGCCTGTATAACGGTCCGTTCGACGGCCATCACGACCGGCCCGTCAAACCATGGTCGCAGCATCCGGCGGGCGAAGTGCCCGAGGGCCATTATACGGTGCCCCTCGGCAAGGCGGCGGTGGTGCGCGAAGGCAAGGCGGTTACGGTCCTGTCCTACGGCACGATGGTCCATGTCGCGCTGGCCGCGGCGGAGGATACGGGCATCGATGCCGAAGTCATCGACCTGCGCACGCTGGTCCCGCTCGACCTGGAAACGATCACGGCGTCGGTCGATAAGACCGGCTGTTGCATCGTCGTGCATGAAGCGACGCTGACCTGCGGCTTTGGCGCCGAACTTGCGGCACTGGTGCAGCAACATTGCTTCTATGCTCTGGAGGCCCCGGTCGAACGGGTCGCGGGCTGGGACACGCCCTATCCGCACGCTTTTGAATGGGATTATTTTCCGGGTCCGGCCCGGGTGAGTGCGGCCTTGCGCCGCGCGACGGAGCGCTGAACAACTCATGGCCTATAAATCTTTCAAACTCCCCGACATCGGCGAAGGGACGGCCGAGGCCGAGCTGGTGGCGTGGCATGTCAATATCGGCGACCAGATCGAGGAAGACCAGCCGCTCTGCGACGTCATGACCGACAAGGCGACGGTGGAAGTGACCGCGCCCTTTGCCGGCAAGGTGGTTAAGCGGACCGGCATGCCGGGAGAGATGCTGCCGGTCGGCGGGGTCATCCTGCAATTCGAGGTTGCCGTCGATGAGGGCGACGAGGAAAGGTCTTTCCCGGCGTCGCCCGCCATTGAGGAAACGTTGCCGATAGCGGCCCCAGTCGTTGTGGAAGAATCCGCCCAGGCGCGGGTGCTGGCATCGCCTGCGGTACGCAAGCGCGCCGGCGACCTTGGTCTCGATCTTCGGCAGGTGCCGGGATCCGGGCCGCAGGGTCGGGTGCGCCAGCGGGACTTGGATGCCTTGGTGAAGGAGCCGCGTATCGACCCGGTTTTTTCTGCTACCTCGACAGCCACCCAGCTTGCAAAAAGTCCGCCGCCGGTCTTCTCTTCGGACGACGAGATCGATGAAGTTCCCGTGATCGGACTGCGGCGGCGGATCGCGGAACGGATGCAAGACACAAAGCGGCGCATTCCCCACTTCTCCTATATCGAGGAAGTGGACCTGACACAGCTTGAAGCCCTACGCGCTACGATCAACGCGACCCGCAGCGAGGGGCGGCCAAAGTTGACCATGCTACCGTTCCTGATCTGTGCGCTCACGCGCATTCTTCCGGAATTTCCGCAGCTCAACGCCTTGTATGATGACAATGCGGGCATCGTACGCCGCCATTCTAGGGTACATGCGGGAATTGCGACGCAGACGCCGCATGGGTTGGTTGTTACCGTGCTTCGGGACGCGGAAAGAAGGGATCTCTGGGATCTCGCCAACGAGTTGACACGCTTGTCGGGGCTTGCGCGGAGCGGTCGGGCCGCGGCGTCCGACCTTTCCGGCTCCACCATCACCATCACCAGCCTGGGGGCAATGGGGGGGCTTGCGACGACGCCGGTCATCAACAGTCCCGAGGTGGCCATAATCGGCGTCAACAAGCTGATCGAGAGGCCGGTCGTGCGCGACGGCCGCGTCGAAGTGGCGAAGATGATGAATCTGTCCTCGTCCTTCGATCATCGGGTGGTCGACGGTTGGGATGCCGCCTCCTTCATTCAGCGCGTCAAGACGCTGCTGGAGATGCCTTCCTTGCTGTTCATCGAGCCCTGAGAAAGTCTCTCCCAATCCCGAGTTTGCGCGGCTCGATAGAGCAGCCGTTGCATTGGTCGGCAATTTGCAAAACCAGAAGGTTGTGCAAGATGCCGGCTCTGTTGGCTGCGAAGTAGGCTTTGGCCATGCCGCGTCGCTGACGCCTGAAGCGTTGACCATTTCTGACAGCGCGTCAGCAGAGTATGCGCCGCTTCGTACAATGCGGTAAGTACGACGCAGTTCGTCGCTGAATTGGCTGATGTGGCCCTGGACGTCGGTTTCGTCAGACCGGTATCGGCGGGGCGAGAGCCTGAGATGGGCGCCGACGTTGCAAGGCCCGTCTTATTGGCAATGCAGATCGCCGTCTCATCCAGTCCGACATAATAGCGCATGGTTGTAGTCGCTCGATACAGACCACGACATGCCATTTGCGAGGAGCAGCCGCTCCACCGACTCGGAGTCGAGGCCGGATCACCCGTCTGCATCGAACTTCGCTAGGTCTTCAGAGACTTTTATT
>DATEDR010000133.1:0-11014 GCA_035281605.1 Sphingobium sp.
CGCCAGAACATGCTCCGCCAATCCCTGGCACAGCATGACCGTGGCAACGAAATTGCCTTGCACAAAGCTTGTCCGCGCTTCTCGCCATGCGGCCCCGGTGGTGTAGGCTCCCGGGAGCATCGTACCGGATGACCCGAGCGAGCCCGAAAGATCTGTCAGCTGGCGAAATCTTGCGATCTTCCCGGTCAGGTCGTCATGCAGATCGGCCAGCAGCAGGCGTACGAAGCCCAGTTCATCGATGGGCGAAAGCAGATCGGATTCGACATCCCCCTGATGCTGGTTCCCCATGCCATTCTCCTTGTTCCACTATATGCCTGCATCGACGAATCATCGCAGCGGACGAACTTTCTAGCTCTATGCGTGGAACAAAAAAAGAACATTGACCGTTAAGCTATGCTGTGAAACGGAGAGATGGTACGACTCTGTCGTCTTGGCAGTTAGAAAGGAGGCGCGTGGCAGCTGCCGGGCCAATGGCATCGAAATCCATTATCGCAGAAGCGGGGCCACAAGCCTCCGCTTACTGTGTTGCATGGTCTGATCGGGAGCGGTGCCTGCTTGCAACCCTTGGTGCCGGGGCTTGACGATCGCTTCGATGTCATTCTCCCGATGCCAGAGGGCATGGGAACTCATCTGCTCCTGAAAGCGGATATTCCTATCGCAATCTGGCCGCCGATGTCGCGGCGCTGATCGATGTCCTGCAACTCGAGGCGCCTGTCCTGGCTGGGCATTCCATGGGCGGTGTGACCGCTGCGGCTGCCGCCGGTGACCTTGGAGTGCCGGTCAGCGCGCTTGTTCTCATCGATCCCACATTCCTAAGCCCCGAATGGCAGCGCGAGGTCTTTGAAAGCGGCGTGGCGGAAGATCATCGCCAAATGCTTCTGTCGAGAAGGGATGAACTGCTCGATCAGGCCCGCCGCAAAATGAAGGCCGGTCGGCTGAGCTTGTCGCGCATCTGGTCGACGCCAGGCTGCGGACCAGCATGGACGCGTTTGAGGTTCTCACGCCGCCTAACCCCGACTGGCGCGAGCTAGTTCGAAATGTCAGTGCCCCAGTGCTTCTTTTGACCGGCGCTCGCGGCGTGGTGTCGGTCGAAACCGCGCGCGAACTGCAGAGCCTCAACCCTTTGCTGCGCTACGAGCAGATAGCGGACGCGGGGCATGGCCTGCCATGCGACAGGCCCGAAGCAGCGGGTGCTGTGATAAGGCGGTTTCTGGAACGGGCAGCGGTCGTCGAACGGGCATAAGAGCGCTTGGATACTTTGGTCGCGGGTGATTGTTGAGGCGAACCTTTTCGCCGACTCATGCCGAAGGCGAAAGCGGCGCGCATCGTCTGAAGGTCCGGAGCCTAGTTTGACCGGGTCGGGTCGGTCATAGGCTCGGGAAGCTCGTGCGGATCGGCTCCGCGAAGGAGGGAGCCGAGGCCCGTTCGTCGTTCGATCATGCGGTGCACCACCGGTTCGCCGCCGCCAAGCCGAAGGGCCATGAGTGTGCGGCTGTTTTCGGCATCCGCCTTCGTCCGGCGCTCGTGATGACGGATATAGTCGAGCCAGGTCGGAACCCGATAGCGCTCGACCCACAGCTCGGGATCTTCAAGATCGCGCAGCAGCGTCCAGCCCCGCGCGCCGTCCCTGATCCGCATGCGTCGCCTGATTTCCATCGCGGCGAGAAATCGGGGAATGTCCATTCGGGCGATACGGTGCTCGATCGTGATGACGATCGGGCCGCTGCGAGCTTCGATCGGAACCTGCAAATCGGGTTCGATCCATCTGGCCCGGGGGTCGAGGTTGGCTGTTGCCATTCCGGGCATCGGGAAAAGGCGCCCCACAATCAGTCCTGCCAATTGCACGGCGGCGGCTGCCTGCAGCGCCAGGGCCGCGCCATGCGTTTCGGAGATATGCCCGAACAGCCAGCTGCCACCCGCCATCGCGCCGAATGCCGACATCTGGTAGAGCGATATCGAGCGGGCGACGACCCAGCGCGGCGAGTTCAGCTGCATGCTGGAATTGAAGGAGGAAAGTGCGAGAAGCCAACCCGCCCCCGCGAGAAGCAGACCCGCCTGGACCGGCACGAGCAAATGGACGCTCCCGGCGACGAATTCTCCTGCCGCGATCGAGAGCGTTGCGATGACCACGATGATCTCGGTCGACCATTTGCGGCGCAGGCGGCCGCTCAGCGCAGCGCCGATGACAGCGCCGAACCCGAACGATCCGAGCAATAACCCGTAGGTCAATGGCCCTCCGCCAATGAGGTCGCGCGCAACGAGCGGCAGCAGGGCGGGAATGGAGCTGGCCGCGATTCCGAAAAGGGAAGCCCGGGCCATGACGCGAAGCAGGCTTGGCGACATGGCAGCGTAGCGCACGCCGGCGACCATCGCGACGGCGAGCCGTTCGCGAGGCAGCCGATGTTCGGCCCTGACAGGCTTCCAGCGCGCAAGCACATTGATCAAGCCGAGATAGCTCGTCGCATTGATCGCAAAGGCGAGGAGCGCGCCTCCGAAGGCGACAATGGCGCCGCCGAGGGCAGGGCCGACACTGCGGGCGATATTGAAGCCCATGCTGTTCATAGCAATTGCGCCGGGAAGGACCGGCCGCGGCACCATGTCGCCAATCGATGCCTGCCAGGCGGGGCTGTTTATGGCCGTCCCGCACCCGATCAGGAACGTGAGGCAAAGAAGGAACCAGGGCGACATCAGCCCGGCATAGGTGCAAATGGCAAGGCCGAGCGAAACGACGAGCATGAACGACTGGGCCAAAAGCATGATCTTCCGGCGATCGAGATTGTCCGCCATCGCGCCGGCCCATAGCGACAGCAGCATGATCGGCAGGCTGACCGATGCCTGGACAAGCGCGACCTGCTGCGGCGAGCCGCCCAGCTGGGTAATCATCCATGATGCGCCGACAGCCTGTATCAGCCCTCCGAAGTTCGAGCAGACGCTGGCAATCCAGACCGCCCGGAAAATCGGGATCGTGAAGGGCGAGTGGACCGGTTCCTCGCTCATCCGAAGCTCAGGCGGCATCTGCGGGCGGCCGTCGGTCGGCCCATGCTGCAGACGCCGGTGCGGTCCGGTCATCGGGTTTCTATTCCGCATGGCCCTTGAAGCGGGGAGGGCGCTTTTCGCGAAAGGCGGCGCTCGCCTCGCGGACATCGTCTGCCGCATTGGCGAGGTTGATATAGGTCCCGAGCGCCTGAAGCGCGAGCTGGTCGTCCGCCGACCGGCCGAGCCCGCGATAAACGACCTGCTTGATCATCGCGAGCGCCAGCGGGGGGCCCTGCGCGATGGTTTCTGCGATCTCCATTGCACGATCGAGCAGATGCTCGGCGGAAACGATCTCGTTTACCAGGCCCATCGCCAGCGCCTCGTCGGCCTCCACCATGCGCGCCGTGTAAAGAAGCTCGAGCGCCTTCGGCAGTCCGACAATCTGAGGCAGGAAGGCGCCCACCGCGTCCTGGGCAGGAATTCCGCGCTTGGCAAAAATGGCACTGAAGCGTGCCGTCGGCGATGCGATCCGCAAATCGCAGGCCACGCTGACCCCGAGACCGGCACCTACCGCCACGCCGTTTACCGCAGCGATGGTGGGTTTGGCAAAGCTGCGGATGGACGCGATATTATGCTCGTTGAAGTTGAGCATGCGATAGGGCGAGCGCGGCGCCGGCCGGGACAGGTCGTTGGCGCTCTTCAGATCCTTGCCCGAGCAGAATCCCTTTCCCGCGCCCGTGAAGATCAGCACCCGCACATCGGGATCGTCATTGAGCTCCTGGAGCCAGTCGGCCATCAGCTTGCCCATTCCCGCCGAAAAGGCGTTGAGCACCTCGGGCCGGTTGAAGGTCAGCGTTGCAACATGGCCGCGTTTTTCGACTAGGATCCGATTGTCTGTTTTCATCTTGGTCTCCCCGACTGTCTCCCGCGCAGCCTTGATCAACCCTTTGCAATTCTCCGGCGCGTGCCTATTCGCAGTGTTGAAAGCGAGCCTTCGCGTCCGATTAAGTCCCGCAGAGCTCCTGAGCCAATGAATGCGACTTCAGTTGCTTAATAATATGAAATACAATGATATTTTTACGTCCTCGATCCCCGGGCCCGGTCAAGCCGGATGTGCGCGATCCGACCAGCGCGACCGAACAGTGGGGCCATTTGGTTCAGAATATATACAATAATATCAGGTATATAATTTCATAAGGGCGAAAGATTTCGGGCTGCTGACCCGTCGTTCGTCAATTTGGTTGCGGATATCCCTAAACCCGCATACTGTTTTGCCGTTCGGCCGGTTCAGCGATCGGTTGGCCATGAACAGGGGGAGGGTCGTCAACCCTTCCGCCCATGAGGCACCCGGGAGCGCGATATGTTGACCACGAGCGAGGGAAAGATCGATCGACGGGCTTGGTGGATGTTGATTGTGTTGACTGCGATCTACACCTACTCTTGGCTCGACCGTCAGATCATCGTGATGCTCGTCGATCCGATCCGACACGAGCTTGGCCTGACCGATTTCGAGATGAGCCTCATTCTCGGCCCGGCATTCGGTCTTTGTTATGTTGCCTTCGGTATTCCGCTGGGCTGGGCAGCCGACCGGTTCGATCGGCGCTGGGTGATCTTCGGAGGCATATTGGTGTGGTCGGCGGCCACGACCGCGAGCGGTCTCGCCACCGGCTTTGCTACCCTGTTTTTCATGCGGATGCTCGTCGCGGTGGGCGAAGCGGCGCTCACGCCTGCGGCTCATTCGATGCTGACGAGCAGTTTTCCGCGCAAGCGGCTCAACACCGCCATGGCGATCTACAGCTCAAGCCCGAAGATCGGAACGAGCGCGGCCTATGCGCTCGGCGGCATCCTCATCACAGCACTCGCCGTAAGCGGCACCCACCATTTCTCCTTCCTTGGGGACCTGACGCCCTGGCGACAGGTTTTTCTTGTCGTGGGCCTTCCCGGCTTGCTGATGGCCTTTCTGGTGTTCACCTTTCGCGAGCCTGCGCGGGCCGCGCCCAGGCCGGGTGCGACGAATGGCGGGTTCATCGCCTTCATGCTTACCGAGAAGCGGCTGTTCGTTCCGCTGCTGCTGGGGTTTTGCTGCGTATCGATACCCTCGATCGCGCTCCAGACTTGGGTGCCGACCTATATGGGCCGGCATTTCGGATGGAGTCCGGCGCAATATGGACCGGTTATCGGCCTGATCAGTTTTCTCAGCGCATTCGCCGTCGTGTTGAAGGGCGCCGTCGTCGACTGGCTCTATGCCCGAGGGATCCGCGACGCGGTGCTGCGTTTCTATACATGGCTGCTGGCGATCTTTACCCCGCTCGCCGCGCTGGCGTTTCTGATCGAAAACCCGCTCTGGTTCCTCATCGCCTATGGCTTCGTCCAGGTCGTCGCAATTCCATTCGGTCTCTATATGGCTACCTCGGTGCAGATGGTGACGCCGCCGCATCTGCGGGCGCGGGCCAGCGCAACCGCGCTTCTCGCGGGCAATATCGCCTCGATGACGTTCGGACCGACCCTCGTCGCCCTGCTCACCAACTATGTCTTCGAAGATCCGGGAAAACTGGGCTGGTCGCTCGCGATCGTGGCCTTCTGCGGCATGGGCGGGGCCTTTGTCATGCTCCGCTACGCGCTGCGCGCTTTCGGCCCGATGCTCCGGCGCCTTGAGCGGGAAGCTGCGGCGGCAGCCGCGGAAACCGCAGCCTGACGCCGGCCGGCTTCGCAATGCAGGGGAAGGAGGATCCGACGATGACGATGCAGGAATCGGCGCACGACTATGGGCGATACAAGGCGCTCAAGTTGTCGCTCGCGAACGGTATCCTGACCGTGACGCTTTCGAACCCGTCGCGGCGCAACGCCACCACGCCGGAGATGAGCGACGAGTTGCTTACCATCTGGGACGATCTTCAGAACGACCCCGCCGTTCGTGTGATCATCCTGACCGGTGAAGGAAATGATTTCTGCTCGGGTGCCGACCTCTCTAGGCGGAAGGCCGAGGCCGGCACGGTCGCCGCCCGGCCCGTCAATCGCACGACCGCGCGCGCACGCCGTCACATCTTCGCATTGATGGACTGCGAGAAGCCCGTGATCGCCAAGGTTCGAGGCGTTGCCTATGGGATCGGAGTCACCCTCGCGCTCGCCTGTGACATGGTCTTCGCGGAAGAAGGCGCGCGCCTTTGCGATTCGCATGTAAAGGCCGGCATGGTTGCGGGCGATGGCGGGGTGCTGCTATGGCCGCTGCTCGTCGGGCCACACCGCGCCAAAGAGTTTCTCATGACAGGCGATCCGGTTCCCGCGCCGCAGGCGGCCTCGATGGGCCTCATCAACCGCTGCCTCCCCGAAGCCGAGCTCGATAGCGCGGTCCAGGCGATGGCGGAGAAATTGCGCGACCTGCCGCCGCACGCCGTAAACTATACCAAGGCCTCGCTGAACGTCGCGATCCGGCAAATGACCGGCGCTGCCTTCGAAGCTTCGCTGGCGTACGAGATTTACACCATGGGAATGGACGATTGCCGCGAGGCGGTGGCTGCCTTTGCGGAAAAGCGTCCCGGCCGCTTCAAGGGCATGTGACGCACCGAGCGAAAGCAAAGCCGAAGCCAGCGTTCGGAAAAAACAAATTGTCGCTGCGGACATGGGCCAGCAGCGTCGAGAAATAAGGCGCCCCCGAAAGGGCGTCAGGGGACGAGCTTCGTGACGGCCGCCGCCGGATCGACCTGGTACATGCCAAAAAGGGGGATCCGCCTCCGAGCCGGCCTGTCGACCAAGGCGGAACCATCAGGGCGGGATGAGAGGAAGTGAAATTGCAATCCGAAGACCTCTTGTCTCCCGCAGCGGGCTCGCTACCGCCGGCGCGCCGCTTCCAGGTCGTCGAGCGCTGGTGGATGCTGGGGATACTGCTCTCGCTGTACATCCTCTCGCAGCTCGACCGCATGATCATCTCGATGCTCGTCCACCCGATCCAGGAGGATCTGCATCTGAGCGACTTCCAGATTAGCCTCATTCTCGGCCCGGCATTCGGCGTTTTCTACGCCATCTTCGGTCTCCCGCTCGCCTGGACTGCGGACCGTTATCCGCGCCGGATCCTCGTGAGCATCGGGGTTGCCTTCTGGTCGCTGGCGACCTCGGCGTCGGGACTTGCAAGCTCCTTCTGGCAATTGTTCGCCGCACGCTCCTGCGTCGGGGTGGGTGAGGCGTCGCTGACGCCCGCCGCCTATTCGCTGATCGCAGACAAATTCCCGCCGAATCGTCTCGCAACGGCGCTGGCGATTTACGGAATGGGGCCGAAGCTCGGGCAGGCGGCCGGTTACTCGATCGGTGCGCTCGCGATCGGCTTTGCGGCGTCGCTCGGCCAGATCAGCCTGCCGTTCGTCGGGGACGTCAAAACCTGGCATATCACCTTTTTTATCGTTGGTGCGCCGGGCGCATTGATGGCACTGCTCCTTTACACCTTCTCCGAGCCGAAACGCGGCGCGATGAGCGTCCCGCGCCGCTATTCCGATGCCGGTCTCAAGACGTTCGTCGTCGAGAACCGGAAGCTCATGACGGCGCTCCTTCTCGGTTTCGGTTCGATCACGCTCATCTCGGGCGCGATCGACTGGACACCGACCTATTTGCAGCGCCGTTTCGGCATCGAGGCAACGAGCTACGGTCCGGCGCTCGGGCTCGTAAGTGTCTGTGCCGCCGGGACCGTCCTGTTGAAGGGCGTCGCGATCGACTGGCTATATGCGCGCGGTGTCAAGGACGCCCATCTTCGCTTCTATACCTGGCTCCTTGTGCCAGCGGGGTGCGTGACGGCGCTGGCCTATTTCGCGCCTTCGCCGCTCGTCTTCTATGTCGGCTACGGCCTTATCCAGGCCGCTGCCCTGGGTCATACGCTCTATATGTCCTCGGTCATCCAGCTCATCGCGCCGACGCGCGTCCGCGCGCAGCTCAGCGCACTCTTCCTCTTCATGGTGACGATCGGAACAAGCCTCGGTCCGCTGGCGGTGGCCAGCCTTACGGATTTCGTTTTCCTCGACCCCGCGAAGATCGGATGGTCGCTCGCTATCGTCTGCACCGTGGCCGTTTCGATGGCGCTCATATCGCTGCGCGTCGCGCTCCGGCTCATCCGGCCGCTCATCATCGACGAAGGATAGGGGGCACGACAGCGAAAGGTCGAGCGACGAGGTGAAAATTTCAAGAATGAACTATAAATCACTCGATTTGCGTGATTATTGTCACTTTGTGTCAGCAAAAGGCACGCTTTCACGAACAAGAATTGAACCCTGTGCGCCGTGCTTCATGAAGACGTCGCACCAATTAAACGTCCCGCGCCAAAGCGGGCATCCAGGAGAGGGGACTAAGATGATTTTCCGTTCAAGCCTTCATATCGTTCTGCTCGCCGGCGCTTCGCTGGGCGCGATGCCGACGATTGCAGTCGCGCAGGACGTAGCCGACAGTGAGGCCGAAGCGCCCGCGCCGGCGATGGGCGAGATCGTCGTCACCGCACAGCGCCGCGAGGAACGGCTTCAGGACGTACCTGTCGCGATTTCCGCGTTCAGCGCCGAGACACTCGACGTCGCGGGCATTCAGTCGACATCCGAACTTCCCAAGGTGACGCCGGGCTTCAACTTCGCGCGGTCCGGTTTCGGCGTACAGCCGACCATTCGCGGTCTTGGAACGCGCGGCACCGGTGCAGGCGAAGAGTCGGTCGTGCCGATCTATATCGACGGCATCTATCAGCCCACGCTGCTTGCCGGCGTGATGCAGCTTCCCGACATCGAGCGGGTCGAGATCCTGCGTGGTCCCCAGGGAACGCTCTATGGTCGCAATGCGACCGGTGGTGCGATCAGCATCGTCACCAAAAGGCCCTCGGTCGAGCCCGCGGCGGAACTGATGATCGGCTATGGCAAGTTCGACGAGATCCATGTCAGCGCCTATGCGTCGGCTGGTAGCGAGAAGATCCAGGCGAGCTTCGCGATCGAGCACATCAACGACGACGGGTTCGTCTATGACCTCGTTCAGGACAAGATGAACGGCGCGAACAACACGACCACTGCGCGGGCGAAACTTGCCTTCCAGCCGGCCGAGAATTTCGAGCTGACCCTGTCGGGCGCTTATGCGCGCAGCAGCGACAATTCGATTCTGATGTCGCAGCCGATCAACGGCAATACCTCGGCACGCCGTCTCGATCCGAACGGCATCTTCCCGTCGGAGCCTTATACGGTCGCGCAGTCCTTCGCGCCTTTCCTCAAGATCGATACCCGCAACGTCGCGCTCACCGCAAAATGGGAAACCGACGCTTTCGATCTCACGAGCATCTCGAGCTATTATTACAGCCGGTTCCTCGACGCGTCGGACAGCGACGCCTCGACGCCGAAAGCCCAGGGGAGCGTGCTCATCCGCCAGCTCTCGAAATCCTTCTACCAGGAAGTCTATCTGACGTCGGCCGGCGGGGGCAATCTCGACTGGATTATCGGCGGCGTATATTATCATGACAATTCGAAAGCGGACCCGTCGCGCAGCGAGCAGTCGAACCTGACCGCTGGTCCCAATTTCGGCGTGGTTTCCTACATCAGTAATTATGGCAAGGTGCAGAATGATGCGCTTGCGGCCTATGCCCAGGCCACCTGGCGCTTCCTGCCGACCCTGTCGCTCCAGCTCGGCGGCCGTTACACGCGCGAGAAGAAGGATCTGACCGACCGCCGGCAGGAAACGCTGAATACCCGCACCAATGTCACGACGATCGTGACCGGGGTCGACTCCAGCAAGACCTGGGAAAAGTTCACCCCGAGCGCCACGCTGACCTTCCAGCCGAACCGCGACATCAACCTCTATGCGAAATATGGCCGAGGCTTCAAATCGGGCCAGTGGAACGCCACGAGCATCGACAATCCTGCCGTCGATCCGGAAAATGTGACCCAGTATGAACTGGGCGCAAAGCTCCAGCCGCTACCCTGGCTGCGCACGAACTTCGCGGGCTATATCACCAAGGCCAGGGGGCTCCAGACGACGGCGCGCAATCCGGACACGAACCTGATTTACGTGCTCAACGCGGCATCGGCGGAGATCAAGGGGTTCGAAGTCGAGCTGTCGGCCAATCCGCTCGATGGCCTGAGCCTCTTCTCGAGCTTCTCGTACCAGGATGCGAAATATACCAGCTTCCCGAATGCGCCGGTGACTTTTCCGTTGATGACGACGAATCCCACGCCGGCAGCAACCTGCTCGCCGGGCAGCGGCACGCCGGTCGGTGGAAATCGTCAGGCAATCTGCGACGTGTCGGGAAACACATTGATCCGGACTCCCAAAACGACGTTCAACTTCGGCGGCAATTATGCGATCGAGACGGAGAGCGGCACGATCGACATCGGCGGCAACGCCTATCACGCTGGCAAGGCTTATGCGGACGTCGGCAACAAGCTAGCCTACGATCCTTATTGGGACCTTTCGGCGCAGGCCGCCTGGACTCCCGAAAACGGGCGCTACACCCTCACCATCTGGGGCGAGAACCTGACCAACAAGCTGCGGTACATCTCGATGCTCACGAGCGGTACGGCCGACGTTCAGGTGCCCGCCCGGCCCCGGACCTACGGGGTGCGATTCACCATGCGCTTCGGCGGCGCCGTTCGCTAAGTCCGCGGTTCCAGCCGGGCTAAGGTGCGGTTCGGGAGATGCGAATTGGCAATGCTCCCGTTCCCCGCCAAACCGGAATGAACGATACCCGGATCCGGCAAGAGACAGGAGCGGCAAGGCCGCCCGTGTCGCGGCCGGGCTCGCTCGGAGAGGTGGGGAGCAGGTTCTCCCCTTGTAGCCCGCCTCTTCGAGCATCGAGAAGCTGATCAACGGCATACGGGTGCCGCTGTTTTCGGGCGATTGCGGCAAGTTTGTGAATCCGCTTTCGCCCTTATGGAGACCAGATTTGAGCCATTCGCGTCAACAAGATGAACAGCGGACAAAGATCAGCAGGGCGCAGCCTCTCGCGGGCGTCCGGGTTCTCGAACTCGGGCGGCTCTTCGCCGCTCCGTTCGCGGTGCAACTGCTCGCCGATTTCGGTGCCGAGGTCATCAAGGTC
>DATEDR010000134.1:0-6414 GCA_035281605.1 Sphingobium sp.
CCCGCCGCGACGCCCCGCCCGGCCACGCTCTGGACTCGCCCCCGAAGCTGACAAAAAAGGGACCGGTACTTGCGTACCGGTCCCTAGGCATGTTCGCAGGAGGAACAAGGTGAGGCGGGCGGGCCTTGGATCGACCCGCCCTGCCAAGCTCAGTAATTGTAGGCGCGTTCGCCGTGGCTGGAGAGGTCGAGACCTTCCATCTCGGCTTCCCTGCTCGGACGCAGGCCCATCGTCTTGTCGATGATGAAGTAGAGGATCGCGCTGCCGACACCCGACCAGACCAGCGTCAGCAGGACGGCCTTGATCTGGGTAACGATCTGCGCAGCCATGTCATACTTGCCCACGACCGCCGGGAAGACAGTGTAGTCGAAGAAGCCCTGACCGCCCAGCGCCGGATCGGCGACGATGGCCGTGGCGATGGCACCGAAGATACCGCCGATGCAGTGGACGCCGAACACGTCCAGGCTGTCGTCATAGCCGAGCTTTCCTTTCACGAATGCCACGAAGAAGTAGCAGATCGGCGAAACGGCGAAGCCCAGGACGATCGAGGTCATGGGCGCCGCATAACCGGCGCCCGGGGTGATGGCGACCAGCCCGGCCACCGCGCCGGTGACGGCGCCCAGCAGCGAAGCCTTGCCATGGTGGACCTGTTCGACCAGCGACCAGCTGACCGCCGCCGCGCAGGTGGCGACCATGGTGTTGATGAAGGCGACGCTGGTGACGGCATTGGCTTCCAGGTTGGAACCGGCGTTGAAGCCGAACCAGCCGACCCACAGAAGGCTCGCACCGATCATGGTCATGGTCAGCGAGTGCGGCGGCATGGGTTCCTTGGGGAAGCCAACGCGCTTGCCGATCATGATCGCGCCCACCAGGCCGGCGATGCCGGCGTTGATGTGCACCACGGTGCCGCCCGCGAAGTCGAGCGCGCCCCAGCCCCAGAGCAGGCCGTAATCGGTCGGGGCATCAACCAGGAAGTCCGGGCCGGCCCAGTACCAGACCATGTGCGCCATCGGGAAATAGATCACCGTCAGCCACAGCACCACGAACACCATCAGCGAAGAGAATTTCACGCGCTCCGCAAAGGCGCCGACGATCAGCGCCGGGGTGATCATGGCAAAGGTCATCTGAAAGACGACGAACACGAATTCGGGCAGATAGACGTTGTTGCTGAAGGTCGCCGCCCAGGTCGTACCGTCGACGCCCATCAGGAACGCCTTGGAAAGCCCGCCGAAGAAGGGGTTGGAGCCGCCCGAAGTGAAGGCGATCGAATAGCCCCAGCAGCACCAGACCAGGCCGGCGACCGACACGATCATGAACACCTGCATCAGGATGCTCAGCATGTTCTTGGTACGGACGAGGCCGCCGTAGAAAAGGGCCAGGCCCGGGATCGACATCATCAGGACCAAAGCGGCCGAGATCAGCATCCAGGCGACGTCGCCCTTGTTGACCATGGCGGCCATGGCGGCGGCGTCTGGCGCCTTGATCGGCGCGGCGGCGAGTGCCGGCCCCGCGGCGAGCAGGGACAGGCCGATCGCCCCCATCACGCCGCAAAATTTCTTGGAAAAGGTCATCATTCCCCCCTTCTTACAGCGCGGTTTCGCCGGTTTCGCCGGTGCGGATGCGCACGGCTTGCCCGACGTCGAGGACGAAGATCTTGCCATCCCCGATCGCGCCCGAATTGGCGGCCTGCTGCGTCGCTTCGACCACGCGCGGCGCGAGATCATCGTCGCAAACGACCTCGATCTTGATCTTGGGAACCATGTTGGTGGAATATTCGGCGCCCCGATAGATTTCGGTTTGGCCCTTCTGGCGGCCGAAGCCCTTCACCTCGCTTACGGTCATGCCGGCGATGCCGAGCGAGGAAAGTGCCTCGCGGACATCGTCCAGCTTGAACGGCTTGATGATAGCCATGACGAGTTTCATGTCGCCCCCCTGTTATTGGTGTGCGGCCAATAACCAGCAAGAGCCGTGCCAAATCCAACATGCGGCGGAATCGGCAATATTGCCACGACTGCGCAGGACGCCGCCGCCAAAAAAACGGGCATCCGGCGCATGCTGCCTAAAAAATGGGCAGCAGCTTACCGGTCCGCCACGTCTTGGGCGGCTGCTTCTTCCTCGGGCAGGGTCTCACGGCCCAAGGCGACGTTACGATGCGGGAAGCGGCCGAAGCGCTGGATGATCGCATGGTGCTGCCGGGCGAATCCAAGCCACCGCTCGTCGCCGGCGGCTTCGAAGAGGCTGAGCGATAGCGTCTGGTCGTCCAGCAACTCGCTATGCTGGAAGGGCATGTAGAAGAACAGCCGCCCGGCGCCGCCGATCTGGATGTCGTAACCTTGGGCAATGGCGCCGCGCGCGACGTCCCGCGCCAGCGGGTCGGTGGCAAAGGCCTGCGCGCTGCCCCGAAACATGTTGCGCGGCAATTGGTCGAACAGCAGCACGGCGGCCAGGGCATCGTCAGCCCGGTCGAGAAAATCTTCGGCGGGCGACTGCCGCTTGTCTTCCCAGAGTGCACGAAAGCGAGTCACGCATTCCCGATCGAGCGCGGAATCCTGCCCCCACCACCGTTCTTCACCCACCTGGTTGAACCAGAAGTCGAGCAGGGCCGCAGCCCAATCAGCGGTCACGGCATCGTGGCTGTCGGTCAGCATGTTCATGAAGAAAGAAAGATGCTGCGCCGCAGCGGTTCCTCGGCTGACGGCGCGGGAGCCTCCGGTCGCCGTTTCGGCGGCGGAAGTCCCCGACCGGGTTCACGTCGCCGTGCCGCCGACGGTCAGCCCTTCCATCAAAAGAGTTGGCTGGCCGACACCGGCAGGCACGCTCTGTCCGGCCTTGCCGCACATGCCGACGCCTTCGTCCAGTGCCCAGTCATTGCCGATGCCGATCACCTTGGTAAGGGCGGTCGGCCCGTCGCCGATCAGCGTCGCGCCCTTGATCGGCTCGCCCAGCTTGCCGTTTTCCACCTTGTACGCCTCGGTGCAGGTGAAGACGAATTTGCCCGAGACGATGTCGACCTGGCCGCCACCGAAGCTTTTCGCGAAAATGCCCGACTTCATCCGGCTGAGCAGTTCCTCCGGATCGTCCTTCCCGCCCTTGATGAACGTGTTGGTCATGCGCGGCATCGGCGCATGGGCATAGCTTTCGCGGCGGCCGTTGCCCGTGGGCTCGACGCCCATCAGCCGGGCGTTCAGGCGATCCTGCATATAGCCTTTGAGGATGCCGTCCTCGATGAGAATATTCTCGCGCGTCGGCGTGCCTTCATCGTCGATCGACAGCGATCCGCGCCGGTCGAGGATCGATCCGTCATCCACCACGGTTACGCCGGGCGCGGCGACCCGCTCGCCCAGGCGGCCGGAAAAGGCGCTGGTGCCCTTGCGGTTGAAGTCGCCCTCCAGGCCGTGGCCGATGGCCTCATGCACCAGGACGCCGGGCCACCCCGGCCCGAGCAGCACCGTCATCTCGCCGGCCGGCGCCGCGACCGACCGCAGGTTGACGCGCGCCTGGTCCAGCGCCTCGTCGATCGCCCGGTTCCAGATGGCGGGGGCCATGACCTGATCGTAAAGATATCGCCCGCCAATGCCGAAGACGCCGGTTTCGCGCCGGCCATTCTCTTCCAGGATGACCGAGACGTTGAGGCGCACCAGCGGCCTGATGTCGGTCGCCGTGAAGCCGTCGGCGCGCACGATTTCCACCACCGACCAACTGCCTGCCAGGCTCACCGACACTTGGGCGACGCGCGGATCGCGGGCGCGCGCGGCGGCGTCGATGGCGGCGCACAGCGTCACTTTTTCGGCGAAGGGCACGATCTCCAGCGGATTGGCGTCGGTATAGAGATGACGGTTGGTGCGCTGCGGCGGCGGGGCGGGCCGGCCCTTGGTCGGGTCGAGCAGCGTCAGCGTCTCGGCGGCGCGGCGAATCGCCGCTTCGCTGATGTCATTGGCGTGGGCAAAGCCGGTCATCTCGCCCGACACGCCGCGCAGGCCGAAACCCGCATCGGTCGAATAGTCGGCGGTTTTCAGGCGCCCATCGTCAAAGCCGAAGCTCTCGCTCGCGCGATATTGCAGATAGAGCTCGCCATCGTCGCAATTTTTGAGCGCGTCGCTGGTCAGGCGGCGCGCGCCGTCCGGATCGAGCAGCCCGGGACGATAGAGCAGGCCGCGCGCGTCGGTGAATTGGGAAGCCAGGTCAGTCATGCGCTCGATATAGGCGCGATGATCCGCTTAGACCATTGCTTTGATGATCTGCCCGTCGCGAACGCGACCGAACCTTAGAGGCTGGCGCCCGAGGCGATGTCGGGCAGGCCGGCGACTTCGGGCGTATCGGCAGGGCCCCCGATCAGCACGAAGCGGCGGTCGCAATAGCCGCAATCGACATAGCCATGCTCGTCAATCTCCAGGAAGATCCTGGGATGGCCGAGCGCGGCGGGAATGTCGCCCGATCCGTCGCAGGCGACGCGGGGCTTGGTGACTCGAAGGATTTCAGGCGGCTGGATCATGGTCGCGTCGATTAGCAGCGGTGGCATGGCATCGCAATATCCGGTGCTGTCCCGCCGGCATGGAAAGGATGGTGGGCGATGACGGGCTCGAACCGCCGACATTCTCGGTGTAAACGAGACGCTCTACCAACTGAGCTAATCGCCCGGGGCCAAGGCGCGCTGACCTGGCCGGAGCGCGCCTATTGCCGGCAATTGGGGCGCGGGTCAAGCCTTATGGACGGTCAGGCGCACAGGAAACGGCGGCTTGCGGCAAACCAGTGGGTCAGCGCCTCGACCGTATGATCGGCCAAGGTGATGAAGACGCGCCGGCCGTCATGGGGATCGGCCTGCCGCTGCACGAAGCCCTTGTCGGTGAGCGTCCTGATCCAGCGCAATGCGGTCGTCGGCGGCACGGCCGATGCAATGCAGAGGCTGGATACGGATACCCGCTCCTGATCGATCCGCGCGGCGAGAAGGTCGAGCAGCATGTCCCAGGCCGGATCGGCGAACAGGTCGCCGGGCAGGAACTCCTCGCGCAGGCGGCGGGCGCGCAGCAGGTCGCGCACCTGGGCGGAGCCGACCGGGGGGACCTCGCCCTTATCCTTCGCCGCGCCAAGCGGTTCCAGCGCGGGCATGCCGATATAATCGCTCGGCTGGTCGGATATGCGCGGGCCCAGCGCGAAAGAGGGCGTGGCCGGGCGGGGGCGGGCGGTCAGCGCTTCGAGCGTCCGGGCCAGCCGGCTCACTTCTTCGCTCAATTGCTGAAGCCTGACGCCCTCGCTTTCCTGATTGACCTCATGAACGGTGCGCTGCTGCGTCCGGCCCCCGGCGGTCAGCAGCGCGGCGGCGAGATCGGCATGATCGGGCGCGCAGAGCAGCTGGGTCCGTTCGCTGCGGACGCAGGCATAAGCGAGGTCGATCGTCTCCAGCCCCGCGACCATGATGACGCAAAGGTCGTTCTGCACGGCCAGCGTCTCGACCTGGACCAGCAGGCGCTCCAGCATCGCGGCGGGTCGGGAGCAGTAGAGCAGGACGACATCGCACCCCACCTGCATGTCCAGCCGCGCCGGCGCCTCGGGCAGCGGAACGATGTCGAGTAGCCGGAACTGCGCGGCGCGGGCAAGATCCTCGACATCATCGAGAAAAATGTCGTCCGCCAGCATGAGCAGGCCGGGCCGCTGATCCTTCACGCCATAGGCGTCCGCTGAACTGTCGAATTCCATCCGCGAACGGTCCATTTCCCTTGATACTCCTGTCCCTGCTTTGTTCCGAGCTTACCGAAAAGCCCGGCGTCTGCCGCATATCTCTCCTCCAGATCGGAGCTATGGGGCGCCTCGACCCGCCTTCTGCCCAGGCTGCCGCGCGATGGCCGGCGCTGCCGCCAAAATGGCGCGGCTTTTCGCCGAAACGGAATAAGGCGAATTTTCCTCCGAAATGGATTTTTCTGTGGGATTGAGGCGGCGTCAGACCGCCGTGCGCCGGGCGAAATCGATGTAGAGTTGGCGCAGCCGCGCGGCGATAGGCCCCGGCTTGCCGTCGCCGATCCGCTGCCCGTCAATCTGCACGACCGACAGGCACAGCGTCGATGCGCTGGCGATGAAGGCTTCGCGGGCCCGCAACGCCTCTGTCACGGTGAAGGGGCGGCGGACGATGGCAAGGCCGCTCTCCTGCGCGAGCGCCGTCAGGGTCGTGCCCGTACAGCCCGCAAGCACGGCCTGCGTATAAGGACGCGTGATGATCCCCTCGTCGGTCACCAGAAAGGCCGTCGAGGAAGCGCCTTCGGTCACGAAGCCATCCTCGACCATCCAGGCCTCTTGCGCACCAGCGTCGGCGGCGATGCATTTTGCCATGGCCTGGGCAAGCAGGCCGACGCTCTTGATGTCGCGGCGCGCCCAGCGCAGGTCCGGCGTGGTGACCACCGCTATGCCGGTGTCGACCGCTGG
>DATEDR010000135.1:0-2457 GCA_035281605.1 Sphingobium sp.
CACCGTCGCTTCGCCGACCAGCTGTCCAGGAACGACGCGGCCCACCAGGTGGCCGCGCGCATGGACGTCGCCGCCGCCCCTCGCGATGTAGTAGAGCTGCGCCGCGGCTTCGCCTTCTCGGATGAGCACGTCACCTGGCCGACCATCCATCCACATGCCCTGGTCAATCAGCCGGCGCGCCTGGGCCTTGCTGAGCCCGGCGAGTGGCCCCTCGGTCATGGCCTGTTCCTCGGCGCTGAATTTGGCCGCGCGGTTAGCGCCGATGGCGCTGATCACCTGGACGCCCGCGACGATCAGGATCAGGAACGGCAGGATGACGCTCATCATCCCGTGCGCACTGGCACCATAGACGAGTCCCAGTGCGCCGGCGATGCCAAGCATCACGTGGGCGACCATGCGAGACCTGGCGATCAGCGCGACCAGGACCGCGGCGAAGATGCCGATATACAGACCGAGCATCTGAGTCATGCTGTAGCTATCCCTCCAAGCGCGGGCTGATGGTTTCGATCAGCGCGTCGAGCTGCCCCTCGCAATTGGCCCGGATCAGACTTTGCGCCATCGACTCAAGTCCCGTCGGAATGGGGGTCAGCTGGCGAAGGGTCAGCGTCGCCGGCTCGCCAACGCCGGTGACATTGACCTTGGCCCCCGATGCAACGGGTATGGCCTTGGGCCAGGCAGCGTCCCACTGCTCCGCCTTGAACTCGACCGTCGCAGTGCGCCCGCCGGAGTCGGTGAGGGTCACGGTTGCGTCCTTTGTCGCGTCGCTCCGGTACAGGGTGAGTTCGCTAGGATTGGCGATGCAGACATTACCCGACTGCGCGATGTCCGCCTGCCACACGCTGCGCGCCTTCGCACCCCTGACAGCCCCCAGCCGGACCCTACGGGCGCTGGTGCCGGCGGTTCGAACCGCGCCACTCACCGCGCCGGTGCTGGCGGTCACATTGAAATTGCCGGGACCGCTGAGGGTGCGGGTGCCGCGCGAGTCGAGCAGCACGACCGTATCGCTGGCCTTCAGCTTGAGGACATGGTTATCGGCTAGCGCTTTCCCCGGGGGATAGGAGGCGGCCGACGGTCCGGACGAGCGGACGACCAGCACCGCCGCGGAGGCGGAAGATGCGAGGAGGGCGGCACTAACCGCGGCGAGCAACAGGCGGGCCATGTCATTTCTCCTTGAGCTTGAAGGCGCCGCCCGGTCCCGCCTCCCGAAGCCGGCAGGCGAAGGCGGAGAGCGCCGCATCCTTATCCTGGGTTAAGCAAATTTGCTCGATTGCGTCGAGGGCGGAACGATCTCCCGAATCGAATGCGCTCCAAAGCTGGACAAGTTGCTGCCGAATGTCCGGATCGAAATCGGGCGCCGGCTCCCACACTACGATCGGGGTTTCGCGCCCCGAGAGGATGATCCGGCCCATCGGCCGGTAGACGTCGACGGAAGTGCGGCTGCGCGCCTCCTCGCTGATCAGTGCCACGGTCTTGAGATATTTGTTGGCGCCTTCCAGCCGGGCGGCGCAGTTCATGGAATCGCCCAAGGCGGTGTAGCTGAGCCGGCCCTCGCCGCCGAAATTGCCGACGACCGCCTGGCCGTAATGCAGTCCGATGCGGGTCCGGCCCATCTCATGGCCCGGCTCGCTATACTCGAGTGAGAATTTCTGGGTGAACGCCAGCATGTCGAGCTGAGCCCTAGCCGCGCGATCGCCGTCATCGTCCCGGGCGATTGGCGCGCCCCAGAAGGCAACCACCGCGTCCCCAACGAATTTGTCGATCGTGCCGCCATGGTCGAGGACGATGTCGCACATGCCGTCGAGATAGGCGTTGAGGATGGTCGCGACCCGATCCGGCGGCAGCTGGTGGCTGAGAATGGTGAAGCCCTCGATGTCTGTGAACAGCGTATAGATTTCGCGCTTCTCACCGGTCAGTGACAGCTTCTTCGGGTCGCGCAGGATCTGGGCGGCAATGTCGCGTGGCAAATATTTGCCGAGCGCCGACTGGGCGTAGCGCCGCTGCTCGGAGCCGACCGCGCGGACAGCCGCCCCCGTCGCGCCATAGGCCAGCGCCCAGCCCCCAAGCCAGCCGAACGCTGGAAAGCCATATGTGTCGAGGCCGTTCGATTCGAAATAGAATGGCGCACCGGCGAAGAAGATCAGCTGGCCCAACACGGCCAGCGCCACCACCCAGGGCCGGACGTCCAGCATGGCGGTGAACGCGCCGCACAGCACGACCAAGATGGCGAGGGTCCACAATGAAACCGGACCGGCAGGACCGGGCAGGCGCAGGTCGAGCAGTTGCGCGGCCATGGTGGCGTGAGCCTCCAGCCCGCTCATCGTCGGTGAGTTGGCCAGCACGCGGGTGGCCGGAATTTCGAACTGATCGAGGTCAGGGAAATCGCCGCCGATCAGGACGATGCGCCCCCTGACCTGATCGGCCAGCAGCGGCGCCGTCGCCGGATCGGCAAACAGGTCG
>DATEDR010000136.1:0-3236 GCA_035281605.1 Sphingobium sp.
AGCAGGACCGTAACCCCCGCTTTCGTCCCTTCCCGCCGCTCGAGCACAAACCCGAACTGCGCCGCCAGCCGCTCGGCCCGCGCCGCATCGACGATCGAATAGACGATCGCGCTTTGCTTCCGAACTTCCGGCGCGTCGCCGATCCTTGCGCCGGAGAACCCGCGGCTGGCCAGATAGGCGCGGGTGCGCGCAGCAAGCCCCTGCACCCTGGCCGCGTTGAGCAGGGTCACCGCCGGCTGGACCTTCTTGTCGAAGCGGATGGTTGTGCTGGTCGCCGTCCGGTTGACGGTCCGCGCTTCCCACCGCGGCTCCGGGCGCGTGACCAGCGCCACTTCGCGCATCGATATGCGCTCAAGCCGCATGCCGGTCGCAGCCGGGCGCTCAACCGCCACCGGCGCGGAGCGCGGCGGTGCGAGGGCGACCGTCACACTCTGAGCCGGTGGCGGCGGCAGCACGGGAACCGAGCCAGGCACTGCACGCGCCGCCTCGGGGGCGACGACACGTGCGGCCAACTCAGTCTTTACCCGTGCGGCTTCGTCACGCTGTCCCTGCGCGTCCAGGGACTCGGCGAACAGCGAATAAATCTCCGTATTGGCGGGTTCGACCGCCAGCGCCATCTCATAATGGCGACGCGACAGGTCGGCCCGGCCCATGCGTTCGTAGCAGGTGGCCATGCCGATCATGGCCTCGACGCTTTGCGGCTGCTCCCTCAGGGCCTTGCGATAGGCCTCGATCGCCAGGGCGACGTTGCCAAGCGCCAGCTGCGCATTGCCCTCGGCGACGCGAAGGTCGGCCGGCTGCCGGCCTGCGGCCAGCGTGGACTTGATCGGACGAACGTTGAACTCGCCCGTGCTGCACGACGAGGCGCCCAGTGCGAGCACCAATGCGACGAAAGTGGATGACTGTTTCATCATATCAGTTCGCCATTGCTGGAAGGATGACACGGAGTGTTCGGATCACCGCCGGCAGCATCAGCACGCCAATCATCACCGGCAGCATGCACGTCACCAGCGGAATCGACAGCAGCACCGGCAGGCGGTGCGCCCTCTCCTCGGCGCGCATCCGGCGCCGTTCGCGCATCTCGCTGGCATAGGTGCGCAAGGTCTGGGCGATCGAAGAGCCGAGCTTGTGGCTCTGGATCAGCAGCGTTGCGAACGCCCTGATCTCGTCCGCCCCGGCGCGATCGGCCATCCGGCGAAGCGCATCTTCCTGGCTTCGGCCGGCGCGAAGCTCCAGCACCACCGACCCAAGCTGTTCGGCCAGCAACGGATGCGAACGGGTCATTTCCATGCCCACCCGGCTGAACGCCGATTCCAGCCCGAGCCCCGCCTCGACGCAGACCAGCATCAGGTCCAGCGCGTCCGGGAAGCCGTTGATGATCTCTCGCTGGCGACGGTCGGCGCGCGCCCTGACCCATAGGTTGGGCAGGTACAGGCCGAGGAGCGCCGCGCCCGCACCGACAAAATAAAGCTTGGTCAGCGACGGCGAGCTGCCGCTCGCCCACATCAGGCCCAAGACGGCCAGCGGCAGCCCGATGACCATGATCAGCCGGATCAGCGTGTAGACGCGAGGCGCCTGTTCCTGAGGGTAGCCCGCCGCGATCAGGCGGCTGCGGATCGTCGCATCCTTGGTGTCGACCAGCGGGATTCCGGCCTTTTCGATGGCGGTGACCAGCTTGACCCAGGTGCCGCGCGCGTCGTGCACGCGAAGGCCAACGGGATTGGTCCCGTCAGGCTGGCTGCCGGGACTGCCGCTGCCGACTAACCGCTCCCGCATTTCCTGCCGTTCGCCGACCGTGGCGGCGATACCGAACACGATCGCGGCGATGGCGACGAACAGCAGTGCCAGAAGGGCGATCCGGGCGGCGTCATTGGCAAGCAGGTCGGTCATCGCCCTAAACCTTCAGATCGATCATGCGACGGATCGAGTAGAAGCCGATCGCATATAATGTGAGCAACGCGACATAGCCGGGCAGGAATGCCGGATCGTCGGCGACATCCAGGTAGAAGCTGGGGTTGCCGATGAAGAGGATGAGGAATGCCACGATCGGCAGGCCGGTCAGCATCGCCGCGGTCATGCGGCCCTCGCTCGACAGGGCGCGTACCTTGAGCATCATTGACGCCCGCTCGCGGATCACCCTGCTCAGATTTTCAAGGATTTCTGCCAGATTGCCGCCCGTCTCGCTTTGCACGGACAGGGACACGACGAACATCCGCATGTCATCCAGGTCCCACCGATCCGCCATTCCGGTGAGGGCATCGCGGAGGTCCGCGCCATAGGTCACCTCATCGACGACGATGCCGAACTGGCTGCCGATCGGATCGGGCATTTCTACCGTCAGCAGGTCGAGCGCGGCGGCGATCGGGTGGCCGGCGCGAAGGCCGCGCACGAATACGTCGAGCGCCACCGGAAACTGGTCCTGCATCTTCTTGCGCATGCGGTTCGCGCGGATCTGCAGAACCAGCAGCGGAATTCCCGCACCAAGCAGGAAGGAGAAGGTCGCAAGCAATATCACCCGGCCCGCGCCCAGTGCGGCGCCAGTGACCACCATGATCGTCAAGATCAGCAGGAAGATGACCAGCGGCGCGACCAGCAGCATCAGCATCAGCCGGCCCGTGGGAATCGCCACACCCGCGGCCATCAGCATCTTCTCGAATGCCATCGCCGGCCGAACCAACAGGCCCGGCAGATTTTCGGGAAGCACGCTCAACTGCCGCCGCAGCAACTGCATGGCATCGGCACGGGCCATGCCGCGATTGATCATGTCCAGCCGCTGGTTGATTGCCTGGGTCTGCAGCCGCTTGCCGACGATAGCCGACAGGATCCGTTCGACCGCGAATACCACCGCAGAGAATATCAGGATCAGGACGATCGCTTTGAGCCAAACGCTACTCATGCTTCGAAATTCCTGTCTGGACGGAACAGGTCGGGCGACAGGGTGACACCATGGGCCATGACCTGCTCAAGGAAGCGCGGCCGGATGCCCGTCGCCTCGAAGCGGCCCTGGACCATGCCGTCGGCCGCGACGCCGGTCTGCCGGAAGCGGAAGATCTCCTGCATGGTGATGACTTCGCCCTCCATGCCACTGAGCTCGGACAGGCTAAGCAATTTGCGCCGGCCGTCGCTCAGTCGCCCTACCTGGACAACGACGTGCATCGCGGACGCAATCTGGGCCCGGGCCGAGCGGGGCGGCACGTCGATTCCGCTCATGCCGATCATCTGCTCGACGCGGGACA
>DATEDR010000137.1:0-6034 GCA_035281605.1 Sphingobium sp.
AAGACCACCGGCAAGCTCGGCGAGGTTATGCAGGAGTCGATCCAGGCCGCGATGAGCTTCGTGAAGGCAAGGGCTCCGGTCTACGGAATCAAGCCATCGATCTTCGCCCGCAAGGACATCCACATTCACCTTCCCGAAGGCGCGGTTCCGAAAGATGACCCATCGGCCGGCATCGGCATGGTCACGGCCATGATCTCGACCCTGACCGGCATACCTGTGCGTCGCGACATCGCAATGACCGGCGAAGTGACGCTGCGCGGCCGGGTGCTGCCGATCGGCGGGCTCAAGGAAAAGCTGTTGGCGGCGCTGCGGGGCGGCATCAAGACCGTGCTTATCCCGGCAGAAAATGAGAAGGATCTGGCGGAGATCCCGGCGAACATCCGCGAAGGACTGGAAATCGTTCCTGTGTCGCATGTGGACGAGGTGCTGTCGCGAGCGCTCGTCTCCCTCCCGGAAGCGATTGCCTGGACCGAAGAGGATGACCTGGCCGCTCAGCCCAGCTCCTCCCAGGGCAGGGACGGCGACGCGACTCTGCGGCACTGATCCAGTATAATTTTACGGTTAAAAAGCCGCTATTTTCGGTGGGGTTTACCTTGGACAAGGGAAAATCTCACCGAAGCCGGCGGCTTTGTCGCTTTCCCTTTGACAGTCGTTCAAAGCTGCGCCTTATTGCGCCGCCTACACCGCGTTCCAAGTTTATCCACCTAGCGAGAAGGGGGTTCCCAAG
This sequence comes from Sphingobium sp., assembly GCA_035281605.1. Lineage (GTDB taxonomy): Bacteria > Pseudomonadota > Alphaproteobacteria > Sphingomonadales > Sphingomonadaceae > Sphingobium. The sequence goes on from DATEDR010000137.1 coordinate 728, forward strand.
GCATGAATAAGCAGGATCTGATCAGCGCAGTTGCTGAAAGCAGCGGTCTCAGCAAGAGCGATGCCAGCAAGGCTGTCGAAGGTGTTTTCGATTCGATTTCGGGTGCGCTGAAGAAGGGTGATGAAGTTCGCCTAGTCGGCTTCGGCACCTTTTCCGTTTCGCAACGCAAGGCGTCCACCGGCCGTAATCCACGCACGGGCGAGACGATGACCATCAAGGCATCGGCTCAGCCGAAGTTCAAAGCCGGCAAGGGGCTGAAGGATTCGGTCAATTAAGATCCTTCTGCGCCCGAAGGCTCGGGCGTATTGACTGGTTGAATTGCCCGGCTCCACGGCCGGAAAGTTTCAGGAGAGCAGCGCTGCAGAAGAAGAGGACTTCTTCGCGCGCGGTATGTCGAAGGATGAAAAGAGGGGTGAAGGCCAGGCCGCCTTCGCCCCTTTCCTTTTCCGGTCGACATACGCATTGGCCGCTTGACGACGGCGAAGTGGCCGCATATGTGCCGCTTCTCTCGGGGCGAAAGCCCTTGTGGCGATCGTAGCTCAGTTGGTTAGAGCGCCGGTTTGTGGTACCGGAGGTCGCGGGTTCGGATCCCGTCGATCGCCCCATTCATTCCGAAATCATGTTCCTGTGGCTGCTTGCGGCGCTTGGAACGAACGGAATTGGAAAATCCGCTCATGGCCGACTGGCGCCCGACTTCCCTCCATCAGTAATCCCCCCTTCGCAGCAGGCGTATTGCCTTCTATATCCCGGATATGGACGAAGCGCGCGACAAGGGCCTGACCCTCAACCCCAAATATGATCGAGACGGCCTGATCACCGCCGTGGTTACTGATGTCGGCAGCGGCGACCTGCTGATGGTGGCGCACATGAATGCGCAGGCGCTCGCGCTGACCGTGGAAACAGGGCTTGCGCATTTCTGGTCCCGCAGCCGCCAGTCGCTGTGGAAGAAGGGCGAGACGTCGGGCCACATGCTGGAGGTGCGCGACATCCGCATCGATTGCGATCAGGATGCGGTATGGGTGGTCGCGGCGCCCGCCGGGCCGACCTGCCATACCGGCGCGCGATCCTGCTTTTTCCGTCGCGTGGGGCCGGAGGGGCTGACGGCGGTCGATGCGGTGGATTAGCCCCGCCGCCCTCCTTGTCCTGGCGGCCTGTCAGCGCGGCGATCTGCCCGCCTCTTCCTCCTCGATCGAAGCGAGCGCCTCCTCCGGCACCGGTTTGGAACGCGCGGCGATCGAAAGCGGCGTGATCGAGGATTCAGTGCGGGTGTCGCCGGTGGGCCTTTATCAGCGCAATCATGAAGCGGGCCGGGACGCGCTTTGCGTCATCCCCGGCAAGGGAGGCGACCTGCGCTTCGGCCTGGAGGCGGAATTCGGCGAAGAGCAGAGCTGCCGGGGCAGGGGCACGGCGCGCCGGGCGGGCGACAAGCTGATCCTCAGCTTTTCAGGCGGCGACCATTGCATCATCGTCGGCCAATATGATGGCGACCAATTGTCCATTCCCGGCGTAGTCGACATGAAATGCGCCGATATCTGTCAGGGTCGCGGATCGTTGGAGGGGGTCAGCTTTCCCCGGATCGCGGGCGAGGCCGCCGCCGCACTGCAGGCTCGGGACCGAAGGGGCGATCCGCTCTGCGACCCGACCTGACCGGCGCCCTGCTGCTCAGGCGGGCTTCTTCGCGCCGCTGACGTCCAGCATCCGCCCATTGGTCACGATCACCAGATCGCCCAATTTGGTGACGCCGAACAGCTTCTTGGCGAAGGGCGTGGGAACGCCGATGCAGCCATGGGTCGCATTCCCCAGCATGACGTCGCTGCCGTGGATCGCGACGCCGTCGCTGGTCAGCCGCTGCATATAGGGCATGGGGGCGTCGTAGAGTGTCGACACATGATCGGCGTCCTTTTCCGTTATCGGAAAGGCGCCCAGCGGGCTTGGCTTGTCATCGGCGCCATAGATGATGACGGCCGCGCCGATTTCATGACCGGCGCGAAAGACCGACAGTGTCTGCGCCTTCAGATCGACGGTGATGATCAGTGGCCCCGTCGCCGGCGCGCGGCTTTCGTCCCAGGCATAGTCGCCATGGCGGAACGGGGTGCTGATCGGCAGGACGCTCAACACCCTCAACGCGCGGGCATCCACGGCGACCGGCTCGTCGCGCGTCCGTTCGATCGGCTTGGCGGCCGCTGCCGGTTTCCGCGCCACCGGCGCAGGCTGCGCGTCCAGGTCGCGGCCCCGTTCGGCATAGGCGCCGACAAGCAGGATGGCGCCGCACAGGGCTCCCCCGATCGCCAGTTTGGGCCCCGCCGCCCTGGCGAGGGCAGCCATTAATCGCGCCATCTTCGTCCCTCTGCGCCAGAAAGATCCAGAAACGCTCTGGACGAAAAAGGTTAAGGTTAGCCTTCCCGGTCGACTTCCGCCGCCGCTATGGCGGTGAGGTTGAGGATGCCGCGCGCCGTGACGCCGGGCGTCAGGACGTGGATCGGCTGCGCCAAGCCCATCAGCATTGGGCCAACCGTCGGCGAGCTGGAGGAGGCGGCCAGGGCGGTCAGCGTGATGTTCGCCGAATCCAGATTGGGCATGACCAGCAGGTTGGCCGGCCCTTCGAAGCGGGAGTCGGGGACCAACCGCTCGCGCAACGTCTGGCTCAGCGCGGCATCGGCGTGCATCTCGCCGTCGATGGTCAGCTCGGGCGCGGCCTTGCGCACCAGTTGCAGCGCCGTGCGCATCTTTCGCGCGCTCGGACTATGCGACGCCCCGAAATTGGAGTGGGACAGCATGGCGACGCGCGGGCTAAGGCCGAAATGCCTGAGTTCCGTCGCGCCCAACATCGCCATCTCCGCGATCTGCTCGGGCGTTGGGTCGGGCACCATATGGGTGTCGGTGATGAACAAAGCGCCTGCGTCCAGGATCAGGCCCGACAACGCATAGACGCGGCTGTGGCCGGGGCTGCGCTCGATGATGCGCAGCACATGTTCGACCTGCCCCCAATATTCGCTGTTGCCGCCCACCAGCGCGGCATCGACGCGGCCGGTCTGCAGGAGCATCGCGGCGGTAACGGTCGGGCGGCGATAGACGTGTCGGATGATTTCGGCGGCAGGCACGCCCTTGCGTCCCGCGATGGCGCGATAGGCTTCGACCAGGTCCTTCATCAGGTCATGGTCGGTTTCAGGATCGATGACCTCGACATCGCGATCCAGTTCCAGGCGCAAGCCCAGCGTCGGCAGCTTCTCTTTGAGGATCCGGCGCCGCGCCACGATCACCGGGCGCACGATCCCTTCGTCCAGCGCGTCCTGGATGGCGCGCAACACCCGATCGTCCTCGCCCTCGCCATAGGCGATCCGGCGGCAGGTGCCGCGGGCGGCCTCGAACACCGGCAGCATCAGTTGGGCCGAGCGCGTGTTCTGCTGCGCCAGTGACCGGCGATAGGCATCGATGTCGAGCGTGCGTTTGGCGACGCCGCTGTCCATCGCCGCCTGCGCGACCGCGGACGCGATCTCGGCGATCAGGCGCGGATCGAACGGCGTGGGGATGATGTAATCGGGGCCAAAGGTCAGCTTGCGCCCGCCATAGGCCTGAGCGACGCTGTCATGCGCGGGCAGGCGGGCGAGGCCGGCAATCGCCTCGGCCGCGGCGGCCTTCATGGCCTCGTTGATTTCGGTCGCCCGCGCGTCGAGCGCCCCCCGGAAAATATAGGGGAAGCACAGGACGTTGTTGACCTGGTTCGGATAGTCGGAGCGTCCGGTAGCGACGATTGCATCCGGCCGGGCCTCGCGCGCGACCTCGGGGCGGATTTCGGGCTCCGGATTGGCGAGCGCAAAGATCAACGGATTTTCGGCCAGCAGCGGAAGCCATTCGGGCTTCAGCACCCCCGGCGCCGACAGGCCCAGAAAGATGTTCGCGCCCGGCAGCACTTCGGGCAATGTGCGGGCGTTGGTGTCGCGGGCGTAGCGCGCCATGTTGGGCAGCATGCCTTCGCGCCCCGAATGGATGACGCCGTCCTTATCGGTCAGCGTGACATGCTCAACGGGCAGACCCATCGATACCAGCAGGTCGACGCAGGCGAGGGCCGCCGCGCCGGCGCCCGACGTCACCAGCCGCGCCTCGGCAAGCGTCTTGCCCTGCAGCACCAGCGCGTTGCGGACTGCCGCCGCAACGACGATGGCGGTGCCATGCTGGTCGTCGTGGAAGACCGGGATGTTCATCCGCTTCTTCAGTTCCGCCTCGATAGCGAAACATTCCGGCGCCTTGATATCCTCCAGATTGATGCCGCCGAAGGTCGGCTCCAGCAGCGCGACGGCCTCTATGAACTTTTCCGGATCGGTCGTGTCGACCTCGATGTCGAACACATCGATGTCGGCGAACTTCTTGAACAGGACCGCCTTGCCCTCCATCACCGGCTTGGAGGCGAGGGCGCCGATCGAGCCCAGTCCCAGCACCGCCGTTCCGTTGGAGATCACGGCGACCAGGTTGCCGCGCGCCGTATAGTCCATCGCCTTGTCGGGATCTTCCGCGATCTCCAGGCAGGGGGCGGCGACGCCGGGCGAATAAGCCAGCGCAAGGTCGCGCTGGTTGACCATGCGCTTGGTCGGCTCGATGCGTAGCTTGCCCGGATTCGGGAAGCGGTGATAGTCAAGGGCGGCGCGGCGGGTATTATCGTCCATGCGCGGGCCTTAATCCGCATTTATCGCGGGAGCAATGCCGCGCCCCGCCTCTGCTTAGCCATTTCGCGAAGATGGAGCCGCCTGTCGGATAAGTGACCCCGGTTGGCCGATACGACGAAAAGCCCCGCTTGTGCGTTGGGACGCTTCCAACTAAATCGCCCCCATGACTTCGACCAACGACATTCGCCGCTCCTTCCTCGATTACTTCGGGGCCAACGGCCACGCCATCGTTCCGTCCGCGCCCCTGGTGCCGCACAACGACCCGACGCTGATGTTCGTCAATGCGGGAATGGTGCCGTTCAAGAATGTCTTTACGGGCCTCGAAAGCCGCCCTTATTCGACCGCGACCAGCAGCCAGAAGTCGGTGCGCGCGGGTGGCAAGCACAATGATCTCGACAATGTCGGCTACACCGCACGCCACCATACTTTCTTTGAAATGCTGGGCAATTTCAGCTTCGGCGACTATTTCAAGGAACAGGCGATCCTGCATGCCTGGACCCTGCTGACGCGGGAATGGGGCCTGCCGGCGGAAAGGCTGACCGCCACGGTCTACCACACCGACGACGAAGCCTTCGACCTGTGGAAGAAGATCGCCGGTCTTCCCGATCACAAGATCATCCGCATCCCGACCAAGGACAATTTCTGG
>DATEDR010000138.1:0-5975 GCA_035281605.1 Sphingobium sp.
TACTAAATTAGCAATATCTAATGGAGTGTATGATGATCCGTCCGCCGATGGACCTTGCTACCTTCGAGACGAAGGCCGGCGAAGTGTCGAACCTCTTGAAAGCGATGGGCAACGCCCGGCGCCTGATGGTGCTGTGCAAGCTCGTCGAACATGGCGAGATGACGGTGGGCGACCTCGCGCGCGAAGTCGGCCTGTCGCAATCTGCCCTGTCGCAGCATCTCGCCCGCATGCGGGAGGAGGGGCTGGTCGCCTTCCGGCGGGAGAGCCAGACGATCTGGTATCGCATCGCCGATCCGCGGACGGAACAGCTGCTCGCCAGCCTCTACACCATCTTCTGCAAGGAATGATCCGATGCCGATCACAACCATCACGCCGCACGATGCGGACAAAGCCATGGTGAAGGGCGCCACGCTCGTCGATATCCGCGGCGCCGACGAACATGCCCGCGAACATATAGCGGGCGCGATACATGTTCCGCTCGATCGCCTTGGCGCGCTGCCGAACCTGCCAGGGCCGATCATCTTTCATTGCAAGTCGGGTATGCGCACCAAGGCCAATGAAGCGGCGCTGCAAGCCGCCGCAGGTTTCACGCCCTGCCACATTCTCGAAGGCGGCCTCGACGGTTGGCGGGCGGCGGGGCTGCCGACGCACCTCGACCGCAAACAGCCGCTGGAGATCATGCGACAGGTGCAGATGGCCGCAGGTGGCCTCGTGCTGCTGGGCGTTTTGCTCGGCTTTCTGGTCGCACCGGCCTTTTTCAGCCTGTCGGCCTTTGTCGGCGCGGGATTGATGATGGCGGGGGCGACCGGCTGGTGTGGCATGGCGAAGCTGTTGCAGCTGATGCCATGGAACCGCCGCGCCCTTGGGGCATAAGAGGCAGCCATGCCCACAGCCATGATCGCTGCGGCTCTGGCTTCCGGCGGCCTTATAGGTGTTGTCCTGGGCTTGATCGGGGGCGGCGGGTCGATCCTTGCCGTGCCGCTTCTCGTCTATTTGGTGGGCGTTGGTTCCGCCCACGCCGCCATTGGGACGGCGGCGGTCGCGGTCGCCGCCAATGCCGCCTTCAGCCTGATCGGTCATGCGCGCGAGGGCACAGTGAAATGGCCCTGCGCTCTCGTCTTTGCAGCAGCGGGCGTCACCGGCGCGGCGATTGGTGCTGAAATCGGGAAGGCCGTGGACGGTCAGCGGCTGCTGATGCTGTTTGGACTGCTGATGATCGGGGTCGGCCTTTCCATGCTGCGGAAAAAGCGGGCGGCCGAGGCTCCCGATGTCCGCCTGTCGCGCGCGACCGCGAGCCAACTGCTGCCCCGCCTTGTGCCGCTCGGCCTGGGGGTCGGCCTGGCGGCGGGCTTCTTTGGGATTGGCGGCGGCTTCCTGATTGTGCCGGGACTGATGATGGCGACGGCGATGCCGCTCAAGAATGCGGTTGGAACTTCGCTGGTCGTCGTTACGGCGCTGGGTCTGACCACGGCCGCGTCCTACGCGCTTTCGGGCTATGTCGATTGGTTGCTGGTGGGGATGATGATCGCGGGCGGAACCGGCGGCGTGGCGATCGGCATCACGCTCGGGCGCAGGCTGGGCGCGCGCAAGGGGCTGCTGGAGCGGCTGTTCGCCGTCACGGTGATTGCCGTGGGCGCTTACGTCACGCTGCGTGGCGTCTAACATCACCGCTTACTGTTTCCGGATGTCGGTTTCGCTGATGCGGCCGTCCAGCATCGAGATCTGGACATCGGCAGCGGCGGCAACATCGGCATCATGGGTCACGCACACGACCGCACGGTCCTGATCATGGGCGAGGGTACGGAACATCTCGACAACGCGGGCGCTGTTCTGGCTATCGAGGTTGCCGGTCGGTTCGTCACACAGTATCAGCACCGGGTCGTTGGCGATCGCCCGTGCGATCGCCACCCGCTGCCTTTCGCCGCCCGACATGCGGTTGGGCGTCTTGTCCATCTTCTTGGCCAGGCCGACATCTATCAGCAGGCTCTGCGCCTTTTCCTGCGCCTGCGCTTGCGACAGGCGCCCCAGCCTGCGCATCGGCAGCATCACATTTTCCAGCGCGGTGAACTCGGGCAGCAGGAAATGGAACTGGAACACGAAGCCGAAGCTCGCCAGCCGGATCTGTGCGCGCTCGTCGCCGTCCAGCGGGTTCATGTCCTGTCCCTCGAACAGCACAGATCCTTCCGTTGGGCGGTCTAGAAGCCCCAGCAGATAGAGTAGAGAGGATTTGCCGCATCCCGACGGTCCAACGATGGCGACGAAGCTACCCGGATCGATCTTCAAGGAAACGTCGCTCACCAGTATCACCGGGGGTGTTCCCACCAATTCGCGTGATAGCCCCTGAGCCTGCATGATCGCGCTCATACCGCGCCCCGCAATATGTCGACGGGATCGACGCGTGCAGCCTTTCGTGCTGGGAGCCAGGCCGCGATTACGCCAGAAAATAGGGAAGCCGCAGCGGCTATGGCATATTGCCGGGCGGAGCGGTCGAGCGGTAAACGCTGATTGTCGCCGCCAATGGGAAAGTGGAGCGAGCCCAGGATCGCCAGCAGCCCGTAGCCAAGCAGCCATCCTGCAAGGATGCCCACCAGCGCCAGCGCCAGTCCTTCGAATATGAAGATCAGTTGAAGGTCGCTTTCGGAAAAGCCGATGGAACGCATGATCGCGATATCGCGCCTTTTGTCCGACACGCTGTTCGATACGACGGTGTAGATGCCGAAGCTCGCGACCAGCAAAATGGCGGACACGACGCTATACATGATGACGTTGCGGGTCACGAGCAACGAAAGCAGGTCGGCGGAGCGTTCCTGCCAGCTTTGGGCCTTATAGGCGAAGCGTGCTTCCAGGCGCCGGCTGATTGGCTGTGCGCCATAAGGATCGCTGAGATGCACGCCGATGCGATTGATGATGAAGGGCCGGCCCAGCAGCGACTGCGCCTCTCGCAGCAGCACATAGCCGAGCGCGGAGGATAGCTGTGTCTGGCCGCGCTTGAACAGGCCGACGATGCGGAGCGAGCGGCTGTTGCCCGATGCGGAAGTCGCGCCCACGACATCGCCCATCGCAAGGCCGAGCCGCTGCGCCATCTCCTCGCCGATGATGATGCCGCCCTGCGTGCTTTCCAGATCGCGCAGGCGCCCTGTTCGCAGCTTGTCCGCAATGCTGCTGACCTTTTCCTCTACCGCAGGATCGACGCCGACGATGGTCAATGCCTCCTCCCGCCCGCCGCTGCGCAGGGTGATCGCGCCGGTGAGATTGGGCGAGCCCACAGCGCCCGGCAGCGCGTTGACGGTCCGCAGGATCTCCGGCCACCCCTTCAGCCCGCGCACCTCGTTGCGGACCTTGTAGTGGCGCAGGGCGATCGCGGCGCCCTTGTAGAACCTGACGCCTGGCTGCGGCGGCGGGCTGCGCAGCTCGTCGGAAATGATGATGTGCGGCGCGGCGTCGATCAGCGTCTTGATGAAGTCATTCTGGCTGCCGATCATCATCGCGGAGACGGCGAGGAAAAAGCCCACGCCCACCGCGACGCCGCTCACGGCGACGAGGGTCTGCCGTCTTCGGCCTGCCAGATGCCGTGCGGCGACGCTCGCCAACAGCCGCAGCTGGCCGCTCATCGCGCTACCCGCACCCGCATATTGTCCGAGGTCTTGCCCTCAGGCATCCTCAAGACGATCTCGCCCCGCGACAGACCTGAAAGAATCTGGATATCACTGGGCCCGGCAATGCCCGTGCGGACCGCCCGTGCACGAGCCCGTCCGTCACGCACGACCCAGACCTTGCCGTCTTCTATTGCACTCGTCGGGACCAGCAGTGCGCGATCCGCGCGCCGGGTCACGATGTTGACTTCAAGCGTCAGTCCGAGCGGCAGCGCCATGGGCTTGTCCGTCACGATGCGGGCGCGAAAGGCGCGTTGCTCGGGATCACCGCCAGGCGTCACTTCACGGATATGGCCGCGTATCACCCGGCCGGGCCACGCGTCGCTCGACATCAGCGCAGCTTGTCCAGCATGGATTCGTGGCATGTCGCGCTCGTCTACCGTCGCAGTGATGCGGATGCGTGCCGGATCGCCGAGTGTCATCAATGTACGGCCAGGAACAGCGAGATCGCCCGGCTCCACGTCCCGGCGCAGGACGATGCCGTCTATGCCCGATCGCACGACCATCTGATCGAGCCGTGCACGGGCACTTTGCTCCGCTGCCTTCGCGCTGTCAGCTGCCGCTACCGCCGCATCGCGCGCTGCCCGCGTGACCCACCCTCTGGCGAATAGCGCCAGGATACGCTGCTCGTCCTGCAGGGCAACGCGGCGCTGTGCTGTGATTTGTTGCAGCGCGTGGCGCTGTTCCTCGTCATCCAGCAGGACAAGCGGCTGCCCCCGCGCCACGCGCTGGGCTTCTTCGACGAGCACCAAACGGACCGGCGCGGTGAGGCGGGCGGAGACGGTGACGGGATGTTCCGCCTCAACAAAGCCGGTAGCATAGACCAACTCCACTGCCTCACCGATGTGTGCGGACACGACCGCGATATCGCGCGTTCGTCCAGCGAGCAGCCAATAGGCTGCTGCTGCCAGCAGCGCCAGCGGCAGCAGCCAGAGCGCGATGCGTTTCATTTCCCCTCTATAACATCAGGCGGAATTCATTACGCGTTCGTATCGGATCGACCCTCGCCCGTCACTTGGGTTCGATCGGGATCTGGCGCGGCTTGCTTGCCTCCGTGGCGAGACGCGGGACGATGACCTTCAAAAGCCCTTTTTCCAGATGCGCGCTGGCTTTGTCGGCATCTGCTTCAAAGGGCAGGGCGACCCGCCGCAAAAAGCTTCCCCGGTTGCGCTCAACCAGATGATAATGCTTCTTTTCGTCCTTTTCTTCGCGCTCGTCCTTATGTTCCGCCTTGATGGTGAGGATGCCGTCGTGGACATCTAGCGACACATCCTTCTCATCGAAGCCGGGAAGTTCGGCCGTCAACTCAAGGCCTTTGTCCGTTTCGGCGATATCGACCTTGGGCAGGAGAAATCCCCGATTGTCGTCATTGCCGCGGGTGAGCCAGCCTCGACCGAAATCGTCAGTCAGCCGGTCCATCTCCCTCCGCATATCGGCGAACGGATCAAATCCGCTGTGGAAAATGCTGGTGCGTCCAAAGGGGATCAGTGAGCGAAAATCAGTCATAATCCTTCTCCTGCTCTTCTGTGAGGTTATTGCGGGCCCGACCGCTGCATCGGATGCGGCTGTTCCTGGGAAGCAGCTGGACTGTGCATGGTGCTGCAATGCTCCATGCCGTCCGGCATCCGATGTGCTTGCCCCGTTGGCGCAGCCGCCCCCTCTGGTCCCATCATATGGCCGCCCTCATCCTTCATCATGGGGCAATCATGTTTGGCGCCCGCGACCGCCGAGGGCTGCTGCTTTTGTGTTTCTGCCGGGTGGTGTTCGGCGTGAGGCTTTACAGTCTGTGCTGACAGTCCGGCGATGAACATGAGGTTCACAAGACAGGCAGTTGTGAGGAAACGGCGCATAAACGGTCCTCCGTACAAGACTCTGCATCGAAGTTTCGCGCCGGCGAGCATTTCGCGCCATAAGTAGAGTCACGCATGTGCCGATCAGGGCACGAGCACCGCGGCGCCCTTCACCTTGCCCGTGCGCAGGCTTTGCAGGGCCTCATTGGCATCTTCGAGCAGGAAGGTTTGCGTGACGGTGTGCAGATCGATGCGGCCGACAAGTTCGAAAAAGGAGGTGCCGTCTTCCCGCGTCAGGTTGGCGACGGAGCGGATCTGCCTTTCTGAACCGTCCCGGGTTTCCCGGAGGCTCCTATTTGTGAGAAGGAGCTACGATGAGCGCTACAAGGAACAAGGTTAGCGTCCGCGGAGATGGTGTAATTTCCGGTGTAGGAGACGGTGTGTTTTGGGGTGGGGCATGCCCCACCCCAAAACGCGGCGGCTCTGGTGGCCACCGGGCTCATCGGTATGGTGGAGTTTCCACACTTCACAC
>DATEDR010000139.1:0-6799 GCA_035281605.1 Sphingobium sp.
TGCCGCGTTCATGGCTGTAGGTCCCCGGCTGGAATGATCCGACCTCGTTCAGCCGATCGCGCGCCAGCGACCAGAGCAGATAGTCGAGCGCCACGCCGTCGGGGCTGTTTTCGGCCGCGCTGACCACCAGGGCCGCGCGGAGCATTTCCCGGCGCATCGAGCGCATAGCCTGGATACCGTCCGCCGTCAGGCCGTGTTCATTGCGGATCTCCGCGTCGGCAACCAGTCGGCCACTGCTGCCGCTGTCCCGAGCGATTGCGATGCCGGATCCAGCGAGCGAGCGGCGATCCGCTGCCGCCGGCGCGGGAGAGGTCGGCTTGCCGATCGGGCCTGCCGATACGAGGGGCGCATCCTGCTGCGCGTTCCCCTTGCGCAGGGCGGCCTCAGCCTTTTGCTTCGCCTTGCGATCGGGCCACCAGAAGCGCAGTTCGGTATCGCCGTCCTGCATCACCTGCAGGGTGGCATAGACCTGCCCGTCCGGCAGTGGAATCTCCATACGGTCCTGCAGCTCAGCCAGCATGTCTTCCAGCGGCTCATATTCTTCGTCGATCGCTGCTATGCAGTGTTCCCGAATGTCGTCCGTCAGATCGTCGTCGTTCAGGGCAGCTTCCGCCCAAGCCTCCAGATAGCTCATCTCATATGTGGCCCAGGCCAGCGCGGCGGCGTCGGCCGCATTGGCAGGTCGCGGAACGGCCGTGATCTCCAGGCTGTTGTCGATGCCCTGATCGTAATTGCCGAGCATGAGGCGCGGGGGTGCCGGTTCGAAGCGCAGATCGCGCCCGACATGACGACGAACCCGCTTGCGGATCGCCTCCAGCTTCTCGTCCGCGAGTTGGAGCAGCAGGCCCTCGTCCGCGACACGGCCGCGCTGTTCGGCTTCGTCCGCGTAGAGATCGAGTTCGTAGCGGCCGCCGGCGTCGCGATAGGCCTGCTCGCCGACGAACAGCAGCTGCTTTTCCAGCTCGCGATCGCCGACCTTGAGCAGCTTGCGGATCTCGGCCGCGCTGCGGCGCCAGTCGCCAATCTCATATTGCGCCAGCTTTTCGAAGACGAGCAGCTGCAGCGCGACATCTTCCGTGGCGCCGAAGGCCTTGGCCTGGTCCTGGCTGATCTCGCCGGCTTCGAGCGCGGCGAACACGGTCGGGTGCAGGTTGCCGAGGCGAGCCCAGCGGCGCACGGTTTCGACCGTCTGGCCGTTGGTGTCGGCTATCTCCTTCGGGCTGCGTCCGCGATGGAGCGCGCGGGCAACCGCAGCATAGACCTCATAGGGGCGCAGATCCACGCGGACGAGATTTTCGGCGAGGCTGAGTTCCACCAGCTCGGCCTCGCTCATCCCGTCACGGATGACGACTTCAATGGGGTGGTCAGCGGGCAGCCGGCCCTGATCAATCAGCGCGCTGAAGGCGCGCAAGCGGCGACCACCCGCCAGTGCGCCCCATTTCTTCTTTTGTCCGCGCTTGCCTGCAATCGGGTGAACGACCAGCGGCAATAGCTGACCGCGTTTGAGCAGCGATTCCGCCATGCTTTCGACGGCATTCGCATCATGCTGATTTTGACGGACATTGTAGGGCGACACGCATAGCGCGTCGATCGTCATCGTGGTAAAAGACATGGGACTTCTCCTGGTCGACTTCTCCTTGGCGGGGAGCGTTGCTGGGGATGCTTTCCCCGCACCGGCACAAGGCAACGCACCGGCGCGGGGCCGCTTCGCCTGCCGAGCGGTTGAGAGGGGGGATGCCGGCAGGCGGGCGACTGTCAGGGCGAGTTGACGCCCCTCATTCGGAAATTCATGATCGAGACGCTGGCAGTCCGCGCAGGTGCACGGACTGGCGATCGCCGGGAAGGCGGGGCCGAAGCGGCTCACGACTGTTGCTCCACGAGTTCGACGTCGAACTCGAGAAGATCGAACTTTTCGCCCACATAGGTCCATTCGGCGCCGACGATCGTCTCGACTATTATCTCATCGCAACCATCGTAGAGCGCGATGACACGGAGGCGCTCAACACCCGTCCGCGTGACAACGTCTCCGATCTGCAACGGACGCGCGTTCACAGAAGCAGCCCAATCGCAGCGCCGGGATCGAACGGCTGATCCAACGGATCGATCGCGGCGAAGGCGGTGCAGCGCGGGCCATGGACGCTGTCCGTGCGCCATTCGACCGGGTACTCGACGTCGGTAACCTGGAATGTCATCGTTTCGAGGGCGATCCAGCAGCGACCATCATCGTCGCGCGTGCAGCGGCTGCACCAACGGGCCAAGAAGTCGGCGCCTTCCGATCCGTTCGCCGGGCGATAGGCGCGTTCATCGGCGATCCCGGGCTTCACGAACTGCGCTCCTCTGGGGCGTCGATCGTCATGGTGTAGCCACAGCAGCTGGGCCAGCCGTGGCGCATGGCGCCGGCCGGATCGACCTGTACCGATCGGCCGCACCTCCTGCACCAGACGAGGCCGCGCCGCAGCCTGGCGTGGCTCATGGCCAGGATATGGTGCAGACCGCGGCACATCAGGCCTCGGCCTTTTCGAACAGGATGGCGCGGACGCGATCCCTGGTCATCGACCGGTCCAGACTATAGGCGCGGGCGCATATCTGCGCGATGCTGTCGCCGTCGCGGCGCATTTCGCGTAGCTCTTCGGCCGAATAGGGCTGGGTCCGGCGCGTCCTCACAGCAGCACCAAGCGGATCAGTTCCGCCGCGAAGGCGAGCAGGTGCCGCCGTTCCAACTCATGGAGATCGTTCCACTGTGGCACGTCAGGCGGTGCGTCTTCCTGGATCGCGCCGAAAGCGCGCTCCGCCAGATCCGTCGCGCTGGGAGGATTGGACGGATCATAGACCTTGATTTCCTGCGGCGTGAAGCGCTTGCCATCGCGGATGCGAAGCAGTTCTTCGGCCGCGGCACCGCGCCAATCCTCGGGGCTGCGAATGGCGAACGGAACCAGGAAGTGCAGGGCGGCGGCTACCTCGCCCTCGTAGCGTGTAGGCACCTCAACCCCGACTTCGCGCAACGCGTTCCACCAGACGTGGAGCTGGTACGGCGGCTGCCCCAGAACCTCAGCCAGCGCGGACGGAACATGGGCGGGATAGCGGTCGCTCACGCCTCGCCCTCAAGCTGCTGGTCGATCGCCTGCAGATCGCGGATCAGCGCGCGCAGGCCGTCGCGGGACAGGGAGACGGCGATGGACTCGTCGGTGGGCGCGTCGGGGTTGCCGCCGAAGAAGGCGATGAGCGCGCCGTCGACCGCGGCGAAGGGCGCCCAGCCCATGGCGAGGCCGCGGGAGAGGGGCAGGCTGGTGTGGCTCCAGGGGAAGAAAGCGTGCGGCACCAGCACCTCGCCCCAGTCATTGAGCAGCAGCGGATCGGGGAAGGGCGCGATCGGGCCGGCCGGGGCGGCGACCTCGGGCGCGCGGAAGGTGAAGTCGCCCATCAGGCCATCCCCAACGCGTCGAGATAGGTCTGAAGGATGGCCTCCATTTCCTGCCGATCATGCCTGGGCATCTTCCGCAAGCGGATGATCTGGCGCATGATCTTGGCGTCGTAGCCGGTCGCCTTCGCCTCCAGATAGACATCCTTGATGTCGTCGCCGACGCCCTTTTTCTCATCCTCGAGCCGCTCGATTCTCTCGATCAGCAGGCGGAGAGGCTCTCCCGCGATGTTGCCCGCGCTCATGACTGCATCCAGACGATGAGCAGCGCGGCAACCAGGCCGGTGGCGAGGCCGAGAAATGCCCATATTGCGGCGTCGCGGAATTCCGCGTTCAGCTCGGCTTCGACGTCGTCGACGAAGGTGGCGGGCCGGCGGGGCTGCTCCCACAGCGTGGGATCGAGTTCGCGCAGCGCGATGTGGCGCGGGCGGTAGGGTGCGCTCATAGGACGGCATCCTTCTGGCTGGAGGGCGCGCAGCTGGAGCAGAGATCCTCTGCCGCCCAGGCGCAGGCATTGTGCGTGACCTGGTCGACGCAGGGATCGAGATCGGAGCAGCCGCAGGCCATGCAGATGCAGGGCTGCGCGACGCACCCGGCGCCGTAGCTGCGCAGGTCGATCAACTGCTGCAGCACCCGGCGCGAAAAGGGGAAGGCATCCGCCAGCGCCGCCGCAACGTCGGGGCTGATCGCGGCGATGTCCTGCTCGATCCGCTCGATCCAGGCGCGCCGATCGACCTCGCCCAGACGCGGCGAGGTGTGGACCATGCCGGCGACATCGTCGATCGAGAAGCCGGCGGCGGCGCGGCGCTTGGACAGGTAGGTGCCGGGGGTCATCATGCGCGACGACCCCAGCGGGGATGATCGCGGTCCTGGTGCTTCCATGCCGTCCGGCCCGCGTCATGGTCGCGGACGTATTTCACCGCGCGGAGGGCGAGCGACACATCGCGCTTTGCCATGACGGCGCCCAGGATTGGCAAGCGGCCGCGCAGGTGGGCGACCAGTTCATCGAAGTCCACGTCCCATTTGCCGCCGCAGAATGTCGATACGGCAGCGCGCAACGCGATTTGAGAGGAGGCTGTGAGAGCAGAGGCCATGACGAACTCCGGGCAGCAGAAAAGCCTTCCCGAAAGCGTGTCAGGCGCGCCGGGCCGGCTGGTGGATCAAAACTGGATCAAATGTTTCGGGTCGGGGGCGACCGATGGGATCAGGGAGGTTTGCGGCCGAGGCGGAGGAGCATCCGATCGACGAACGAGCGGACTTCGAGCAGCTCGCGCTGCGCCTTCGCCTCTTCGGCCGGGCCAGAGCCGGGCAGGGCCGCTTCGAGCAGCGCCATTTCGGCTTCGCCATTTTCCTTGATCAGCGCGATCGCCTCGCGATGCAGTTCCTGTTTCGAGCCGAAGGCGTCCGCCTGGGCCGCGCGCACCATGTCGCCATAGGCTTCGAAGATCGGCGCGCCGGTGCCGCCGGCCGCCTGGAAGGCGATGTCCAGTCTGATGGCGGAGGGCAGGTTGATCTGCTCCTCCCGATCGACATCGCCCCATGCACGGACGGTGCGCTCCACATAGCCGGCGACGTCGGCCATTTCGGTCCAGCCGCCATGCAGCTGGCCGGCGATGCGGGCGAGGGCGGCGTCGATCGAGAGGGGGGCGCGGCGCTTTGTCACTTGCCGGCTCCCTTCCTTGGAACGACCCGAAGGAACAGGTTGAACCTCGCGCCCGGCCAGGCCGCGTCAGGTCCCGAGCGGCCGGCGCGCCCGATCTTGGTGGCAAAGAGCCGCCGCTGGCCCAGGGGGGCTGAACCAGCGGCGGCAGTCGTAGTCCCAGCAGAATGTCGGGAGCCGGGGACCACGGGGTGAACGACGCCACCAAAAGCGGCGGGAGTTTGGGAGAGACAGGCGTTGAGGATCGGGAATAGGAAAGGGCGTGACCCGGTCATCCGCGCACTCCTTCCAGCTTGTCATCGCCAACATGAGGCTCCTTGAGACCCAGGGCGACAGCGACATCATGCGAAGTGCCTCGACGGCAGGCTCGACGGCCCGACAGCACCTCGTAAACCAGACGCCGATTGAAGCCGTGCTCGTCCGCCCATTGGGCATAACTGATCCCCTGTGCCGTCAGACGCGCTTTTGCTTGGGCCGCTGCCTGCGCGGTGAACCCGCGCGCAGCATCGCCCCGCAAAGCGGACGGAGTTGGAGACTCAGGCATGATGTGCGATGCACCTAGTTTGTGGAACTATGGTGCTATATTTCGGAAAATCCGATGAACGTCAACAAGATTTCGGAATGACCGAAACTTTCGGGTCTCGTCTTCGTGCGGAGCGCACGCGCATAAACCCTAAACAGGGTGAATTTGCGTCATTTTTGGGCGTCCGCCAGAGTCTGCTGAGTGAGTGGGAAAAAGATATTACGGCGCTGAAAGCGGAGCATCTGGCAAAACTTTCGGCCATCGGGATCGACATTTTGTATGTCGTGACCGGAGAACGCTCGGGCGATCGCCTCGATCGCAGCGAATCGATGTTGCTCGACGCCTTTCGCTCGCTGGATCAGATTGGGAAGGGAACCTTCCTGTTGCTCGTGTCCCAGATGGCACCGTCTGGGTCGTCCCACCTCACTACTCGCCGCGCTCTCATCGAGGAGATGGTGAAGGCCATTCCCACAGAGGGTGAGCCGATGAACGTGTTCGACCCGAATGTGGGGAGCGGCGGGGCGCTGGGCACCATGCACGACAGGGGAACTGATTACCGCAGGGAATAAGATGCGCGGGTGCCGCGGCGCAATTTAAGCGCGAACAAAAGATGGGCGATCAGCTGACGGCTGTTCAGGTCGATATCGCGACGGTTAAGGAGAATATCCGCCATCTACCAACCAAGCCGTGGATCTTCACTACATTGGCCTCCATGCTGGGCATCATGCTGACGCTGTTGACGTTCATCATGGCGGCTCTGGTCCGTTTCCTTCCCCACGCACCTTAACCATCTGGAAATTTAACCGTTTTCCCCCTATGTTCTCCGGCGCAGGGAGGCACCCCCGATGGGGATCATGGACGATATACCGCGCCTGTCGCCTATCATGGCGAGCAGGAAGCTGCAGGTGCTGGCGTTCATCCGCGGCTTCTACCAGGACCATGGCATAGGGCCCTCGCTGAGCGAGATCGCCGCGGCCGTGGGCACCAACCGCGCGCGCGTGCAGGGCGCGATCCGCAAGCTGGCGCAGGAGGGGCGCATTCATCGCGTGCCGGGCCAGGCGCGCGGGGTGCGTCCGGCCGAGACGCATGAGGAGGCGTTGCGCCTGCTGCAGGCGGAAGGGTGGACGGTCAATCCGGAGCGGCTGGAGCTGGTGCATCCGTCGATCCCGCTGCTGGACGCGCCCGATCCCATCGAATT
>DATEDR010000140.1:0-18736 GCA_035281605.1 Sphingobium sp.
AAAATTCGCCGGCTTCGACGAGCAGGTTGATGATCTTCTTCTCGCGGTTCGACTGGTCCCAGTCGTCGACAACGACCTTGTCGACCTTGAGGAACACGTCGCGTTCCACGTCCATGATCGAGACGTTGGCTAGGAATGTACCCCTACTGAGCCAGTCGAAGGCGAGATAGGGACTATCGGTCACCGTGCAGGTGATCACAACCGGGCAGTCGCGAACCGCTGCTTCGGCGCTATTCGCAACGGTAACGATGAGGTCGCCGAAGCGCTGGCGAAGCCGGGCGGCAAGCGCGTTCGCGGCATCTTCGCGCAAATCAAACAGCCGGAGCGTCTTCATTTTGGCGAACTGCTCGAGCAACATCTGGGCCTGCCGCTCGGCAATCGGCCCGCACCCGATAATGGCTGCTTCGTCGAAGCCCTTCCGCGCCAGATGCCGTGTCGCAACGCCGGTAACGGCGGCGGTCCGCATCGCGCTCAGAAGTCCACCCTCCATGATCGCCATGGGATAGTTGGTCTCGGGATCGTTGAGTACGATGACGGCGCTGGCCCGCTCCATTCCCCTTTTTGCCGGGTTGTCATGCTTCGAACCGATCCATTTCAGCCCTGCGACGGGTTGCTCGCCGCCGATCCATGCCGGCATGGCGATGATGCGGTCCGCGATATGCCGGGTGCGGGGGCTGCGCAGATAGGGTTTGAGCGGTTGCACGAAGTCGCCGGCGGCATGGCTGCGGAAGCCTGCCTCGATCGCGCTCATATAGAGGTCCGAATGGTCCCCGCCGAGCGCAGCGACGTCGGAACGGGACAAGTATCGCAGAGTAGCTGTGTTCATAGCGCCACTCCCTCTAACAGTGTATGGGCCGGCAAAATATGAGCCTCCGGCATCCATGAAGACGCCGCCGCGCTGGGGCGCCGAGATTGCCAGGCGAGCGCGGGCCGTTCCCCCAGCCGACGGAAGGATGCCGCAAAAGGCCTGGTCAGGCGCCGCTCCTCGGCCGGCCAGTCGGGATCATAGACCGTATCGAGATAGCGTTCGCCGCGATCGGGCAGCAGGGTGACTATGCACGATCCCTTGCGAAGGTTCGGGATCAGCTTGGTAATCGCCGCCATGACCGTGCCCGACGAGCCACCGGCCAATATGCCCTGGCTCTCGGCGAGACGGCGACAGGCCAGCGCTGACTCCCAGTCCGTCGCATAGATCACGGCGTCCACCTCGGGCAGGACGAGTTGCTCCGGTACGCGGCTGGCGCCGATTCCCGGGATCTGCCTGTTGCCGCCTGTTCCTCCGAAGATAACGGACCCTTCCAGATCGACCGCCACGACCTCGATATTTGGCCAGCGCTCGCGCAAACGGCGAGCGAGGCCCATCAATGTTCCGCAGGTTGAGACGGCCGCGACCACATGCGTGGGCTCGATTGGCATTTCGCGGACGATCTCCTCGCCGATCCCATTGTAATGAGCGCGCCAATTATCTGGATTGGCATATTGGTTGAGCCAGACCGCGCCGGGAATGGTGCGCACCAGTTCATCCACCCGCCGGATGCGGGTGTGCAGATAACCGCCACCCTCGTCCTTCTCGGTCACCAAGTCGATCTGCCCGCCAAAGGCCTCGATGAGGCAGCGATTGGCGGGGGCAAGGTTGGGATCGACCACGGCGGTGAAGGGAATACCCTCCCGCTTGGCGATCATGGCGAGTGCTATGGCGAGATTGCCGGATGAACTCTCCACAAGGTGGCTTTCTGACGTGATCCTGCCCGCGGCCAATGCCTGCGACACCATGTAGTGCGCGGTGCGATCCTTCACGCTGCCGCCGACATTCAGCATTTCGAGCTTTGCGAATACCGGAACCACGTCCGGCGGGAACATTCGGTCAAGGGCGACAAGAGGTGTGTTGCCGACAGACAGTTCTGCTGAAAATTGCATGGCAGCTCCTTCCAATTGGATGGGCGTGCGGCGCCTTAGCCGCTGCGGGTAGTCAGGCCAGTTCGTGATTTTCCGGCCTGCTCCAATGACATAAAATGATTCGCTATTGAGAGTCAATTGCAATTATGGCAGATCGCTTGCCAACGACCGGCCCGCTAAAAAGCGAACTACGAAAGGACTGCCGATGCCGACCCTGATATTGCTGGCCCATGTGCTGACAGATGCGGTCAACGAGGGCTTTCTCCCGGCGGCGCGGCGTCTCGGCCTCAGTGTCACCCTGCTTACCGACCAAGCGGAAGCGCATCGACACCACTTCTCAGCTGAGGGCCGACCCGCCTATCCCGACAGCATCATCGACTGCGACGTGTTCAATCCGGTCGCGGTCATCAGCGAAATCAGCCGCCATGCCGATCGACCCGCAGCCATCTTCTCGAACAGCGATCATCTGCAAACCAGCACCGCACTGGCGGCCGATTATTTCGGTCTGCCCGGCAAGGACTGGAAAGTCACCTACCGGGCCAAAAACAAGGCAGCAATGCGCGAATGCCTACAAGATCAGGGGGTGGATCTGCTATGGCACGCTGTGGTGGCGAACGAAGACGAAATCGCTCGTCTTTCCACTATTCCCTTTCCTTGTGTGCTCAAACCCCGCGAAGGCGTCGGTAGCCAGCTCGTGCGGCTATGCGAGAACGAGCATGCACTGGTCTCGCACGCCAAGCATGTCTGGAGTCTCGACGTCGGCCGCGCCATGCTGATCGAGGAATATATCGCGGGGGAACTCTACACGCTCGAAACCTTGGGTGATGGAGCGGACATCCTTGTTCTTGGGGGATTTCATGTCGCGTTGGGGGCACCGCCAAATTTCGTCGAGATGGAGGGACACTGGGGTAACTGGCTCACCCTTTCCCAGAAGGCCGAGGTGCTACGTCAGATCAAGGCGGTTGGGATCGGCTTCGGGTCTTGCCACACCGAGTTCGTGCTGACGGAAAAGGGGGCACGGCTCATTGAAATCAACTATCGGACGGTCGGTGATCACATGGAGTTCATGCTGGAGCACACCCTCGACGTTGCGCTGTTCGAAAAAATTCTACGCCTTCATCTCGGCGAGCAACTCGGTGCGATCCCATTGGCAGGCAGGGCAGCCGCGATCCGATATTTCCCAGCCGACAGGTCGGGACGGATTGTCTCGGCGCCAGGGGGTTTTCTTCGCAGGGATAACGAATTGCGCGTCGAATACCGTTCACTCCGAAGCCTTGGCGAACGTGTGGCCGTAACGAACTCCAACAAGGACTATCTGGGCGTTCTGAGCGTAAGTGCGCCTAACAATGCCATACTGGAGAATGCGTTGAAGGAGGCGAGCGCCGCTCTGGTTTGGGATATTGATCTGGAAGGTTAGTCATCCTTGATCGTGATGCGCTTCGTCAGCCCGAGCCACGAGTCGACGCAATGCGCCGAAACCAGAAAACCCACACCGCGAACGACCCCAACAGCGCCAGGGATAGACCAGACAGCGTCATCACGAACCGATACAGAAAACCGCCAACTTTTGCCGCATGAAGCGGATAGAGAAGATTATATCCGCGTGCTGCAGGTGGCAGATTCTTGGCATCGCGCGTGGCCACCAGCGCGCCGCTGTCCGCCGCGAACCACAATGTTGTGCGCCCGTTCGGCAGCCATTCTTCGGGATTGCGCATGCGCAGGGTGATGAGACCGTTGCCGCGACGCGGCAGAGAGAGGCTGCGAACCTCGGCTTCCGGAAAGTGCTGTCGCCCCATTTCGATCATCGCCGACCAGTTTAACCGCTCGGCGATCTTTCCCGTGTGTGGCGGTGGTTCGGCCAGCGAACGGTCGATTTGCGCGGGAGCGCCAGGCCCGAAGAGCAGCGCTGCCATTGGCCGGAATACCAGTACCGCTCCGGTGACGAGCGATAGAACCAACAGCGGCGCGATGACGATGCCAAGATCGCGGTGATGCCGCATGATCGCTGGCGGGGTCATGCGCGCCGGCCACAGGCGGAATGAGAACGTCTTGCGTGTCCGCAACCATAGAAGCGCGCCAGTCACTACGAAGAACAGGCCGCAGATGGCAACGACGCCAATGATGACTTCACCCGTATCACCGGCGAAGAGATGGTGATGGAAGTCGAATAACCAGATCTCCGGCCGTTCCCACTGGCTGATCCATCGCGTGACGAGCCCGCCGTTCTGATCGACATAGGCGCCCGCGCCGCCCTTGTAAGTCAGCCGATCCAGCCCGAAATCCCTGGTTGCGAAAAGGATTGATTCCGGCCGGGTTGCCGGATTTTCCATGATCCGCTGCGTGAATTCAGCCAGATGTGCAGTACCCTGAATCTGCGCGTCGGTCGCATGGGGAAGCATCACCCACGCATCCTTGTGAACGAGGATTGCGCCGGACAGGCCAAGCATCGCCAGCAGCAGGCCAACGAGACCTCCAGTCCAGCGATGCAATGTATCGATAAGCGTCATCAAAAGTATATGCGATCTGCGGATGAACCGGCTTTGCGGGCCTTCGCCGCTTAGCGTCCGAGCGAAGTACCGAAAATACCCTGCTTGTGCAAATCATTATCAAAATGATTCAGCTCTTACCGGTGCACGGTCGCAAAAGCCCAGCCAACTACATTATCCGGCGTCAGCAAGCCGGTGTCATGCAGCTTCCACCGCATGGGCTTCAAAAGCGACGCCCAATCGCTTCCGTACTGCACCGAAAATTGCGGCGAGATTATCCATGCTCGGGTTGCCCTTCTCCGAAAGCATCCGGTGTAGGCTCTTGCTAGGGCGGTTTGTCTCGGTCGCCAGTTCTTCGAAGCCGACCGAGGCATTGACGAGATCGCGCAGGATCAGCCGCGCAACGTGCGGTTCCCCATTGAGGAATGCGGTCGCTGCCTCATCGAGCATGGCCTTGGCGAAGGCGGGGTCGCGTGCGGCGCGCTCCTTCACCGTTTCCTTGAAATCGCGGGTCAGCACCATCGTGTCACTTCCTGTCTTTCCTGGCCGCTACCTTGCGGCCCTTGTATTCGCCCAGCAGCACGCCGGCCCGTTCGATGTCGGATTGCTGTCGCTTCTTGGTCCCGCCCACGAACAGGATGATTAGCTCTTCTCCATCCTGGGCGAGATAAAGCCGATAGCCTGGTCCCCAATCGATCCGGTATTCCCCGAGCTCGCCACCGATCCATTTGACGTTCGACAGATTGCCCAATTCCATCCGGACGATGGCAGTCGCCACCTTGGCCGAAGCCTGGGAATCGAGATCGTCGAACCATGATCGGAACGGGCTGGAGCCGTCCTCGCGAATATACTCCTGAACGATCAACTCATTGCCTTTTTAAGTAACATATACGTTACCAAATGTCCAATGGGGAGTCAGGCGACCAGACGCATCCGATCGAGCTTGGTCGCGCCCTCAGCGAGCAGCCGGGCGATCTCGTCCGATGTGCGACGGACGGCGAGCTTCAACGCTTCGTCGATATGGATGTAGTCCTGCGTCACATTCTGCGATGCATGGCCCAGCATCGCCCGGATCGTCAGTTCCGAGAAGCCGAGTTCGCCGGCGATGCTGCCAAAGGTATGCCGCAAGGTATGGGGCGTGACACCGGCGAGGCCGGCGAGTTGGCAGACCCGTTTGAGGCAGGCGCTGACCGCCGTGTACGGACCATCTGCCGTTGTCGAGGGAAACACGTGGGGATTGCCCGCGATCTCCGCTTGCGCGACGACGACCTTTATTGCTTCCGGCCCGATCGCGCGAATCTGTGCATCGCCCTTGGTATCCGGGAAGGCGACGAAGCCGCCCATCGGATTGACCCAGATCCGGTGCATCGCCTGTGCTTCTTCGCGGCGGTAGCCGGTGAGGAGGAGTGTGCGAATCACCGCGAGCGCGGTGGGGTTTTCGCCATTGTGCTCGGCATAGGCCATTGCCTTGCCCAGCGCTTCGATCTCGGCAACGCTGAGGCGCCGCGTTCTCTTCTTCCCCGCCAGCTTCTTCGCCCCCTTGGTCGGATGTTCGGCGAGAAGTCCTTTGTGCTTGGCATGCCCGAGGATCGCCTGGAGCGTTCCCACGCAGCGTGCGGCGGCGCCAGGGCCGCCCGTGGCCTTGCCGCCGCGACCGCCGGTTCGCGCCTTCTCGGTCTTCCCATTCATGACATCGGTCTGCATCGCCTCGACATCGGCAATCGTCAGATGCCGCGCGATCCGCTTGCCAAGTAGCGGCTTGATGTGCGTCCTGATCCGGCTCTCGTCCATGTCGAGCGATGACCCTTTGATCGGTCGGTTCTTGCGACCAAGGATTCGGCCGGCCCGTGCCTCGGTCAGATACCAGTCGCAAAGCTCGGCGACATTCATCTCATTGCGGGCGCGGCGCGCTTCTTCCGCCGGGTCTTCACCAGCGGCAACCGCTCCGAGCTTGATCTTGGCGAGATCGCGCGCCTGCTCGACCGTGAGGATGCCGAAGCGCCCGATCTTGACGCGCCGCAGGCGCCCCTCCGTGTTCATATATTGGATGACGAATGTCTTCGCGCCCGTGGAGCCGACCCGGACCCCGAAGCCCTTGATCTCGGTGTCCCAAATGAAATCCTGACCTGCCTTCGGGGGGACGAGTGCATCAACCGTCCGCTTGTTCAGCTTGGCTTGCGCCATCGTGAAGCTCCTCCAATTTATTACGCGGGCTCCAGCCGACCCAAAAGTAATAGGGACGTAATAGGAATGAGCCGTTTCGCAGCGAATTGGAGGATAGGGCGTCGCAGCACGAAATCAATATCTATTTGAAATATCGTAGAAAATCGTATAATCGAAAACTGTGGCGTAGACGGATATCGAAGTTGCCAAGGTTGGGGTCGAGGGTTCGAATCCCTTCGCCCGCTCCAAAATTTCTGACATATTCTGCATCATTGCGGGCGCCGGCACGATAGAGTCGCCTGCGGGCGTTCACTGCATTATCGCGTCGAAAGCCGCTTGCGCGCGTGCTTGAGGAACAGCCAGCACAGGATCGCCTCGCGCCCTTTGCGCAGACCGCGAAGGCGCGAGCGCGTTTGGCTCAGGCGCAGATGCCACAATATGTCTTCGACCCGCATCGGATAGAATTTTCCAAAACTGTCAATGAGGACGAAGTAGCGGAACGGATCGTGATGCTGTTGAGGTGAAGAGGGCGGTTCGATGTTGCGCCGAAGCGCTTCGATCCCGATCGGGTGAACTTTCAGGGTTTCGCCCGGCCGCAACATTTTGGGAAAGCGTTGATCCTGACGTCCGAAGGCTGCGCCCGGTTCGTCATGGATTCCCATTTGGAACGCGCTGGACCGGCCAAGCCCAGCGAAGCGCGTGAGAATGACCGGCCGATACCCCACATTGCAAATGAGGATCTGCACCATCGTCATGTCACGACCATCGGGCAGCCCGGTGAACGTGACGGGCGTCACAAAAAATTGCAGGCGTGGCCGGTCCCGCCAGATTCGCCAGGCGCCATTGGCGAACGACGCGGTGGACAGCGTCGTCGCGACAATGGACAGATAGAGGCTCAGATCGGACATGCCTCAATGGTTCAGTGCGCCCTCAATCATGCTCCCGGTCGCCAGCGCCCATGTACAGTTCACGGCCCGTCTCGTGATAAAGGGCGCTCATTTCTGCCATGCCCTTTTCCGCTTCCTCTTCAGTCGTGGCGGCGATGAAGCTGTCTGCCGGCTGATTCTGCTTGGCTGCGAAGTCCCGCACCTCCTGCGTGATTTTCATCGAGCAGAATTTCGGACCGCACATCGAACAAAAGTGCGCGGTCTTGGCGCCTTCTGCCGGAAGGGTCTGGTCGTGATATTTCTCCGCCGTGTCGGGATCCAGGCTCAGGTGGAACTGGTCGCGCCAGCGGAACTCGAACCGCGCCCGGCTGAGCGCATCGTCGCGAACCTTGGCGGCGGGGTGCCCCTTGGCCAGGTCGGCGGCGTGGGCGGCGAGCTTGTACGTCACCACGCCGACCTTCACGTCATCGCGGTCGGGCAGGCCCAGATGCTCCTTGGGCGTGACGTAGCAAAGCATCGCCGTGCCGTACCAGCCGATCATCGCGGCGCCGATGCCGCTGGTGATATGGTCGTAGCCCGGGGCGATGTCGGTGGTGAGCGGCCCGAGCGTGTAGAAGGGCGCCTCGCCACAGGCCTCAAGCTGCTTGTCCATATTCTGCTTGATCTTGTGCATCGGCACATGGCCGGGGCCCTCGATCATCACCTGCACATCCTGTTCCCAGGCGCGCTTGGTCAGTTCGCCCAGCGTATAGAGTTCGGCGAACTGAGCCTCGTCATTGGCATCCGCGATCGATCCGGGGCGCAGGCCGTCGCCCAGCGAATAGGCGATGTCATAGGCCTTCATGATTTCGGTGATTTCGTCGAAATGCTCGTAGAGGAAGCTTTCCTTGTGATGAGCGAGGCACCATTTCGCCATGATCGACCCGCCGCGCGAGACGATGCCGGTGACGCGATTGGCGGTCATGGGGATATAAGGCAGGCGCACGCCGGCATGGATGGTGAAATAGTCGACGCCCTGCTCGGCCTGCTCGATCAGCGTGTCGCGGAAGATGTCCCAGGTCAGCTCCTCGGCAATGCCGCCGACCTTCTCCAGCGCCTGGTAGATCGGCACGGTGCCGATCGGGACCGGCGAGTTGCGCAGGATCCATTCGCGCGTGTCATGGATGTTGCGGCCGGTCGACAGGTCCATCACCGTGTCGGCGCCCCAGCGGATCGACCAGACCAGCTTGTCGACTTCGCTCGCCACGTCGGACGCGACGGCGCTGTTGCCGATATTGGCGTTGATCTTGACCAGGAAGTTGCGGCCGATCGCCATCGGCTCCGATTCCGGGTGATTGATGTTGTTGGGGATGATGGCGCGGCCGCGCGCGACTTCGTCGCGGACGAACTCGGGCGTTACATAGTCGGGGATCGACGCGCCCCAATCCTGCCCGTCGCGCACATATTCGGCGAGGCGGGCACGGCCGAGATTCTCGCGCTCGGCGACATATTCCATCTCCGGCGTGATGATGCCGCGGCGGGCATAGTGCATCTGGGAGACGTTGGCGCCGGCCTTGGCGCGCAGTGGGCGCTTGACGGTGTTCGGGAAAGGCTGGACGCCGCCAGACCGATCCGGCCCCTTGATGCCATTATCCTCGGGCTGGATCGCGCGGGCGTCATATTCCTCGACATCGCCGCGGCCGATGATCCAGTCGCGGCGCAGAGCGGGCAGACCCGCCATGATGTCGATCCGCGCATTCGGGTCGGTGTAGGGGCCGGAGGTGTCATAGACGCGGACCGGCGGCTCGCCGCTGCCAGGCTCCAGGTCGATCTCGCGCATGGCGACCTTGAGCGGGCCCACATGGATCTTGCGACTACCCCGGATGGGGCCAGTGGTAACGCGCATTTCTGTGCGGGCAGGAATGTCGGCCATATGCTTTCCTTTCAGGCGATGACGGTAGCGCGGCCGGTAAGGCCAGCGAGGAAGAGGAAGATGCCCAGCACGATCGAGAGGATCGCCCAGGCCCGGGTGAAAGAGAGCGACCAGCGGCCGATCCGGACGAGCGGCGCGGGCACGGCTAGCAACAACGCGCCCTCGACCAGCGCGACATAGCCGATCAGGCTGACGATGACGGCCAGCGGGTCGGTCCAGATGCTGTGGATGAGCACGAGCGCGGCGCCCACGGCGAAAACCGCAAAGCCCATGGCCATGACCAGGCCGGGCGAGCGCTCCAGATCGTCCATCATCGCCCGCCAGCGTTGGGGCGCGGCAAAGCCGCCTATGCCGACGATGATCATGTAGAGGCCAAAGACTTCAGCCAGCCGCAGGGTCAGGACGGAAATGGTAGTCACTGGCAGTCCGTCCTCCTCTTGGCAGTCAAGGCGGAGGATGGGCGCGGATTGTTTCGAACAAGCCGTCCCTCCCTACGCCGGTCTTATCCGGATCAGGTTCAGCGGGTCGTGGCCACGTCAGCCACCTCTCAACCGCCTGTGAGCGGTCCCCCGGGGATGACGCATCGATAGCCGAAAGCGGAGCCGAGCACCAGACCCTTAGGACGCTGGACAGGATGGGCGCTTTTCCGCTCTATTATTGCCCATGAAGCATCATGATCTGTCGACCAGGGAAGGCCGCAAGGCGCACAGGCACGAGATGCGGATGGTCGCGGTGCGGCCGCGGCGCTGGGGATTGTGGCTGCTGACGGCGGGCTTCCTGCTGCTGCTGACCCCGTCGGCGCTGAATGTGCACAGCCTGTTCGGGCTCTGGCCGCCCATGCTCGGCGCCGCCTGCGTGATGGCCGGCGTGCCGCTGCTGGCCGCCAGCGTCGTTCTCAAGCGGCGCTATGCACGGCAACGAGTCGTGGGCCGGTCCGTGGTGGACCGGATCAGGGCATGATTTTCGGGAAGAGGATGACGACCGTGGTTTCCGCTGCTTTGCTGACGGGCGCAGGTGCGCCGCTCCCCCCTCCGGCCGACGATCACCACGTCTGGCTGGAAGACTGGACCGGACCGCGCGCCATGCAATGGGTCGAGGCGGAGAATCGGGCGACCGTTGCGGTCCTACAGGGCGATCGGCGCTATCAGGGCTTTTACGAAGCCGCGTTGCGCATCGCGTCCGCGAAGGACCGGATCGCCATGCCGATGATGATCGGCGGACGCATCTTCAACTTCTGGCGCGATGCCGACCATCCGCAGGGGGTACTGCGCGTCACCAGCGAGGCGGACTATGCGGCCAGGCAGCCGAAATGGACGAGCGTGCTGGACCTGGACGCGCTGTCGGCACGCGAAGGCAGGAAATGGGTGTGGAAGGGCGCGAGCATCCTCCAGCCCGAGGAGCGCGTTGCGCTGATCCACCTGTCCGACGGCGGCGAGGACGCGGTGTCGCTGCGCGAGTTCGACCTGGACACGGGGCAATTCGTGACGGGCGGTTTCGACGTGCCGACCTCAAAGCAGAATGTCGACTGGCTCGACCGGGACACGCTGCTGCTCGCGCGCGATTGGGGGGCGGGATCGCTGACCGCATCGGGCTATCCCTTCATCGTTAAGGCGGTGAAGCGGGGCGAACCGCTCAGCGCGGCGAAGGAAGTCTATCGCGGAACCCCGGCCGATCAGCTGGGCGTCTACCCGATGGTGCTGTCCGACGCGCAAGGAAACCGGGCCGCCTTCCTGGTGCGGGGCGAGACCTTTTTCCGGAACGAGACCTATCTGCTGACCGCCGCCGGCACGACGAAGCTGCCCCTGCCGGCGAAAAGCAGCCTGCAGGGCATGGTCGATGGGCGGGTGCTGACCCAGACGAGCGAGCAATGGGTGAGCGGCGGCGTCACCGTGCCGGCGGGCGCCCTGATGAGCGTGGCGCTCGCGGCCCTCGAAGCAGGCGAAACGCTCGTGCCCCAGATCCTGTTCGCCCCAGACGCGCGCCAGTCGATCGACGGCGTTGCCACGACGAAGAACCGGGTGGTCTTGACCATCAACGACAATGTGCGCGGGCGGGTGCTGGTCCATGCCCCGACGGAGCGCGGCTGGACCTCCCGGACCGTGGCCCTGCCCGACAATGCGACGATCAGCACGGTTGCAGCGAGCGACCGGAGCGACAGCGTCTATCTGAGCGTCGCGGGGTTCCTGGCGCCCACGACGCTCTGGTCTATGGATGCCGCCGATCCCCGTCCCGTCCAGGAGAAGGCGATGCCCGCGCGCTTCGACGCGGCCGGCTTGGAGGTGGAGCAGTTCGAGGCAACCTCCACCGACGGGACGAGGATTCCCTATTTCTTCGTCCACCGGCAGGACATGAAGCGCGATGGGTCCACCCCGGCGATCATGACGGCTTATGGCGGGTTCGAGATTTCGATGACGCCCAGCTATGCCGCGATCATGGGCAAGCTGTGGCTGGAGCGCGGGAACAGCTTCGTCGTCGCCAATATCCGGGGCGGCGGGGAGTTTGGTCCCGCCTGGCATGAGGCGGGGCGCAAGACCAGGCGGCAGATCATCTATGATGATTTCGCGGCGGTGGCGCAGGACATTTTCGCGCGGAAGCTCTCGTCCCCGGCAAAGTTCGGCATCTATGGCGGGTCGAACGGCGGGCTGCTGATGGGGGTCGAGTTCAACCAGCATCCCGAACTGTGGAAAGCGGTGGCGATCCAGGTGCCCCTGCTCGACATGGTCCGCTATGAACAGATTGCGGCCGGCGCGTCCTGGGTCGATGAATATGGCAGCGTCTCCGTTCCGCAGGAGAAGGCGTTTCTGGAGGCGATCTCCCCCTATCGGAACATCCGCAAAGGGGCGGCCTATCCCACGCCCTATATCTGGACGACGACCAAGGACGATCGCGTCGGCCCGCAACATGCGCGCAAATTCGCTGCGCGGCTCAAGGATTATGGGCTGCCTTACCTCTTCTACGAAGATACAGCCGGCGGCCATGCGGGCGACGCGGACATTGAACAGGGCGCACGGCTGCAAGCCATGCAGATGGTCTATTTCGCACGGGAACTGGAGGGGGAGTGAGGCTTTCCCCCCTCTCCGTCAGGAAGAGACTTCCTCGAACATCAGCTTCATGCCCGTCCGTGGCCGGATCGTCAGGCGGCTTATCGGTTCGGGCTTGAACCCGTCCGGCACCGACAGGCGGTAGCGGCGCAGGACGCTGGCGATCACCGTCATCACCTCCTGCTGGGCGAAGCCCGCGCCGACGCAGACGCGGGGACCCCGGCCGAACGGGAACCAGGCCTGTTTCACCATCTCCGCATTGGCGGGTTCCTCGAACCGCGCGGGGTCGAAGCTGTGGGGGCACGACCAATTGTCCTTGTTGCGCTGGGTGAGCCAGGGCGCCACCACCAGCATCGCGCCTTCCTCCAACTGCTTGTCGCGCATCGGCATCGGGCATGTCACTTCGCGGGGGAAGAAGGCGACCGGCGGATAGAGGCGCAGCGTCTCGCGGAAGATGTTGCGGATCGCGCCCATATCCTTGAGCATCGCGGCGTCGAGCGGCGCGGCGCCGGCGACCCCGGCCACTTCGGCGCGGGCGGCGCTCTGGATATGCGCGCATTCCGCCAGCATGTAGAGCGCCCAGGTCATGGTGCTGGCCGAGGTCTCATGCCCCGCCAGGAACACCGTCGATACCTGATCCATCACCTGTTGCAGCGTGAAGGGCTCGCCGGTTTCGGGATGCCTGGCCTCGATCAGCGACTGGAGGATGTCGCGATGCGGCGCTTCGCCGCGCTGGTGGAAGCCCTCATGGCGGGCCTCGACGATGGGCCGGAAAACATCGTGGATCGCCCTGGCGGGCTTGAGCGAGCGTTTTTCGAACCAGCGCGCGGGGAAGCCATAGAGGCGCAGCATCGACGCGCTGTGGGCAAAGCGCTGGAAACGCCCAAAGGCGTTGTGGATGATATTGGAGCGCCGCTCGTCCAGCGCCTCCGAAAAGAGCGTGCGGAAGATGATGTCGGCCGCGACATGGGTCATCATCGGGTCGATGTCGACCGGCTTGGCCTTGTCGGCGGCATCGAGCCGGACGAGCAGGTCGTCGGCCGCCGCCACCATCAGCGGCATGGAGCGGTTGAGGGCCGTATGCGCGAAGGCCGGGTTGACCATCGCCCGCTGGCTTTCCCAATCCTCGCCATTGGCCGAAAAAACCGAATTGCCGATCAGCGGCGAGAGGTTGCGCACCAGTTCGCGATGCTTGGGAAAGGCCGTGCCGCCGCGCAATATCTGGTCCACCAGCGGCAGTTCGTTGGCGATATACATGGTCTGCCCGGGCATGCGGATTTCGCCGAGCTTCATCGTGTAGCTCTTTTCGAACAACACATGGATCCAGCTGTGCCAGCCGCGCAGGAAACGCTTCATCAGGCCGCGCTTGGTGCGCGGCGGTTCGGGATAAGGCGGAGTGAAGGGTTCGGTCACGGCATGGCCCTGAACTGCGCTATGGCTTCGTCGATGGTGCGGCGGCCCGCGGTCAGGCTGACATAATCCACCGGCGACAGGCGGTCACCTACGCGCAGATAGTCGAAATGCGCCTCATATTTGTTCGACCAGCCGTTATTGTAGTTTTCCGGATCGTAGAAAAGGTGGAAGCGGGGCGAGAGCATATCCACGCGCGCCGCGCATCGGTCGGAAACCAGGCGGATCGGGTGCACGTCATGATAGGCCGCGCCATCGGCGGGGGCGGAAAGGTCGACCAGGCGAAAGAGCTTGTCGTCCAGCGCCTTGAGGTCCGCATGATACCAGCGCGCATCCTTGCGCAACGCGATGACGGGGACGACCTGCCCCAGCGTCAGGACCGTGAAATTTTCGGGCAAGGGCGCCCCGCGCAGTTCCAGGATGCGGCGCAGGACGCTCATCGCATAGACCGTGCCATTGCTGTGCGAGGCGAAGATCACCTCGTCATAGGAGCCATCCATCTCCTCCACGATGCGCGCGGCGAACTGGTCGAGCCGGGCGTCCATCTCGGTTCCGGGACCGTCCGCGGCAACGCTGTGATTATAATACATGAAGCGCAGCAGCCAGGGCACGATCAGCTTGTTAAGGAACCGGCCCGAGAGAAAGGCGCTGATGCCGATGCCGATCAGCGCCGCTGCCCAGAATGGGAGCAGCAGCGTCAGGAGCAGCGCAGGAACAAGCGCGAGGACGAGCGGAATGAGGATCGCCAGCAGCGGCGGATAAAGAATGGTGATGACCGGGCCGGGGCGCAGCCTGCGCATGCGCGCGAACTGCATATGGCGCGCGTGGGCGCTATAGGTCGCGATGGAACGCCAGGCGAGCAGCAGCGGGTTGCGGATCCACACCTTCCCCACCAGATCCTCCCAACGGAGGAATTCATAGTCGGTTTCCACGCCCAGGCTATGGTTGGTGACGGTCCAGATCGCGGACGAGGCCGGCCCGGCCCGGCGCGCGCTGACGTCGACCTGCTCACCCGACAGGCGGCTATATTGCTCGGCCTGCTCCCGATACATCTGGTGGTAGAAACGAACCCCGCGCGGGTCGAAACCGCCGAGGTAGAAGAGTTTGCGCTTGAACTTTTCCATGGCCCCTGTCCACATCGGGCCATGACGACACCCGAACGCGACTACTGCTATTTCATAGACCACCGCAAATACAACCGAAACATCGGCTGTCGGCGCCATGACAATGCCTATGGCATCAATGGCGGCGGCAGCGAGCGGGACCGGTGGCGCGCGGACTTCGCCTTCTACCGGCATATGAAGGGCGAAGGCGATCCGATGGCCCTGCCCGCGCTGCTGGCTTGCCTGGTTTTCGGCTGGTTCTGCTGGAATTATCATGCCGGCAAGGGCCCATGGCAGGGGCAACTCTTGCGCCGCTTCGCGAAAGCGCCGAAGTGACCGGCATGACAACGCCCAAGCATGTTTCCATCGGACCGGTGACGATCGGCAATGATTTGCCCTTCGTGCTGATTTCCGGCCCCTGCCAGATCGAAAGCCGCGATCATGCGTTCATGATGGCGGAAAAACTGTCCGGCATCGCGACCAGGGCCGGGGTGCCGTTCATCTTCAAATCCTCCTTCGACAAGGCGAACCGGACCTCGGTTTCGGGGCAGCGGGGCGTGGGGATCGATGCCGGGCTGGCGATCCTGGCCGAGGTGAAGGCGCGCTTCGGCTGTCCGGTGCTGACCGACGTGCATGAGGCGGGGCAGGTCGAAGCGGCGGCGCAGGCGGTGGACATCCTGCAAATCCCGGCCTTCCTGTGCCGCCAGACCGACCTGCTGCTGGCGGCGGGGCGAACCGGCGCCGTCGTCAATGTGAAGAAGGGGCAGTTCCTCGCCCCCTGGGATATGGCGGCGGTGGCGCAGAAGGTCGCCTCGACCGGCAATGATCGGATTTTGCTGACGGAACGCGGGGCCAGCTTCGGATACAACACCCTGGTCAGCGACATGCGCTCGCTGCCGGTGATGGCGCAGAGCGGCTATCCGGTGGTTTTCGACGCGACCCATTCGGTGCAGCAGCCCGGCGGGCTGGGATCAGCGTCGGGCGGGCAGCGGGAATTTGCGCCGCTGCTGGCGCGGAGCGCAGTGGCCGCGGGCGTGGCGGCGGTCTTTGCCGAGGCGCATGACGATCCCGACAATGCGCCTTCGGACGGACTGGTAATGCTCCCGGTCGAATGGGTCGGGCCGATGCTGGAGAAGCTGAAAGCGATCGATGGGGCGGTGAAGGGGTAAAGAGGCAGTGAAGGGCTAAAAAAGCACTCCCCCCGTTCGGGCTGAGCGAAGTCGAAGCCCCTGCCTGAGCGCAGCGAAGGCTTCGACTTCGCTCAGCCATGCCCTTCGACAGACTCAGGGCGAACGGGAATTCGCCTAGGGTCGGGCCTGACCCGTCCCACGCACCAGCCATTTATAGGTCGTCAGCCCCTCCAGCGCGACAGGCCCCCGCGCATGCAGGCGCCCCGTCGAAATGCCGATCTCCGCGCCCAGGCCGAACTCGCCGCCATCGGCGAACTGGGTGGAGGCGTTCCACATCACGATCGCGCTGTCGACGGCGTTCAGGAAGCGCTCCGCCTTTTCCGCGTCCTCGGTGATGATCGCGTCGGTATGATGGCTGGCATGGGCGGCGATGTGGGCGAGCGCTTCGTCCAGCCCGTCGACGACTCGAACCGATACGATCGAATCGAGATATTCGGTGTCCCAGTCCTCGTCCGATGCCGCCACGACGCGGCTGTCCATCGCCTGCACGGCCGCATCGCCGCGCACTTCGCATTTGGCGTCGAGCAACGCCTGCACGACGGCGGGGGCAGCCCCGAACCCGCGGTCGATCAGCACCGTCTCGGTCGCGCCGCAAATCCCGGTGCGGCGCATCTTGGCATTCACCACCAGCTTTTGCGCCATGTCGGGATCGGCCGCGCCGTCGACATAGCTGTGATTGATGCCGTCAAGATGGGCGAGGACCGGCACCCGCGCCTCCTCCTGCACGCGGGCGACCAGGCTCTTGCCGCCGCGGGGGACGATCAGGTCGATATATTCCGCGGCCTTCAGCAGCGCGCCAACGGCGGCGCGGTCCGTGGTCGGAACCAGCTGCACCGTGTCGGCGGGCAGGCCGGCAGCGGCGATACCCTCCGCCATGGCGGCTTGGATCGCGCGATTGCTTTCCTTCGCCTCGCTGCCGCCGCGCAGGATCACCGCGTTGCCCGCGCGCAGGCAGAGCGCGGCGGCATCCGCGGTCACATTGGGCCGGCTTTCATAGATGATGCCGATCACGCCCAGCGGCACGCGCACGCGGCTCAATTCCATGCCGTTGGGGCGGACCTGCCGGTCGATGATGCTGCCCAGCGGATTGTCCAGCGTCGCGACCTGATCGACGCCGGCCGCCGTCGCCAGCACCCGGTCCTCGTCCAGCCGCAACCGGTCGAGCATGGCGGGCGACAAGCCATTGGCGGCGGCATTGTCCATGTCGCGCGCATTGGCCGCGATGATCTGCGGCGCCTGATCGCGCAGGGCCTGCGCAGCCCGCCGCAGCGCGTCGATCTTCTGCGCGTCGCTGGCATTGGCAAGGGCCGACGCGGCAGCGCGGGCGCGCGCGCCCATCGCGGCGATCAGCATTTCGGGGGTCTGGGTCAGGTCATTCATGATGGTTCGTGCCTTTCGCCGGCGCCTTTAGCATGAATGCCGGGCCAAGCGAAGGCGTCAGGCAACCGAAGCCCGATAGCCGGCGACCGGATCACGGGTCGCAAATGATCCGGCCGCCGTCTGGGCATTTCTGCCTTGAGCGCGCCCTATTCGCTAAGCACGCGCAGCGCATGCCGCAAACGGGGTATGCCAAGAAAAAAGGCAAGCAAAACCGAGACGATAGCGCAACGATCAGGCGGCCTGGGCCAGCGCCTCCGCGGTCGAGGCCGTGAACATGCGGCAGGGCGGAATGTTGCGCCATTCGACGCGTTCGACGAGCTCGTTGAACTGCGGCGCCAACAGACGCCGGACGAACCCGGAATATTGATAGACCAGGAAGGCGCCGCCCGGACGAAGAGCGGCGCGGGTTTCGGCCGCGATGCCCTCTCCTACCCCGTCGGGCAGCGTCGAAAAGGGGATGCCGGACAGGATATAATCCGCCTGCCTGTGCCCCGCCTCCGCAATGAAGCGGCGGACATCGGCCGCCGATCCATGCACGACCTTCAACCGGGGATCGTCGATCTGCGCTTCGAGCCAGGCGACGAAATCGAGGTTGAGATCGATCGCCAGCAGGGTCGCGTCAGGATGCATCCGTTCCAGGATGGTGCGGGTGAAGGTGCCGACCCCTGGCCCATATTCCACGAACAGGCGAGTACGCTGCCAATCCACGCCCGACAGCATGCTGTCGACCAGCGCCGCCGAGGACGGAATGATCGATCCGATCATGCCCGGATGCTTCACGAACTGCCGGAAGAACAGACCCCATTGTCCCAGAAACGACGCGGGCTTGTGCCTGTCGCCTGCCGGATTCTTGCTCTTCTTCAACGGAATGGAGGCCATCAAATCTCGCCTGTCTGCGTTGACGTCGGGCGTTGCAAATATCGGTCAATCTTGCAAGCCGCTTTGCAAAAGGACCGGGCACGGGCCCGATCCTCCTAGCGAACGCACGGGCGGCGGATGCGTTCAATCCGCCGCCCATCTTCTTGTTAACCCTGATTAACCTGCCGTTCGCGCGCACGGAGCATGCCGGGCGAAACGAAGCCGATCGGGTCGACGCGCATCGCGCTCTGCTTCAATTGCGCCTGGATCTGTTCATATTCATGCTCCATTTCCGGCGTGACCGAAGCGCGCGTTTCCTCAAGCGCCGCATCGAAATGCGCCTGCGTGACCTTGTCGACCGACAGCGATTGACGCAGCGCGATCAGGCCGGCGCGGCGGACCAGATCCTC
>DATEDR010000141.1:0-5909 GCA_035281605.1 Sphingobium sp.
ACATAAGGGGCGGTCGTGACAATGACCCGGATTTCGGGGCAAGGATGCGGGGCCAAGGCGTCTGGGCGGACCTCATCCGCACGAGATTTCGAAAGGCCCGGCAACGCGCTGGCTTCAGCGGCGAAAAGCTGAGGCTGCGGACAGACCTGTTTCAGCCTCCCCAAGGCCCTCAACTACGGCTCTTCTGACGGCAGGTTTCAGCCCGCAGCAACCCGCAGCCGCGACCGCCTGTTCCGCGCGCGATAACCGTCCGCTTTAGCTTCCATTCGATCGAAAGCATGGATGCCAAGACCCGGTATCGTCGCGATGGCATCCACCTGATCGGCGCCGATCAGAAAGTCATCCCCCAGGAACAAGGTGGCGAACCGGCCGTCATCCACCGCCGCGCGCAGAAATATCTCACTCCGCCCGCCCCGGACGCGGGCCAGCAATTGCGCGAGGACATCGACCGCCGCGGGCTCGCTCGCGTCGATCACCAATTGCATCCGCGACGCGCTGGCAAGCTGATGGAACGGCTCGACGCCCCGGATGGTGACGCGCGGCGTTTCTTCGCCGGGCAGGCGATCCAGCTCAACCATCAGCAACGCGCAATCGCCTTCGCGCGCCATATCCTCAATGGCCCTGCAGGCGTCCTCGTCGAAGCAGCTCGCCTGAAACTGCCCGCTGCTGTCGGAGAAGGTCGCCGCCGCATAACGCGCGCCGCGCTTGGTTTCGCGCCACCGGACTTCCTCCACCATGGCTGCCATCACGCCATTCGCCCGGCCGCCTTCTGCCACGGGTTCGGAACAGATGGCGCCATAGCTTCTCGCGCCCCGCGCCTCGGCCAGATGGCGATAGCGATCGACGGGGTGGGCGGAGAAATAAAAGCCGAACGCCTCCTTTTCCTGCGCCATGCGGTCAGCGGTCGACCAGGTTTGATGGGGCGGGATGCGCACGTCCGCATGCGGCGTTTCGACATCGCCGAACAGTCCGCCCTGCCCGCTTTCGCGCGCCTCGGCGGCGCTGGCCGCGACGCTCAGGATCATGTCGGCGGCGGCATGAACCCCCGCGCGATCGGGATGGATTTCATCAAAGGCCCCGGCCGCGGCCAGGCTTTCAAGCTGCCGACGGTTGAGCAGCCGCGGCTCGATACGGTCGGCGAAGTCGTCAAGCGACTTGAAAGGGCCACCGGCGTCGCGCTCGGCCACAAGTTGCTCCATCGCCTTTTCGCCCACGCCCTTCAGACCACCCAGGGCATAGCGGACCGCGAAGCCGAAGCGCGGATCTTCGTTCTCATGCTCGATCGACTGGACCGAAAAATCCGCCAGGCTGCGGTTGATGTCCGGCGGCAGGCAGTTCAGTCCCATGCGGCGCATATCGTCCACGAAGACCGTGAGCTTGTCGGTCAGGTGAATGTCGAAGGCCATGGAGGCTGCATAAAATTCGGCGGGATAATGGGCCTTCAGCCATGCCGTCTGATAAGCGAGCAGCGCATAGGCGGCAGCGTGCGACTTGTTGAAGCCGTAGCCGGCGAACTTGTCGATCAAGTCGAACAATTCGTTCGCCTTGCCCGCCGCAATATCGCTCTTCGCGCATCCATCGACGAAACGGGCGCGCTGTGCGTCCATCTCGGCCTTGATCTTCTTGCCCATCGCGCGGCGCAGAAGATCGGCGTCGCCCAGCGAATAGCCCGCCAATATCTGGGCGGCCTGCATCACCTGCTCCTGATAGACGAAAATGCCGTAGGTTTCTTCGAGAATGGGCTTCAGAAGTATGTGGGGATATTGAATGTCCTCCTGCCCGTTCTTTCGGCGGCCGAACATCGGAATATTGTCCATCGGACCGGGCCGGTAGAGGGACACCAGCGCGATGATGTCCCCGAAATTGGTGGGTCGCACCGCGGCTAGCGTTTTGCGCATGCCTTCGGATTCCAGCTGGAACACGCCGACCGTGTCGCCCCGCTGCAGCAATTCGTAGACCGCCGGATCATCCCAGCTCAGATCATTGAGGTCGATTTCCACGCCCCGCCCGGCGAGCAGTTGCACCGCCTTTTGCAGGACCGACAGTGTCTTCAATCCCAGAAAGTCGAACTTCACCAGTCCGGCGCCCTCGACATATTTCATATCGAACTGAGTCACCGGCATGTCGGACCGCGGGTCGCGATAGAGTGGCACGAGTTGGGACAAGGGCCGGTCGCCAATTACCACGCCCGCCGCGTGGGTGGAACTGTGCCGCGGGAAGCCCTCCAGCTTCATCGCATAGTCGATCAGGCGCTTTACCTGGCCGTCATTGTCATATTCCGCCTTGAACTCCATGACGCCGTTTAGTGATCGTTCCAGAGTCCAGGGGTCGGTGGGATGATTGGGCACAAGCTTGGCGAGCCGGTCGACCTGACCATAGCTCATCTGCAGCACCCGGCCGGTGTCCTTGAGGACGGCGCGGGCTTTCAGCTTACCGAAGGTGATGATCTGCGCGACATGGTCGGTCCCATATTTGTTCTGGACATAACGGATCACTTCGCCGCGCCGGGTTTCGCAAAAGTCGATGTCGAAGTCGGGCATCGACACGCGTTCGGGGTTCAGGAAGCGTTCGAACAGCAGGCCAAGCTGCAACGGATCGAGGTCCGTGATGGTGAGCGCCCAGGCCACCAGTGACCCCGCGCCCGAGCCGCGGCCCGGTCCCACAGGAATATCCTGTCCCTTGGCCCACTGGATGAAATCCGCGACGATGAGGAAGTAGCCGGGGAAACCCATCTGGACGATGATGTCCGTTTCGAACTTCAGCCGTTCAAAATAGGGCTTTCGCGCCTCATCCTCGATGATCCCCAGCTTTTCTAGGCGAGCCTCCAGCCCTACCTCCGCCTGCTCGCGCAACATGCGCGCTTCGCCCTCGATATCGCCGGCCAGGCTGGGCAGGATCGGCTTGCGCTTCGGGGCGGCAACCGCGCAACGCTGCGCAACCAGGAGCGTGTTCGCCAGCGCCTCGGGCAGATCCTCGAATAGCCGCTTCATTTCCGCCGCCGGCTTCATCCAAGCGTCGGGCGAACTGGTCCGGCGATCGGGCGTTTCCACATAGGCCCCATCGGCAATGCACAGCATGACGTCGTGGGCTTCATGGAAATGCGGTTCGGCAAAACAGGTCGGATTTGTCGCGACCAAGGGCAGACCCCGGTCATAGGCAAGATCGAGAAGCAGCGGTTCCGCCTTGCCCTCTATCGGATCGAGCCTGCGGCAGATTTCGATGAAAAGCCGATCCGGAAAAAGCGCCTCCAGCCGTTCGACATAGGCGAGCGCCGCATCGGGCTGATCCTCCGCGAACAGGCGGGCCAGCGCGCCTTCCGCGCCGGCGGTCAGGGCGATCAGCCCATCGGTCCTGCCCTCCAGCGCCTCGATCGTGACATGCGGCACTTCCTCGACCGGGCGATCGAGATGCGCCATGGACACCAAGGCGCAAAGATTGTCGTAGCCCGTCTCGTCCTGCGCGTAGAGCGCCAGCCAGTCATGGACTAGCGCAGCGCTGGCCGGCCGTCCCGGGCGCTGCACGCCGACCATCGCGCCGATGATCGGCTGCACCCCTTCGCCCTTGCAGGCATCGGAAAAGGCCATCGATCCGTACAGGCCGTTCCGGTCCGTGATCGCCGCAGCGGGGAAACCAAGGGCGCGAGCCTGTTTGGCGATCTTCTTCGGCTCGATCGCGCCTTCCAGCATGGTGAAGGAGGAAAAAATGCGGAGGGGTACGAAACCGGCATGAGGCATGACGCGGTGATAGGCGAGTCAGCCGATTCGACGCCAGCCCCCAACGCGAAAAGCTGTGGGTAATGTGCGTCAGCCGGCGCTCGACGCTTCTTCCAGCAGGCCTTCATGCAGGCGCACGACCCGGTCCATCTTCTGGGCCAGGCGCTCATTGTGGGTCGCGACCAGCGCCGCTGACCCCTCCTCCCGCACGAGACGGAGAAATTCGGCGAGGACGATATCGGCGGTGCGTTCGTCCAGATTGCCCGTGGGCTCGTCGGCCAGCACCAGCGCCGGCCGGTTCGCCAGCGCGCGGGCCACGGCTACGCGCTGCTGTTCCCCCCCCGAAAGCTGGCTCGGCCGATGGTCGAGACGATGCCCGAGCCCCAATGATGCCAACAGAGATTCGGCTCGGGTCCGCGCGGGCGCAATCTCCGCGCCGCGGATCACCTGCGGCAGAATGACATTTTCCACCGCGTTGAAGTCGGGAAGTAGATGGTGAAACTGATAGACGAAG
Source organism: Sphingobium sp. (assembly GCA_035281605.1). Classification (GTDB taxonomy): domain Bacteria; phylum Pseudomonadota; class Alphaproteobacteria; order Sphingomonadales; family Sphingomonadaceae; genus Sphingobium. The sequence goes on from DATEDR010000141.1 coordinate 4,228, forward strand.
CCGAGCGCATCGCGGCGCAGGCGGGTCCGCCCGTCATTGTCCAGCTTGGCCGCTTCCTCTCCGTCGATCCGGATGGATCCGTCGAAACCGCCCTCCAGCAGGCCCACCGCCTGGAGCAGCGTCGATTTGCCGGAACCCGACGGCCCGAGGAGCGCGACGATCTCCCCCTTGCCCACGGCCAGATCGACCCCGCGCAGCACGTCGATGGTGACGCCGCCCTGGGTGAAGCTGCGCCGCAATCCCGCGACCTTCAAGATTTCATTCATAGCGCAGCACCTGGACAGGATCGGTATTGGCAGCCTTGAAGGCCGGATAAAGGGTCGCGAGGAAGCTGAAGACCAAGGCCATCAGGCAGATGATCGCGATCTCTACCGGGTCGGGCTTCGCCGGCAGTTCCGTCAGGAAGCGGATGGACGGGTCCCACAGATTCTGCCCGGTCAGGAACTGGATCGCATTCACCACGCTCTGCCGGAAGAACAGAAAGGTGAAGCCCAGCACCATGCCGGCCGCCATGCCCAGCGATCCGATCGTGACGCCGACCGTCATGAATATCTTTACGAGCCCGACGCGGCTGGCCCCCATCGTTCGCAGGATGGCGATGTCGCGCGTCTTGGCGCGCACCAGCATGATCAGCGAAGAGAGGATGTTGAACACCGCCACCAGCACGATGATCGAGAGCACCACGAACATCGCCACCCGCTCGACCGCCAGCGCTTCGAACAGCGAGGCGTTCATCTGGCGCCAATCCGTCACCACCGCGCGGCCCGCAACCTTGGCGGCGAGTGGCTGGAGGATCGCCCCGACCTGGTCGGCGTCGACGGTTTCCACCTCGATCATGCCGACCACATCGTTTAGCAGCAGCAGCGTCTGCGCATCCTCCATCGGCATCACCACGAACGCCTTGTCATAATCATAGACGCCGACTTCGAATATCGCCGCCACCTGATAGGCGACTTGGCGCGGAACCGTGCCGAAAGGGGTCGAACGCCCCGCCGGGTTGATGATGGTGAGGCTGTCGCCCAGTTGAATGCCCAGATTTTCGGCAAGGCGCGATCCGACGGCGATCTTGCCGCCATTGGGAGTTAACGCATTCAAGCTCCCGGCGAGCACCTTCCCCTTCAGGGTCGCGTTGTTGCGGATGTCCTTGACCGTCATGCCCCGCACCAGCACCGCCTCGACCCGGCCCTGAAAACTGCCGAGCAGCGGCTGCTCGATCAGCGGCGTGGCGCTTGTCACGCCCGGCGTCGCCTTCGCCTCCCTCAGCACCGCCTTCCAATCCGGCAGGCGGCCGCCATAGCCCTGCACCACGGCATGGCCGTTGAGGCCGACGATCTTGTCAAACAGTTCTGCCCGAAAACCGTTCATCACGCTCATGACGATGATGAGCGCCGCGACCCCCAGCATGACCGCGACCAGGCTGATCCCGGCAACCAGGAAAATGAAGCCCTCACCCTTTCCGGGCAGCAGATAGCGCTTGGCGATCATGCGTTCGTAACGGGATAAGATCATGATAGCGGGAACGGCCCTTCAGGGTGGATTTGCCTGCCCGTCTAGCAGGGTATCGGGTAACGGCAAGCATTGCAGATTGTTGCAGCGCCGCCACAGGGGCCAAGGGAAAATCACAGACGCTGGAAATAGCCCGTGACAGCGGCCCGCGGGAACCATAGCAAAGTCTGCGAAGC
>DATEDR010000142.1:0-9888 GCA_035281605.1 Sphingobium sp.
ACGATGTTGAGCGAGCCGCCCGGCTCGCCGCGACCGGAAAGTGCCGCCGCCGCGCCCTTCAGGAACTCGAACCGTTCGACGGTGGCGGCATCGATGGGCGCGCTGAAACCCAGATTGCTGCCGAAGCGGTTGATCAGGATGTCCGGGCCGGTATTTTCGTCACCGGCAAAGCCGCGGATCGAATATTTGTCCCACAGGCCGCCAAAGTCGTTCTGCCGCGCGACGCCCCCGGCGAGGTCGATCACGTCCTCCAGGCGCTCGGCGCCAAGCCGCCTGATCGCGCTTTCGTCGATCACGCGCACATTTTGCGGATAGCGCTGAAGATCCGTGCCGGTCCCGGTGATGCTGGCGCTGCTCTCGCGCAGGCCCGTGACCACGATGCCGGATGACGCCTCCAGCGACGGCTCTGCCTCCTGCGCGAAGGCAGCTTGGCTGAAGGCTGGCAAGCTGGCGGCAAGCAGCAGCGATCTGATCGAGACGTGTTTCATCATCCCCCTGGCAGAAAATAATAATGCAAATCATTATTGATTGATTCGAGCCTGTAACAGTGCGTTGCGGCCTGTCAATCCATATCGGCGGGTAATTCATCCGCTGATGCGGAACTCAGGAAATGGATATCCGCACGATATGGCCTTGGCGTCCGACGCTGAGCTGGTTCCCATGTGCCTGCTTCATCATCTGTTCGGCTTCGGCGAGGCTTGCCGGATGACGGCCATTGATCGCCCCGATGACGTCGCCCACATGGGCGCCCGCATGCCTGGCAGGGCCCGACCGGGCAATGCTGGTGATGAAGATGGCCGGAGCTTTCCGCGCACCGGCTGGAGAGGTTCCGATCGTCATTCCAAGCCGTGCCGAGGCGGGTTGGGAGGGCTTGCGCGGCTGCGTGGAACTCGCGACGAGCACAATGGCCAGCGCAAGCGGCACGAAGAAGGAACCCAGAAGCCAGCCGGGGACGGGAAGACGAAGCGTCAAGAGCGGCTGACGGCGGCACTTCATGGCCGAATTCTGCCCCATTGAGCGTAACCGCTTGGTGTAGCGGCGATGAAAAAGCCGTAATGTGCGCCATGGCGTTTTGCGATTCAGGTCAGGCCGAGGCGAAAATGGTGGATTTCGAGAACCGGAGCGCAGCCTACTTCAGTAGGTGAGCACCGGAAGCGTAGAAAGCCGTCATTTGCAGCCCGGCATCACCTGAATCTCAACACGCCTTGGCCAACCCAGATGAAAGAGATGTAATCCCCTCGTCATGCCCCGGTTCGGCGCAGGTGCTAGAACATGGGCATGCATTCTGGGACCCTGATATGAGGAAAGCCGGGACCGTGCTGATCGCCGCCGCCATGGTGGTGCTTCTGTTCTTCACGGGGCTTGGCTATTTCGACCGGGACCCTTTTTCCATCGCCCCTCCCACAGCCCGGCCCGCCCCGTCCTGGAGGGGCGTTGCCGCCATCATCCTGTCGGGGGATATGGGGTCGAAGATCGGCACGAGCCCGCCGCTGGCCAAGGCGATTTCGGGGCGGGGCATTCCGGTGGTGATGGTCAACAGCCTTGCCTATTTCCGGGTGCGCAGAACGGCGGCCGAGGCGGAGGCGCTGTTGCACGCGGCGCTGCAGCGGGCACTCTCCCTCCCGCATGTGGAGCGGGTCGTGATGATCGGCCAATCCTATGGCGCCGATATGCTGCAGGTGGGCCTCTCGCGATTGCCGCCCAGGGAACGGTCCCGCATCCTTTTTGCCGCCCTGGTGGTGCCTGGCAGGACAGTCGAATATCGCGCTTCCCCGGGCGAGATCTTCACTTTCGCGATGGCGGAGGAGGACGCGCTTCCGGCCGCCCGCCGCCTCGATTGGCTGCCGCTCCTGTGCATCTATGGCAAGGAGGAAAGGCAGAGCCTCTGCCCATTGCTGCATTCGCCCAATGTCCGCAGCGTTGCGTTGCCGGGCGGGCACCTGCTGCACCATGACTCCTCAGCGGTGCTGCGGGAATTACTGCCGGCGATCGGCCGCCACATTACACAAGTTTCACGAAGCGCTCATATCCCGAACGGGTCAGCCGCCGCATAAACCGCAAGGGACAGAAGTGCGGAGATTTCATGGTGCTGCAAGCCGGAGTCGGATCGAGGGCTTTGCTCCACTGGCTGGCCGCCCGCCGGATCGTGCTGATGCCGGCCGCCGTGCTGACTCTTGCTGCCCTGACGCTCTACGCGCTGCACATGCTGCTGGAGCATGTGCGCCTGAAGGATGTCCGCACCGCCTTTCACGCGATCCCGCCCGGACGCATCGCGATGGCGCTGTTGCTGACGGTGCTGAGCTATGGCGCTCTCACTTTCTATGACGTGATCGCATTGCGGATCATCCGCAGGCCGCTGCCCTACAGGATCGCGGCTCTCGCCTCCTTTTGCAGCTATACGCTCAGCCACAATCTCGGCCTTTCGCTCCTGACCGGGGGGTCTGCCAGATACCGCATCTATAGCGCGGCGGGCCTCGGCGCCGCCGATGTGGCCCGCATCATCGCCTCGGCCAGCGCAGCCTTCTGGAGCGGCGTCTTTGTGCTCGCTGCAATGGTGCTGCTGATCCATCCCTCGATCAGCCTGCCGTTCGGCCTTTCACCGGGCATCGCGAAAGCGGCTGCCATTGCCGTGCTGCTGGCGCCGGCCGGGATGCTGTTCCTGATGCGCCGTCGCGCAAAGGAACCACGGCTGCTGGGGTGGACGCTGCCGGTCCCCAAAAGCGGGCAAGCGCTGGCGCAGATGGGCATTGCCTGCATCGATCTTGCCGCGGCAAGCGGCGCGCTGTTCGTGCTTGTTCCCCATGCCTCTCCCGCCCTTTTCCCGTCCTTCTTCCTGGCCTATGCGCTGGCGATCATCGCTGGCCTCGTCAGCCATGTTCCCGGCGGCCTTGGCATATTCGAAGCCGTCATGGTGGCGACGCTGCCTGATCTGGACCGCCCGGCGCTGCTGGCCGCTCTCATCGCCTATCGGGCGCTCTATTACCTGCTGCCGCTGCTGCTCGCCGTAGCGGCCATTGCCGTCCATGAAGGCCGGACGTGGCGAAAGCCCATGAGCCGCGCGTTGAGCGGCATTCAACTGCTGGCTTCCGGCATGGCGCCTGTCATGTTGTCCGCACTCGTCTCCTTTGGCGGCTTGATCCTGCTCATTTCAGGATCGCTGCCCGCCATTCATTGGCGGCTGAAGGCGCTTGCTCATGTGGTGCCGATGCCCTTCCTCGAAGCGTCGCATTTTGCGGCGAGTATCATTGGTGCGGTGCTGATATTGCTGGCGGCGGGCCTTTACCGCCGTCTCGATGGCGCGTTCTGGATGACGCGGCTGTTGCTGCTGGCGGGGGCGGTTTTCTCGTTCCTGAAGGGTCTCGATTATGAGGAGGCCGCCGCCCTCCTTGTCATTGCTGGCCTCCTGCAATGGACGCGTCCCGCCTTTTACCGGCGCACGGCCTTCACGGTCGAGCTGCTTACCCCAGGCTGGCTGGTCACGGTGGCTGTCGCTGTGGGATTGTCCATCTGGATCGGCCTTTTTGCCTATAAGCATGTCGCCTATCAGAATGAGCTGTGGTGGCATATCGGCCGCCGCGGCGATGCCGCCCGTTTCCTTCGGGCAAGCGTCGCCGCCAGCGTGGTGGTGATCGGGGCGGCGCTCTGGCGCCTGCTTCGCCCTGCCGTCCCACGTCAAAGCCTGCCCGCCAGTTGCGAGGGTCCCAGCGAGGCGGCAATGGTCATGGCGGAGCGGGCGGAGGCCTTTCTGGCCTATACCGGCGACAAGCTGTTCCTGACCTCGGCAAGCGGCAGGGCTTTCCTCATGTACCAGATCCAGGGCCATAGCTGGATCGTCATGGGAGACCCGGTGGGAGACCGGACGGAATGGCCGGCTCTGCTCTGGCAATTGCGCGAGCGCGCCGATGCAGCGCAGGGACGCATCCTGCTTTATCAGATCAGCCTCGACAGCCTTCCCATTGCCGTGGACCTTGGCCTCACTCTCAACAAATATGGGGAGGAGGCGCGCGTCGATCTCAGCCGCTTTTCGCTGGAGGGCCCTGCGGCGCGGAACCTGCGCCACGCGGTGCGCCGCGCTGAACGCGAAGGCGCGCAGTTCAGCATCGTTCGCAAGGAAGACCTTCCGCCCCTGCTGGATGAGCTGGAGGCGCTGTCCGGCCGCTGGCTGGCCGCGAAGGGCCAGGGTGAAAAGGCTTTCAGCGTCGGCCGTTTCGACCGGCATTATCTCGGCCGCTTCGATTGCGCCCTCATCCGGCATCAGGGCCGTATTGTCGCCTTCGCCAACATCTGGGCGACACAGTCGCTGTCCGAGTTGTCGGTCGATCTGATGCGGCACGAGGCGGACATGCCCTATGGGTCCATGGACCTGCTCTTCGTGCGGCTGATGCAATGGGGGCAATTGCGGCGCTACCGCTGGTTCGGCCTTGGCCTTGCACCTCTTTCCGGCCTTGCGGCGCGGCGGCTCGCGCCCGTCTGGGTGAAGGCCGCCGCTCTGCTCTACCGTCACGGCGAGGCTTTTTACGGCTTTGAGGGGCTGCGCGCCTATAAGGAGAAGTTTTCGCCCTGCTGGGAACCGCGCTTCATTGCGGGCCTGCCGGGGATCGGAATGGCGCGGGCGCTGGTCGACCTGCAGCGCCTGGTATCGGGAGGCGGATCGAGCGCCGCCGCCCGGACGCGGGTCCGCCCGCCGCTGCGGCTTGTGGTCTGAGGGCCGGCGGTGCAAGACTGTGGCACTGATCCTGGCAAGGATTTGGGGACGGACATGAGCCAGAAAATATTGCTGATCGAGGATGATGCAGCGACGGCCGCCTACATCGCCAATGGCCTCATGCAGGAGGGCTATGTCGTCGATCGCGCCGACAATGGCAGGGACGGCCTGTTCCTCGCGACCGAAGCGACCCACGACATCGTCATATTGGACCGCATGCTGCCCGGCCTCGACGGCATGGCGGTTCTGGGCGCCATGCGCGCCGCGGGCATGGAGACGCCCGTCATCATTCTTTCCGCGCTCGGCACAGCGGACGATCGCGTCACCGGCCTCAATGGCGGGTCCGACGATTATCTGGTGAAGCCCTTCGCCTTTGCCGAGCTGCTGGCCCGCGTCCGCCTGCTCCTCCGCAGGAGGCAAGGGACGGGCGGACAGGAAACGGCGCTGCGCTGCGAGGATCTGGAAATGGACCTGCTTTCCCGCAAGGTGAAGCGGGCGGGCCGCGCCATCGACCTTCAGCCGCGCGAGTTCCGGCTGCTCGAATATATGCTCCGCCACAAGGACCAGGTGGTTACCCGGACGATGCTGCTGGAGGGCGTGTGGGACTATCATTTCGATCCCGGCACCAATGTGATCGACGTGCATATCAGCCGCTTGCGCAAAAAGGTGGACGAGCGGCAGGACCGGCCGCTCATCCATACCGTGCGGGGCGCTGGCTACCGGCTTGGGCCGGTCGTCTGAGGCATGAGGCCATTGGTCCTTAGCCGTTCCGTCGTTCTGCGCTTTGGCGCGCTGGTGTTCCTGTTCCAGATCTGTTCGGCGCTGCTGGTGCTGGTGATCGTCCATCAGCTTACCGAGCGGGAAATGGCGGCGGCGAGCCGTGCTGTCGCCTCTGAACTGCGGGAGGATCTGAACGCTGTCTACAGGGACGGCGGCGCGGCTGATCTTGCCGAGCGTATCAAGGCGCATCTGGCGGAAGGCAGGAACTCCGACGCCGTCATTCTGCTGACCGGACCGGGCGGCCATGCCCGTGCCGGCAATCTCGCCGCCTGGCCGCCCAATATCGCGCCCGGAAGCCAATGGAAGGAAACCGTTCTTTTCCGCTCGTCGAGGGACGATCCCGAACGGATGGTCGTCAGCGCCGAACGGCTGCCCGGCGGTCTCCAGCTACTGACCGGCGAGGTGATCGAAAGCGACCTGCGCTTTGGCGGCGTGATGGAGGAAGCCATTTTGAGCGCGCTGGTCCTCGCCTTGCCCTTGGCGCTGCTCGCGGCCTGGATCTCCGCGCGGCTCATCCAGGCGCGGATCGCCTCGGTCGTGCAAACGGCGCGGGCGGTCGAAACCGGCGATCTGGAGCGGCGGGTTCCGATCGACGGAGCGGGCGATGTGTTCGAGGAACTTGGCCTTGCCATCAACGCCATGCTTGACCGCATCGACCGGCTGATGGGAGAGATGCGGCTCATCACCGACAGCCTCGCTCATGACCTTCGCTCGCCCCTGACCCGCCTCAAGGCCAGCCTGGAAAAAGGTCTTGCCGCGGATGATGGCCAGGCGCTGGGGCAAGCGATGGAGGAAGCCGACATTCTGCTTTCGATGCTGACCACCTCCCTCATCGTCAGCCGGGCGGAGGCGGGCATCGGGCGCGAGCATTTCCAGCCCGCCGACATTGCGGAAATGCTCTCCAATCTTCAGGAAATCTACGGTCCCCTGGCCGAAGAGAATGACGCCGAAATAACCGCCAGGACGTCAGGGCCGCTGGTCCTGCCCATCCATCGCGAGCTGTTGGGGCAGGCGATCGCGAACCTCATCGACAACGCCATGAAATATGGCGGTCCGCACATCGTTCTGCGCGCCGAAGCCGCGGACGCGGGCGCGCGGATCGTCGTCGCGGACGACGGTCCGGGTATCGCGCCGGGGGAAAAGGCGCAGGCGCTGCGCCGTTTCGGCAGGCTCGACGCCTCGCGCCATTCGACGGGCGCGGGTCTTGGCCTTTCCCTCGTGTCGGCGGTCGCGCGGCTTCACGATGGCAGCCTGACGCTTGAAGACAATCAGCCGGGATTGCGCGCCGTGCTGACGATCAAGGGCGTCATCCCTTCGCATGCATAGCGCGAGCGCCATGACGGCGCAGGTGGCCATGCGTTACGGACTTCCGTGCTGTGGGAACGGCCTGCGTGCATTCATCCTGCACCTTGGCCGAGCAGGGCGGATAGTTCTGGGGCGGGCTTGGCGGAGCGCCTGTCTGCGCGGCGGCTGGAACAGCCATCAGGCCAAGGGCGATCAGCGGCAGAATAGAGAGCTTCATATGAACCTCCTATGGCGAATATAGAGTGATTTCGAAGCAGGTGGAATCCGCTGCTGACTCGGAAATCACGGTAAACAAAAGAGATTTAGAGTCGATACGGTTCAATTAGAACCCGATCGACTCTAGTCGCGGAAATGGTGCGCGTGCGGCCAGCGCCAGGGCATTTCGCGCCGGCCGCACGGCAGGACCACATGGAAGCAGGTGGGTCAGCCTGCGTTCGGAGCCTTGGCCGTCGAGCTGGAGGACGTCGACGTCTTGGTCTTCCGGTGCTTGCTCACCTTCACTTGCTTGTGGTCCTTCGCCGCCGTTGTCGTCTTGCCCGATGCGGGGGCCATCGTAGCATTGGCCGGCACGGCAGCGAGGGACAGCGCTGCAAATGCGGCCAGGCCAGCGGCGGGAACGAGGGTACGAATACGGATCTTTTGCCATTACTCCTCTAGGACGGCTCGAAACAGCCGCAGCTCCTTTTTGCATCCAGGGGAATGACGGCAGCGTGGCTCTGTCGTGACAATTTATTCATCTGCCCGCACGCAGGGACTGTGGCCGGCCCGCTGGCAGATGCGCGCGCGGTCTCTACCGCACTTTTGCGGCGGTTGCCTCGATCTCGACCAGGAAGGCAGGGTTCGCCAGCGCCGCGACCTGCACGGTGGAGCGCGCCACGATATTGGGTTGCTCGGTGGTTCCGAAAAACTGGCGATAGGCTTCCTGAAAGCCGCTGAAATCCTGGCGTCCGCCGAGCTTTGGATCGCCCACGAGAAACACCGTCAACTTGACGACGTCGCCAAGCGCATAGCCTTGCGAGCGGAGCTGCGCGTCGATCTTGCGAAAGACGCTGATCGCCTGCGTTTTGGTGTCGCCATAGGCCGCCGGATCGGTCTGCGCCTTGCTGCCGTCGATTGGCGCGGGAACCTGCCCGCTCAGATAGAGATAGGTCGCATCGGGCGGAACGGAGACGCCCGACAGGATCGGAGATTGAGGGGCGCCGGGATGGCGGACGATCTCGCCCGCCTGCGCCGCTCCGCCCGCGCCCAGGCCCAGCAAGGGCGCGACAGCCAGTAGAAAATGCTTCATGTGCTTCTCCTTTGATCAAGCAAATCCTGGTCCGCCGTCGCGAGAGCGACAGCGCGGCGGGCTGAAAGGATCGCGCCCTCCTGCCAGTGTCCCGAATAGGCCGAAAGATGCGAACCGGCGAACAGAAATGGCCCATCGCCCGCGTTGAGCGTGACGGCCGCCTGCACGTCATTGCCGGGATCGCTCCACTCGAGCCATGGTCCCTCGCTGAACGGCACCTTTGCCCAATGGACGAGCACGGGTGCGGTCAAATCCTTGCCGTGGCCGGGATGAAGCCGCTCGACCGCGGCGCGTGCGCGTTCGATCTGCGCCGGACGATCCTGTTTGGTGAGGCGATCCGCCTGCTCCCCGGCGCAATAGGCGGCGAGCAACACTCCGTGTTTCGCCTGGAACGGCGCGCTCGGATACCAGATCATCCCGGTATCGCCCCCCACAAAGGAAATTCCGCCATAAATCTGTTCGGCTTCCCAGAAGGGCGGACTCTCGAACCCAATCTTGACCGAGTCCGAATAGCGGACGCTGGAAATGGCTTGCGCCACCGCCGGACTGAAATCATTGGGCGTCCGGGCAAGGATCGGCAGCGGCGTGGTGATGATCGCCCGGTCGCCTTCGACCGCCTCGTCGCGGCCGGTCCGGCGATCGCGGTAGATGATCCGCACGCCCTCGCCCGACCGCCTGATTTCGCGCACCTCCGCGCCAAGCCGCGGCTTGCTCCGCAACGCCTTGGCGATCGCCGCGGGCAGCCGGTCCATGCCTCCCGCAGGATGCAGCATCGTGGGCTGCATCAGGATATTTTCCTCGAAGAGGAGCATGGAAATTTCCGGATTGGCGAGCAGTGAATCAAGGGTAAGCGGCGGAAGCGCAATCGCCTGCTCAAGCGTCGCGCCCGGCACCCGCGCCAGCCCGGAGCGTTCCGAACCGCGGTAGCTGCCGTCCTGCGTAAGATCGCCATAGGTTTTGAGGAAGTCGGCAAGCTTCCCCCGCGTTGCCGCATTCAGTTCCTGGTCAAGCGCGCCGCTGCGCAAAGCTCTTTCGAGCAGGGCCGAAAGATGACCGCGAAGATCGTTGGCGACCTGGCGCAGCCGGGCCGGGCTCTGCCCATCGGCCCGCACCCCGCCCATGAAGGTGCTGCGGCTCGAATTGACCAGAACCTCTAGCGGCACCTGGAGTTCGCGCGCAAGCCCCAGATATTGATCATGGTGGCTTGGGATGCGCGCTGGCCCGACATTGAGGTAGAGCCCGGAGGAAAAGGCGACGCGCTGATCGTCGCCGCCGATATGGCTGACCGTGTCGCCGCCCCGCACCGTCCAGGCGCGCCCGCCGACCCGCTGCCGTGCCTCGAGCAGCACCGCCTCACCACCCTGCTTTTCAATCTCATAGGCAGCGGCAAGCCCGGCGACCCCGGCGCCGATCACGATGATGCGCCGCCGGACGCGAGGCGCCGCCCTGGCGGCAGCCGGCATCAGACCGGCCACTGCCACGCCCCCCATCGTCCGGAGCAGCGTCCTCCGGCTGACATGTGGCAGAATATTTTGAGGGAATGCGCTCATTTAGAAGTCCACCGTCACGCGGCCATAATAATAGCCGCCATTGATCCCGTAGGGCGAATAGGCGAGCGGGCCATCCCATACCTGGAACCCGTTCACATAGGTCGTGGTGCCGGGTACGAAGGGCGTCTTTGGCGGCCGCTTGTCGAACAGGTTGTTGGCCCCGGCCGCAAGCTGCAGCCCGGGCGCGAAATTATAGCTGAGTTCGATATCGGTGATGGCCGCGGTGCCGATCCGGGTGCGGTGATAGTTCGCGGCATCGG
>DATEDR010000143.1:0-3920 GCA_035281605.1 Sphingobium sp.
CCTCGCGAATGTTCAGGTGCATGACTATGTCGCCGGGGGCAAGTCGCGGACATGGAACCGCTTCGTCCATCACGTGCTCAGCGGGGAGGAAGAGGCGGTCCTGTTCATGGATGGCGACGCTATCGTCGCGCCCGGGTCGATCGACGCGCTGGTGGAAACGCTCGCCAGCGAGCCGAACCCCAATGCGGCGGCGGGGCTGCCGCTCAACGGACGGATGGCCGCGCGATACCGGCAGCAACTGCGCGAGGATGGCGGGCTGTTCGGCGATCTTTACGCGCTGTCGGGCAGCTTCGTCGCGCGGATCAGGGCGCGGGGGCTGTCGTTGCCCGAGGACCTGATCGGCGACGATGGGCTGGTGGCGGCCTGGGCCTGCACCGATTTGCAGACGGACGCGGCATGGGACCGCGCGCGGGTGGCAGCGTGCGAAGGCGCAGGCTTTTTCTGCGAGCCGGTGAGCCTGGCCAGCCCCGCCACATGGGGGATGCAATATCGGCGCATGATCAACTATTCGCTGCGCTTCTTTCAGAACCGGATCGTGTCCGACATCATGGCGCGCGAGGGACCGGACGGACTGCCGGCGCGGCTGAGCGACCTGTATCCGGATTGGATCGGCCGCTGCGCGCCGCGCGCCGGGGCGGCCGGCTGGTTCGATCGCCAGGCATTGGCGCGGATGCGGCGGGCCGCTTAACGATCCTTGCCGGCCAGTTCCTTGTTGATGAGGAGCGCCAGGCCGGTGACGACCGCGCCGGACAGCAGATAGACGCCCGAGGCGGCAAGCCCGAAAGTGACCGAAAGGGCCAGCGCCACCAGCGGCGCGAAGCCGGCGCCAACCAGCCAGGCAAGGTCGGACGTCAGCGCGGAACCGGTATAGCGATAGGCCGTCGAGAAATTGGACGCGACGACGCCCGAGGACTGGCCGAAGCTGAGGCCGAGCAGGATGAAGCCGAGGATCATGAAGGCGATCTCCGCCAGTTCGCCGCCATTGAGCAGCAGCGGGGCGACGACGCTGAAGATGGCGATGCCGAGCGCCGACCAGCCGAGCAGCGCGCGACGGCCGACCATGTCGGCGACGAAGCCCGACACGATGATGGCGAGAATGCCGACGCAGGCGCCGATCGCTTCGATCACGAGGAAGCGTTCGAGCGGCTGCTGCGTGTAGAGCGCGATCCAGGAGAGCGGGAAGACCGTGACCATGTGGAACAGCGCGAAACTCGCCAGCGGGGCGAAGGCGCCGATGATGATGTTGCGGCCGTCGGCCTGCACGGTCTCCAGAACGGGCGAGGGCTGCAATTCGCGCGCTTCGAACAGGCGCTCGAACTCATGGGTGACGACGATGCGCAGGCGGGCGAACAGCGCGACGACGTTGATCGCGAAGGCGACGAAGAAGGGATAGCGCCAGCCCCAGTCGAGGAAGTCGGCGTGCGAGAGCGAGGAGAGGAAGAAGGCGAACAGGCCACTCGCTACCAGCAGCGCCAGCGGCGCGCCGAGTTGCGGCATCATGGCATACCAGCCGCGCTTGTTCTGCGGGGCGTTGAGCGAGAGCAGCGAGGCGAGGCCGTCCCATGTGCCGCCGAGCGCGACCCCCTGCCCTGCGCGGAAGGCGGCGAGAAGGACGGCGGACCAGATGCCGATCGTGTCGTAGCCCGGCAGGAAAGCGATGAAGGCGGTCGATCCGCCGAGCAGGAAGAGCGCGATGGTGAGCTTGACGCCCCGGCCATAGGCGCGGTCGACCGCCATGAAGAGGAAGGAGCCGATCGGACGCGTGATGAAGGCGAGCGCGAAGATGGCGAAGGACCAGAGCGTGCCGGCGAGCGGGCTGAGATAGGGAAAGACGTGCGCCGGGAAAACGATGCACGAGGCGATCGCATAGACGAAGAAGTCAAAAAATTCGGACGTCCGGCCGATGATGACGCCGATCGCGATCTCGCCGGGGGCGACGCGATGATCACGCGCCGTGATGTTGCGCGCATCGCGCTCCAGCGACGTGGAGGATGGCGTGGTGGTGGCGGCGTTCATCGGGTCGGACAAGCCTTCATGCTGCGGGAACGATCCATGCCCAACATCGTTGCAGCATAGCGAATCATCCCGGTGGTCGAAAGGCCATTGACCCTTTTTGCGCCTGCGAGGGGATAGGACAAAAGGTCCAATGTCGATTCCGGCGGCCCCCTCCTATGCGAGCAACATGACCGCTCGCCCATCCCCCCGTTCTGCCGCTGTTTTGCGTCGATTCGCGCCCGTTATGCTGCTTCCGCTCGGGGCGTGCAACTGGGTGGTCATGTCGCCGGCCGGCGATGTCGCGGTGCAGCAGCGCGACCTCATATTGGTGTCCACGCTGCTGATGCTGCTGATCATCGTGCCGGTGATGGCGATGACGCTGTGGTTCGCCTGGCGCTATCGGGAAAAGGCGCAGGCCACGGATTATGATCCCGATTGGGATCATTCGACGAGCCTGGAACTGCTGATCTGGTCGGCGCCGCTGCTGATCATCATCGCGCTGGGCGCAATCACCTGGAGCAGCACGCACCTTCTCGACCCCTATCGGCCGATCGAGCGGCTGGACGCGAAGCGCAAGGTCGAGCCGGCGGCCAAGCGGTTGCAGGTCGAAGTGGTGGCGATGGACTGGAAATGGCTGTTCATCTACCCGGAACTGGGCATCGCGACCGTGAATGAACTGGCCGCGCCGGTCGACCAGCCGATCGAGTTCAAGATCACCTCGTCGACGCTGATGAACAGCTTTTTCGTACCGGCGCTCGCCGGGCAGATCTACGCGATGCCGGGCATGCAGACGGTGCTGCACGCGGTCGCCAACAGGCCAGGCAATTTCGAGGGCTTTTCCGCCAATTATTCGGGCGGGGGCTTTTCCAACATGCGCTTCCGCTTCCATGCGATGGACAAGGGCGGTTTCGACCAGTGGGTCGCCAAGGTGAAGGCGAGCGGCGCGAAGCTGGACCGCGCGACCTATGTCAAGCTGGAGCAGCCGAGCGAAAAGGTGCCGCCGATGTATTTCGGTGGGGTCGAGCCCACGCTGTTCCACGCCGCGCTCAACATGTGCGCGCAGCCGGGCAAGCGCTGCATGGACGAGGTCATGATGACCGACATGCATGGTGGCGCCGGCAAGGAATCGGCGCATGACGTCGAGGGGCTGCGCCATGACGGCACGATCGACGTCGGCGGCTTTCACCCTGTCGCGCCTGGCAGGAAGGGCGAGATCGCGCAGCCCGCAGGGATGACGCCCGCGGCGGAGCGGACCCCGGCTGAACAGGGCCACGAGGCGCCCGGTCAGAAGGATGCCGATGGGCATGCGGGGCATCATGGCCACTGACCGATACTCTAAAAACATAGTGCGGCGTGCTCCTGCGAAGGCAGGAGCCAAGTCCCACCGTTCGAACTGGGCTCCTGCTTTCGCAGGAGCACGTTGCTCCGACATTCTCTTCGCAAGGCACTGACGCCCATGTCCCCTCACCCCGCATCCGAAAATAGCGGCATCTGGAAAATGATCTTCGGACGGCTCGACTGGAGCGCCGTCCCGGTTCATGAGCCGATCGTCATGGCCACTTTCGTCGCTGTCGTGATCGGCGGCATCGCGGTGCTGGGCGTGGTCACCAAGTACCGGCTCTGGGGCTGGCTGTGGCGCGACTGGTTCACGACCGTCGACCATAAGCGCATCGGAATCATGTACATGATCCTGGGGCTCATCATGTTCGTGCGCGGCTTTGCCGACGCGGTCATGATGCGGTTGCAGCAGGCGTGGGCGTTCAACGGGTCCGAAGGCTATCTGAACGCGCATCATTACGACCAGATTTTCACGGCGCATGGCGTCATCATGATCTTCTTCGTCGCGATGCCGATGATCACGGGCATCATGAACTATATGGTGCCGCTGCAGATCGGCGCGCGGGACGTCTCCTTCCCCTTCCTGA
>DATEDR010000144.1:0-20666 GCA_035281605.1 Sphingobium sp.
CGATGATGCGCAGGCCGCCATTGCCCCGGATAGTGCCCTCTCCGAACAGCTTGATCGGCCAGCGATCCCTGAACAGGTCGATCCCCTTGCGCACGAAAGGCGGCGGGGTGAAGGGCTGAATGTCCTGCAATATCGGCAGCAGTTGGGCCGGCGCGTCGATCAGGTCAGCATAGACCGGACCGCGCAGCAAGGCCGCGCCGAGCGCCTGATAATGGCCATGACCGCGGGGCGGCTGGATGATCTCCACGCCTTCCGCGTCATAATAGCGCGCCGCGCCATAGGGCAGGGTGCGGGTCGATGCCCAGGCGGGCGAGACCGTATATTGGATGGAAAATTCCATGCCGGACAGTTCCGCCCCGGCTTCCGCCGCCAGCAGATAGCCGTCCCCGGTATTGCCGTGGCTGCCGATCAGGCCGGAGCGAAAGGCGCAGCCGCCGGTCGCCATGATGACCGCGCCGGCATGGATTTCCCAGTCGCTGCCGATCAGCCGGGCATGGCCGCGCGCGCCGGTCACCGCGCCCTCTTCATCCACCAGCAATTGCGTCGCGGGATGATGGTCCAGGATGCGGGCGCCCGCCGCCGTCGCATAGGCCCGGAGCGCGCGCATATATTCCGAACCGCGCACGCCGCTATAATAGCGGCCGCCCTTGCCGTCGGAACCGAAGGGATAATAGGGGGCGAGGTCCGGCAGGCTGCGCCATGTCGTATCGATCACCCGCTCCATCCATGCCGGGTCGCCAAGGCCAAGGCCGGCCGCATGCCGCCTTTCCACCGCTTCGCGCCGCAGCGCCGGATCGGGCGGTATCCACCAGTGATTGGGGCCCGCGGTCGCGGTCACGCCGCTGGTGCCGACATAGCCCTTGTCCACCAACAGGGTCGATGCGCCCGCCTTGGCAGCGGCAATGGCGGCCCATGCCGCCGCCATGCCGCCGCCGATGATCAGAACATCGGCGCGCGCGGTGACGGGGTCGCTCATTCGGCGGCGATGGCGACCGGGGCGGCGGCGTGACGATGGTCCGGCACCGGCAGGCCCAGATGCCCGCGCAGCGTGTCATGCGCATAGTCGGTGCGGAACAGGCCGCGCTTCTGAAGGATGGGTATTACCCGCTCGCGGAACAGGGCGAAGCTGTCGGGCGCGCCGACATTGACGTTGAAGCCGTCCGACGCGCGGCCGGTGAACCAGCGCTCGATCTCATCGGCGATGGTTTCCGGCGACCCCGTGAACTGCTTGTTGTCATGCGTCAGATAGGCCGCCTGGCGCAGCGTCAGTTTCCGTTCGCGCGCGGTGCGGATCAGCCGTTCGGCATGGCCCTTATAGCTGTTGAGCGTGACGCCGGTCAGGTCGGGGAAGGGCGCGTCCAGGTCATATTGGCGGAAGTCGTGATAGTTGAATGCCCGGCCAAGCTGGACCAGCAGCTTGTCGATGTCGAGATTTTCGGCCTGATCGCGGGCAATGCGCCGTGCTTCCTCGTCGGTGTCGGCGATGATCGGGAAGAGGCCCGGCAGCACCTTGATAGCGTCGGGATTGCGGCCGATGGCGGCGGCGCGGGCCTTCAGATCCGCATAATATTGCTGACCGGATTCGAAATCGGGCGAGGCGGCGAAGGTCGCTTCGGCGATATGCGCGCCGAGATTGCGGCCTTCGCTGCTGTCGCCGGCCTGGAAGATGACCGGCTGACCCTGCCGCGAACGGCTGAGGGCGAGCGGCCCTGCGACGGAGAAATGCTTGCCCTTGTGATTGAGGGCATGCTGCTTGTGCTTGTGAAGGAAAACGCCGCTCTGCCTGTCGCGCGGAAAGGCGTCATCCTCATAGCTGTCCCACAGCCCCTGCACCACGCGGACGAATTCCAGCGCGCGTTCGTAGCGGACGGCATGGTCGAAATGCTCTTCGCGCCCGTAATTTTGCGCCGCGCCCTCCAGCCCCGTGGTGACGACGTTCCAACCCGCGCGGCCCCGGCTGATATGGTCGAGCGAGCCGAACTGCCGCGCGACATTATAGGGTTCCCAATAGCTGGTGGTGAGCGTGCCGACCAGGCCGATATGCGACGTATGGCTGGCCACCGCCGACAGCAGCGTCAGCGGTTCCAGCCGGTTGAGGAAATGCGGACTGGTGTCGGGCGTGATGAAGGGCGAATCGACGATGAAGACGAGATCGAACTTCGCCTGCTCCGCCAGCTTCGCATGGTCGATATACCAATCGATGTTGATGCTGGCATCGCCCGGAACATCGGGGTGCCGCCAGACATATTGATCGTTGCCGACGCCGGTGAGGATGGCGCCGAGGTGAAGCTGCCGCTTGCTCATGATATCGTCCTGAAATGCCGAAGATGGAAACTGAATAGGCGAGCGCGGGCGCCGTGAATAACGAGGGCTGCTGATAGGCCTATTGAAGCTGCTGAAGTGGTGTTGCCTGTTCAGCGCCCGGCGAAGGCAGGCGCGGTCGTGGAGGGGTGACCGACCGATCTGCAATTATCAGGAAATCGAATTTCCTTATGAGGATTCCTCATTAAAGTTAAACTCAATCATGATACAGTTTAAATTACTTATCCTGAAGTCATGTGCCCATTAGCGATTGCCCTGATAAATGTTCATCAGGGAAGCATTCATGCCCATTTCCATTTCGTCACGCCTGTCCGCTTCTGCTTTCGCGCTTGTGGCCGCGGTCGGCAGCGCCGCCCCATCCTGGGCTGCGGCGAGCGACCTTGCCGCCGAACCCGATGTCGCCGCGGCCAGTGAAGCGGCCGCCGAAAGCGCCGCGATCGTCGTGACCGGCGTGCGCGGCGCACGGCCCCGCACGGTGGCCGACAGCCCGGTGCCGATCGACGTCATCGATACGCGCGAACTGCAGGCGACCGGCCGTGTCGGGCTGAAGGACATATTGGGCAATATCGTGCCATCGCTGACCGTGCCGGCGCTGGGCGGGGGCGGCACGTCCTCGGGCGCGAAGCCGATTTCGATCCGTGGCCTGAGCGGCGATTACGTGCTGGTGCTGGTGAACGGCAAGCGCCGTCACACCACCTCGCTGATCAACAATCTCTCCCGCGTGTCGGGCGGCAGCACGCCGGTCGATCTCGACCTGCTGGCGGCCAACGCGATCGGCCGGGTGGAGGTGCTGCGCGACGGTGCCGCTGCGCAATATGGATCGGACGCGATTTCGGGCGTCATCAACTTCATCCTCGACGCAACGCCTCAAGGGGGCGAGTTCACTACGACCGTGGGCAGCCATTATGAAAAGGGCGGCGAACTGGTCCAGCAGTCGGTCGGCTATGGCACGCGTCTGGGCGCGGACGGCGGGTTCATCCGCTTTGCCGTCGAGGGCAAGTTCCATGACCGGGCCGATCCTTCCGGGACGATCGTGCCGGATTCGGTCGATCTGTACCCGCGCCTGGCCGATGGGTCGCGCGATCCGCGGGAGGCCACGATCAACCGCAACCGCGCGGGCAATTATGGCCGGACCAATCGCGATTATATCATCAATGGCAGTTATAATGCCGAACTGCCGTTGAACGAGACGACGACGCTCTACAGCTTTTCGACGCTCAGTTACCGCGATATCAAGGATGGACGCGGCCAGTTCAACGCGAACAATGTGAACTCGCTGCCGGAACTTTACCCCAATGGCTTCCTGGCAAAGCGCCGCATCTGGGAAACCGACTTCCAGGTCACGGCCGGACTGCGCACGAGCCTGGCGGGACTGGACGTGGATGTCAGCAGCAGCTTCGGCCGCGATCATGTGAAGCTGGGCGCGGTCGATACGCTCAATCCGTCCATCGGCCCCAGCAGCAAGACCAGCTTCTTCATGGGCAAGCAGATTTCCAGCCTGTGGGTCAATAATGTCGATTTCAGCCGGACATTCGACATCGGCCTGGCCGAGCCGCTGACGCTGGCCTTCGGGCTCGAGCATCGCTGGGAGCGGTTCCAGAACAAGGCGGGCGAACCCGACAGCTATCGCGACGGCGGCTATGTGATTCCGCAGGGCACGACGCCGTTCCAGCTCGCCTATGGCGGCCAGCGCCCGGCCGCGAGCCTGGTGTCCTTTACCGGCACGACGCCGGCCGACGCCTTTGTCCTGACGCGCAACAATTTCGCGGCCTATGTCGATGTCGGCGCCAATATCAGCCCGGCGTGGTTCGTCGGCGTGGCCGGCCGGGCGGAACATTATACCGACAGTTCGGGCGATACGGTCAGCGGCAAGATCTCTACCCGTTATGAGGTGTTTCCCGGCTTTGCGCTGCGCGGCGGCGTGAATACCGGGTTCCGCGCGCCGTCGCTGGCGCAGCAGGGCTTTTCCACGTCGCAGAATACCGGCCTTGTCATCAACGGCGACTTCGTCACGCAGCTCGTGAAATTCCTGGCGCCCAATGATCCGATCGCGGGCTATTTCGGCGCCAAGCCGCTGACGCCCGAAAAGTCGCTGAACTTCACCGTCGGCGCGACCTTCGAACGCGGTCCCTTTCGTCTGACCGTCGACGCCTACCAGATCCGGATCGAGGACCGGATCGTGAAGACGGAGATTTTGAACAGCCCGGAAGCGAAGGCAATCCTTGCGGGCCCGGCTGTGACGTCGATCCTGGCGGCGCGCGGCGTGCCGGGCATCAGCAGCGCGCAATTCTTCATCAACGGCGTCGATACGCGCACGCGCGGCATCGATGTCGTGAGCGAATATACGCTGCGGACCGGCAACCTGGGCGAGCTGAAGCTCAACGCCGCCTACAGCTATAACAAGACCAAGCTGCTGCGGGTGGCGGACAATCCCCCCAACCTGTCGAACACGATCCTGTTGGGGCGGCAGGCGCGCGCCGATCTGGTCAGCGCCACCCCGCGCGACAAGCTGGTGCTGAGCGGGGAGTGGTCTCTGGGCCCGGTGCGCAGCCTGTTGCGCGTCACCCGGTTCGGCAAATATACCGAGACGGGCTCAAGCCAGACGTCCACCGCCGATGACCGGACCTTCAGCCCGAAATGGGTGACGGACCTGGACATTTCGGCGCAGGTGACGCCGGCGCTCAATCTGGCTGTGGGCGCCAACAATCTGTTCGATGTCTATCCCGACGCCATCGGCGTCACCCAGGCCAGCACGGGCCTTGGCCGCTACGGCGTTTTCGCGCCCTTCGGGCTGAGCGGGGGCTTCTATTATGCTCGAGTGGGGGTGAAATTCTGACCGACGCTGTCGGGCGATCGCCCTCTCGCCCGCAGCGCATGCCGTTAGGCTACATCATCACCCTATGCTAATATAGGGCATCCCGGACCGACTCATCCAGACAGACCGAGACTGAGAGACCATGTGCTCCCGTTTGGCGAGGAGCTTGACATGCCACATCCGGTACATCCCGATTTCTCCCTGACAAGGCGACAGCAGGAGAGGCATGACGGCGTGGAACGGCAAGGACTTGCTCTTGGCGCGGCGCATGAACGCGCCCGCCTTGCGGCCTGCACCTTGCATGACCGTGAAATCCAGTCGGCATTTGCGTTGGATGGTTGGGAAAATGAAGGGGGGCGGACGGCCAGGATCGCTCCTCGCTCAAGCTCCGGTGCCATCCCAAAGCTGACTACCCTTCAGTGGTCCGCCGATCTGTTCCGCGACGACACGGTGATCCGAGCGGTCATCATCAATGGCCTGCTTCTTCTGATCGCCGCGATATTTGTGATCGCGGTGCTGAATAATTAGAGCACGCTGCGGCAGTGAAGGGACAGCCTGTCGCCATGGTCGGCCAGTGGTGGAACCCGAATCCATAAATATCGATCGTGAAGAGGGAATTCATGCCGTTCTTCTGATGGATATATGGTATAGTTGTTCATCACTCGATATTGAGTGCAAGCGTCCTGTGGCAGAGAGACAAGGCCGATCCCGCTTGCTTGACGGGAGTTTATCCCATGATCAGGATGTCCGAACGCAAGGCAATAAGCCGCCATTTCGAATGAAGATTGGCGGGCGGTCGTGCGTGGCCTGATCAAACGAAAATCGCCATCCGGCCTGGATGCTGGTAGCGGCGCTGTTCCTTCCTGCTCAGTGAACCGTCCATTTTTATCTTGAAGGAGCCATGTCATGGCCAAGAGCCAGAAACGATCGAACCGCGAAGTGCGCAAGCCCAAGGCCGAAAAGCCCAAGAAAGGCAATGCGTCCAATCCGTCGCAAAAGCCGGGGACATTGAGCATCGTGACATTGAAAAGCTGATGGCGTCATCCTCGCCGGGGCAGGCGCGTCCTGCCCGGCGGAAGCCGGCGGCAGGTATCGGAAGACCGTAGATCCCGACAGCGCGGTGCGAAGAGGATGCCGCTGCGCCAGCGCGGCGTTTACATATCAATCCTGTTCGGGATGTTCCGGAGGATCTGAATCGGGTTTGTCCGAGGCGCGCTTGATGCTGGCAGGCTCCTCTTCCTCATCCTCTTCCTGAAATTCGAGAGCGATTGCGGCGTCCTGTGCGCTCAGCGTGCCTCGCTCGCCATTTTCCTGCGCCTCTGCTTCCAAGGCCTGGACGTCCCAGGCGCTGGCCGCCGCGAGCGCGACCCTGCGCACCTTCTCAAGAGGCGAGGCGGCCGCAACCTGCCGATGATGGGCCGCCTGCCGTCTGCACATGGCTGCATCGTTGAGCATGACCGGCCTACCGACTGCCGTCGGAGGGCGCGTTTCGCACCCACAGGGGAACCCAGCGTCCACTCACGGGCGGGACCACGGCAAGGCGCGCTGCCCTTTGATCGCGTTCCCACGCCCTATTCAGATGTTCAGGGTCGACCTGGTGACGCTCTATGGCCGTGCCGTTTTCGACCCGCAGCGTCGTCGCGATCCGGCGGAAGCCCATATGATCATTGCCCTCCAGCACCTCTTCGTCCGTTTCCACGCTGTAGGTCCCGGCGGGAAGAGCCGCATCGAATTCCGGCAGTTGAAATGGCGCGGAAAATGTCATCGACTTGCGCGTGGTTCGGCTGATCATGACAATGGACCGCGCGCAACACACAGGGATGGCAAAATATCGGACATGGACGATCTCCCGGTTGCAGGCGGGAGCACGTTGGTCTCTCTGTCACGACATGCCTGCGGCACGATCAGGGTGATGGCCCATTGTAGCACAGATACAGCCGACGGCGGCATCCAATCGTGCAGGCGGGAAAGGGGTCGCCGGCTGTCCTTTCCCGCGCAGACGGCTGGCGTCAAAAGCCCATGTCAGCAGGGGCAGGCGCCGCGCCTGCGCTGTCCTCCCTCAGTTCGGCTATGCCGGCTTCGGTGGTGATCAGCAGTCCGGCGATGGACGCCGCATCCTGCAAGGCTGTCCGGACAACCTTGACGGGATCGATGACGCCCGCCTGGAACAGATTTTCATACCGCTCGCTCTGCGCGTTGAAGCCGAGATTTTCATCTTTCCCGTCCAGCAGTCTGCCGGCGACCACGCCGCCGTCATGACCCGCATTTTCCGCGATCTGCCGCAGCGGCGCCTGTAAAGCCCGGCGAACGATGTCGATGCCGCGCCGCTGGTCGTCATTGACGGGATTGAGCCCCTCCAGAGCCTTCGACGCGTAGAGAAGGGCGGTGCCGCCGCCGGGCAACACGCCTTCCTCCACTGCAGCGCGGGTCGCGTGCAAGGCGTCCTCCACCCGGTCCTTGCGTTCCTTGACCTCCAGCTCGGACATGCCGCCGACCTTTAGGACGGCGACGCCGCCGGACAGTTTGGCGAGGCGTTCCTGCAGCTTTTCCTTGTCGTACTCGCTCGAGCTTTTATCGATCTGCACCCGCAGCGATGCGCCGCGCGCCTGGATGGCGTCCGGGCTGCCGGCGCCGTCGACGATGGTGGTGGCGTCCTTGGTGATCGACACACGCCGGGCGGTGCCAAGCATGTCGAGCGTCACATCCTCCAGCTTCATGCCCAGGTCATCGGTCACGACCGTGCCCGCGGTCACGATGGCCAGATCTTCCATGGTCGCCTTGCGGCGATCGCCAAAGCCCGGCGCCTTGACCGCCGCCACCTTGAGGCCCCCGCGCAGCTTGTTGACCACGAGCGTCGCCAGCGCATCCCCTTCGATATCTTCCGCTATGACGAGCAGCGCACGGTGCGATTTCGCCACCGCTTCGAGAAGCGGCAGGATGGCCTGTACATTGGTCATCTTCTTTTCATGCAGCAGGATATAGGGGTCTTCCAGTTCGACCGACATCTTCTCGCTGTCGGTGACGAAATAGGGGGACAGATATCCGCGATCGAACTGCATGCCCTCAACCACGTCCAGCTCGAATTCGACGCCGGCCGCTTCCTCGATCGTGATCACGCCTTCCTTGCCGACCTTTTCCATCGCTTCGGCAAGTTTGTCGCCGACGGCCGTATCGCCATTGGCCGAGACGGTGCCGACCTGCGCGATTTCCTGATTGTTCGACACCGGCTTGGCGCGTGCCTTGAGTTCCGCGACAATGGCGGTGACGGCCAGGTCGATGCCCCGTTTGAGATCCATCGGATCGATACCGGCAGATACCGATTTCATGCCTTCGCGGACGATCGCCTGGGCCAGCACGGTCGCGGTCGTTGTGCCGTCGCCGGCGTGATCATGCGCCCTGGCAGCGACGGCGCGGATCATTTGCGCGCCCATATTCTCGAACCGGTCGCTGAATTCGATCTCCTTGGCGACGGTGACGCCGTCCTTGGTGATCCTGGGTGCGCCGAAGCTCCGGCTGATCAGGACATTGCGTCCCTTTGGCCCCAGCGTGACGCGGACGGCATTGGCGAGAATATCGACGCCGTGCGCGATGCGTTCGCGGGCTTCATGAGCGAATTTTACGTCTTTGGCTGCCATGGATATGGGTCCGGCTTTCCTGTCGCTGGTCCGCGATCATAGTGTCGCTTTCACAAGGGGGAGCCAGCGCTGCCAATTTGCGAGCTGGCGGCCTCACTCGAGAACGCCAATGATTTTGATATGCGCCTCGCGGCGATCAATGACAAGCTTGTCCTTGGGTGTGGAGAGGCGGTAATGGGGACGGCAGATGGTGCTGCGGGGCAAGGAAGCCCCGCTATCCGTGACGCGCGATAATGTGCTGCCAGTCCTCCCTCAGACCTCGTTCGACCCGCGCCGGCGGGATCGCACCCATCCACCTGGCCGCGGCGGGAGCAAAGGCCGCTTAACAAGCAGCTGCCACATCCTTGGCAAGACGCTCGCGTTCAATCATCTCCTCAAGGGCCCGGCGCACGATGATGGCCGGCCCATCGGATGGAAGCAGAGCGGGCTTGAGGTCCCAGAAGCCTCTGCCCCGCATCATCGCCTGTTGGGCCTCTATCATCGGTTTGTCCTGTTCGTTGAATGCGATGAGAGAGGATTCCACCGTTCGAGCGGTCAAGGCCCCATCCTCAAGGTCGTGATTACGGACATTCTTCACCGCATAGGTGCAACTGTCCGGGCCGGTTGGAACAAGGATATGATAGGTGTTGAGCCACATGCCTTCCGAGACAGGACGGCCTGTCGGCATCACGCCCGCGCCGAAACAGATGATCGAAGGCGCATACCATCGGGCACTGACCCAACTATCCCAGACGGATCCATCGGCAGCAATCGGGCGTAGTATCGGGACGACGATCTGACCTTCATAGTGCCAGGTCGCCTCGATGCTTCCGTCGCGCTTTTCGACCTTCGCCTTCCCCAGGCTGAGCAACCCGTCGCCGAGAATGCCATAATGCACCCAGTCTGCGTGCGTCGGATCGAACAGGTTGTCGATCAGGAGTTCGTAATTCGCTTGCACGTCCATCGACGGGAATGAGCCGATCGCGGTTTCAGGAAAGACGTCGAGTTCCGAGAGATCGGGGATCGAAGCGGGGTCAGCAAGTTCTGCTTCGGCGCCCCAGAGCCACACCGCCCCGTGTTTTTCGGCAGCGGCATAAGCCTGCACCTTGATGCCGCTCGGATTCGCACCCCGATGATGGGGACTGAAGACGCAATTGCCTTTAGGACCGAACTGCAACCCGTGATAAGCGCATTCCAATGCTTCTCCGCGCACCACCCCCTTGTGAAGGGGTGCGAAACGATGAGGACATCGGTTTCCGAGTGCGTTGAGGCCGCCCGATTCACTCCTGTAAACGGCGATGCTCTCTCCCAGGAGGTTGACCTCCTTGGCTGATCCGATCGGGACCTCCTGTGACCAGCAACCGAAGTACCATGCCCGTCTTATGAACCGCTGAGTCATCCCATCTCCCTTGATCACGCAGGCAGAGGCGCCCGGCCTCGCATTTCGCGAGTGCACAGCCTGCAGGTGGTCCAAGGATGGGGGAATTCCCGCCACCCTGCGCCACCCGCTCGGCCACCATGATTCGATACCATAATATCTACTGATTGATCATCGATTATCAATAGATATTATATTGAAGGTCAGAAGTTGGGCAACCTAGCTCGGTCCGGGTCAGGCGGCCTGCTAACTCAATCGTCGGGGTGGCAGGAGGAATAGGTGGCGGCTGCGCGAGCCGATTCTTCATACAGCCCGGTCAGGACCGACAGTGCCCTCGTATAACCGTCCAACTTGGCGTCGATATTTGGAAGATCCTGATAGGCATCCAACAGCGTAGCCCGCTTGAGCTCCGCATATTGGTCGGTCAACTTCACGCCATCGGGCGTTACGCTGTAGTTGAGCGTCTTGCCGGTCTTTTCCTTTGACGAATCGATCAGTCCCATGGAGCTGAGCTTGCGAAGACTATATTGTATGTTCGGCAGGTCGGTGCGGTTCAGCATCCGGGCGATGCTCGAACCGCTGGTCGGGCGCCCCTGCATGCGCAGGGTATGAAGAATTACGAGCTCGGCGAACGTCATTTCGATGTCTGACGTGGTACGCATCGCCTGCAGGACCCAGTGTTCGAAGGCTTCGCGAAAGCGCAGCATTGCATATTCGAACTCGGTCAATCGCGATTCCACCTCGTTGGCAGCCAAATGCCAGGTCCGGTGCTGCCAATCCTTCTGATCCATCGCTTTCTTGCGCTCCCTCGTATCTGCAGCCCCGATTGCCACAAAAGCCTATAATGGCTCCATTCATTTTTATCCGTTGATAGTTGACTGACGACCGATGGATATTCAGCTTGTGAAGGCCCGCGCGCGACCGCCAGGGGAGGGAATTCACCTCGAAGGAGCGGGCTGTCCGCTGGCTAGACCCTGGCGTCGCCCACCACGCCAAGATCACTATTCACGAGTGAAATCAGCGCCTGAATGATTTCGGACTGCGTAAAGGGCTTCGCAAGATAAGGCAGATGGAGAACATCCTCGGTGATGCCGGTATACCCCGTGATGATCAGCACCGGAAGGGACGGGTACGCAGCATGGAGTCTATGCGCGAGCTCGGCTCCATCCACGCGCGGCATTTTATAGTCCGTTATGACAGCGTCCACGACAAGCCCATCCGCCAACATCGCAAGCGCTTCGGCTCCGCCACTGGCTTCGGCTACACTGTGCCCGAAATCCCTGATCATCTCCGCCGTGCCAAGGCGCACCAGCTCTTCATCATCGACCAGCAGTACCGACAGCTTCCTGCCGGCGGCGGGGGGGTGGCTGGATGCTGTCAGGATCGCCAGCGGCTGAACGCCTTTCGCGACCGGAAGATAGAGGTCCGCGCGCGTGCCCTGTCCCAACTCGCTCGACAGCGTAAAAGCACCGCCAAGCTGAGCGGCGAGCCCGTGAACCATCGAGAGTCCCAGGCCGGTGCCTCGACCAACTTCCTTTGTTGAAAAGAAGGGTTCCACGGCCTTGGCGAGCGTTTCCGCGCTCATCCCCGATCCGGTATCGATTACGGAAATACGAACATAGGATCCGGCTGTTAATCTGTAGTCCCGGTAAACATCGGTCGTGATTTCGTCGGCTGTTATCGTCAGGCTTCCCCCCTCAGGCATTGCGTCGCGCGCATTGACGCAGAGGTTCAGGATCGCGAGTTCGAGCTGGTTCGGATCGCCAAGTCCGGCTGGCAGGTTGGGCGCGTGACGCACATCCAGCTCGATTGTCGGTCCTATCGAACTGGCGATCAGGTCGCGCATCCCGGTAAGCAGGCCGGCCAGGTCGATCGCCCGTGTCTGCAGCGTTTGACGTCTCGCAAAGCCGAGCAGGCGCTGAACGAGGGTCTTCGCCCGGTCGGCGGCCAACAAGGCGTTGCCGATGAGCTTGGCCGATCGAGGGTCGCTGTCGCCATATTTACGCTGGAGTAGATCCAGGGCTCCGGTGATAGGTGTGAGGAGATTGTTGAAATCGTGCGCCACGCCCCCCGTCAATTGGCCCAGCGTCTCTAGCTTTTGCGCTTCATGGAGCTGAGCGACTGCCGCTTCATGCGCATGCGTCCGCTCTTCGACGCGCCGCTCGAGGTCGGCCGCAAGTTGATTGAGTTCCTCCAGGCGGGTGCGGGCATCATATTGCCGCCGGCGTCCGCGTAGGGCGGAGTGGGCAAGGCTGACAAGGGTGGTGGGATGAAAGGGCCGTTCAAGGAAGGTGACGTTTCCCAGCAAGTTCAAATAACGCGTCGCCGCGGGGTTCCGCTCCAAACCACCGCCGCGTTGCGTCAACAGCACGAAGGGAAAGTCCGACCATTCGGGCTGACTGGCGATCCATTTGACGAGAATGCTGGGGTTTGCGTCGCGAACGGCTTCTTCCGTGATCAGTGCAAAACCTGCCCCGGCTGCCAGTTCCTCGACCAGTTCCGCCAAATTTCTACAGGCATGGCCGCGAAGTCCTGCCTCTTCCAGCATGGAGCAGGCAACCACGGCATCTCTGCCCTGCGGCGCAAGGACCAGCGTGCGTTCCGAAAGGTGCGGTATCATTCCTTCTGCATTTCGAGCAGTTGATCATCCTCGCCGATCAGTTCAGGGACGCCGCGCAACACGCCTTGAAAACTGATCAACGGCGGACCGAAGCGGATGCCGTTGCTGCCGATCCGATATTCCCGGATCGTATCCTCATGCGCGCTGGTCCGCTTTTTGATCACCGATACCGCGCGGCGAACGCGCCCACGGGCCTCGAAGTAGCGCAGCAAAATGACCGTATCGGCCAGATAGGTCACATCAACCGGCGCCTTCATGTCTCCGACAAGGCCATGTTGCGCCACGGTGAGGAAGGTCGATGCACCCCGACGGTTCAGATATTGGAGCAGTTCGTGCATGTGCAATATGAGCGCCTGTTCGCCGGGCATGGCCGCCTGGTAGCCGTTCAGGCTGTCGATCACGACCGTGCGCGCGCCTTGTTCCTCGACGCATTGGCGCACCCGTTCGGATAGCTCGCCCGGCGTCAGTTCGGCGGCATCGACCTGTTCGATGACCAACTGCTCATTATCGACGAGCGCTTGTAGATCGATCCCCAACCCCAACGCGCGTTCGAACAGCAATCCCAATTCCTCATCGAACACGAACATCGCGGCCCGTTCGCCGCGGCGGACGGCACCCAATATAAAAGACAAGGTGTAGAGCGACTTGCCGGTGCCCGCTGGGCCGAGGATCAAGACGCTTGAACCGCGTTCGATGCCCCCGCCCAGCAAGGCGTTCAGCTCCGGCGATTCGGTTTGCAGCACCTCGCGGTCGAAGGGCTTGCGGTGCTCGGCGGAGATCAGGCGCGGGAAAACGCGAACTCCCCCGGTGTCGATGACGAAATCATGATAGCCGCCCCGATATCTTTGCCCGCGATATTTGATGACGCGCAGGCGGCGGCGTTCCGCACCATATTCAGGCGAAAGTTCCTCAAGGCGCAACACGCCGTGAGCGACGCTGTGCATCGTTCGATCGTTCGCTTCGCTGGACAGGTCATCGAGCATCAGCACGGTCGCTTTGCTGCGCGAGAAATAATGTTTCAGCGCGAGGATTTGTCGTCGATACCGCAGGGATGACTGGGCCAGGAGCCGAATCTCAGAAAGGCTGTCGAGCACCACGCGCTCCGGCTTCAGCCGTTCGAATGCCTCAAAAATGCGTCTGGTTGTTTCGCCCAGTTCCAGATCGGAAGAATAGAGCAAGCTTTGCTGTTGCTGCTCATCGAGCAAACTCTCCGGAGGAACCAGCTCAAAAATATCGACCCCATCCAGCGACCAGCCGTGTGACTTGGCGCCGGTTCGAAACTCGTCCTCCGTTTCGGACAAGGTGATATACAGGGATCGTTCGCCGGCAGCGGCGCCGGCGAGCAGGAACTGCGTGGCTATGGTCGTTTTGCCCGTGCCTGGGCTTCCTTCCAGGAGGAATAGCCGGCCCCGGGCAAGACCCCCTGCCGTAATTTCGTCCAGCCCGGCTACGCCGAGATTTGCCTTGTCGCTCTCTTGGGTCACTAGCGCTCCATTGACCTACTCCGCTGTCCCAACGCACGGAAGCCGCCAATGATCCGATGAGGACCAGCGTTTCTGCGGCCGCCTGCCTACGCGATGGTACGGACGAGCGGCATCGAGCGGATCATCGTCACTGCCCGGAAGCGCGAGCTTCTCCCATCCGCCGCCCATAGACCGGCACCACATCGTCGCTCGTGCGGCCGTGCAGTGCCTCGATCTCTGCCTTGCGCTGTTTCAGATAGAGTTCGCGATAGGCGGCATAGGGGTCATCGGCGTTGCGGATCTGCTGGACGGTATCGTCAAAGGCGGCGCGCTCGCCCAGCTGATTGAGGATCGTCGCCGGGATGACATAGGCCGGCTTCGTGAAGGGCTGCCCGATCAGGAACGGCACGGCCATCTTGTCCACCGTGTCGCCGATGATATCGCGCAGCGTCGTCGGCCCCACGATCGGCAGATACATGTAAGGCCCTGGCCCAACGCCATAATAGCCCAGCACATTCGCAAGGCCGTTGGGACGGTAAGGCAGGAAGAAGGGCTTGCGTTTCGCGACGTCGAAGATCCCGGCGACGCCCAGCGTCGTGTTGATGGTGAAACGCCCCGCCGTCTCCATCGCTTTGCCGGGCTTCAACTGGAGCATGTAAGCGGCGAAGACCACCGGCTCCTGCAGATTGGCGAAGAAGTTGCGAAAGCCCTTGCGCACCGGCTTGGGCAGGCCCTTATTATAGGCCTTCGCCACTGGCTCAACTACCGCCTTGTCGACCGACTGCACCGCCTCGAAGCTTTTCGCGTTGAGATTTTCGAACGGGTCACTCGGCGGCGCCCGCTCTGCACCAGTCACGACGATGTCATGAGGCTGTTCTTCCGCGCCGTTCGTCGAAGGGGGAGCCGAGGTCGCGGTCAGCACGGCCGCGGCGCTCGCAACATCGATCACGGGCGGCTGCTCTGGCGGCGACGCGTCGACCGTCGCGGCCTGCGCGCCCATCATCAAGATTCCCGCGGCGACGCCGGGCAGCAGCATAGTCCAGTCCCTTGCAGCGGCCGATCGCCACATGCGGCTGGGCCCTTCGAAATTCATGGAGTTCCACGGAAAATGTCGTGATCCGTCCAATCAGGCGCGGGCTAAATGCGATATGGGGCGCCGTCAATAGCGTTGACGTGCCGGAAACGGCCGGCCTTGATTATGTGCCAAGGCATAGTCAGAGGTGGAGGCCCCGGTCCGACGCCGCCCGGGAGATCTCCGCCGCGCCAATGTGGTGGTTGCCCATTGCGCCGTCGATCGCCGCAGCAACGAGAAAAGACGCTATCGTCCTTGCGGGACTGATCCGCGCGATGGGCGGAAGAATGGGATCGGCGGCGCGCAATATGCTGCCTATCATATGCTCCAAAGGCCTACGCTCCATCCGGTCTCCGCCAATGAAACCGGGGCGGACGATGGTCAGCGAGGCAAAGCCGAGGCGCGTGACGGCATCCTCCAGCTCGCCCTTGATCCGCGGATACAGGAAGCGGGATCGCGCATTCGCCCCCATGGAGGAGGTGAGGGCGAAGCGGGTGGCGCCGCCCTCCTTTATCCGCGTGGCGAGCCCAAGAGCATAATCGAAATCGATGGCGCGGTACGCTGCCGCCGATGGCGTCTTCGCCCTGGTCGTCCCGATCGCGCAGAGGCCGCCATCCACCGCCCACCATTCGGCGTCGAGCGGAAGCTTGCCGGCCTCCACGATCGGATTCAGCAGCTTGGGATGGGGTGCAAGCGGCCGGCGCGTGGGTGCGACGATCTGCGTGACCCGGTCGTCCAACAGGGCCAAGGCCAGTGCCTCGCCACCGACCAGCCCGGTCGCGCCCGCCAGCAACAATTTCGTCATCGCGCCTTGTCCAGCATGGATCGGCAGGGCGAAGGTCCATCCTTTCCGTTCAGCCGTTCGAGCGCGTCCAGCGTGGCAAGGGCCATGGCCTGATAAGGCGGCAAGAGCGGCGGACAGTCCTTGCGCAAGGCCGAGATATGCCCGGCGATCGTCTCTGCGTCGCCCCGCAGCAGCGGCCCGGACAGGCCTGCCATGCCCTTGCCGAGGCTGTTTTCCAGCGCGGCGCGGGCCAGCGGCGCGAGCAGCGCGGCGGGATCGTCCACCCCGGCCGCCGCCAGCGCTTCGCACGAACCGGCGATCAGGGTCACGAGATGATTGGCGCCATGGCAGAGGGCCGCATGGTAGAGTGGCCGATACTCTTCGGCGATGTCGACCGGGATGCCGCCCAGCTGCGCGACGATGGTCCGGGCGGCGGCGAGGGCCGGGTCCGTCGCGCCTGTAACGGCAAAGCGCGCGCCGATCATCTGCGCGACCTCCGCCTGCGGATGGCCGGTGAAGGTCATGGCGGGATGGATTGCCGCGGTGAGCCATCCCCTGGCGCAGAGCGGGGCCAATATCGCGGCGCCGCTGCGTCCGCTGACATGAAAGACGAAAGGCGATGGCGTCCCGCCGACGGCAGCGAGATCAAGGATGCTGCGCTCGAGAGCGTCATCCGAAACGGCAAGGACGATCAGATCGCAACTCTGCGCGATCTCCGTCAGGCAGGGCGCGGCAGCGGCCCGGCCGATCACGGCGACCGCGGCCGCGCATTTCGCCGGATCGCGGCCCCACAGCGCAAGCGGCTCCAACGACAGGCCCGCAAGAGCCAGCCCAAAGGCGGAGGCGACCCGGCCAGTGCCGATGATGCCGATCCGCCGATAGGGTGCGACCGCGGACATGGCCTAGCCGACGGCGCGGCGCATGAGCCTGTCCAGCCGTTCGGCGAAGGCGCGGGCGTCGGTCGGCTGCTCGCCATCGGCGATGCGGGCCTGATCCAGCAGCAAATGGGCCAAGTCCGCTTTCAACCCATCCGCGTCGTCGGCATTCGCCAGCTTCTGGATCAGGGCATGGCCGGGATTGATCTCCAGCACGGGCAGGGCAGCTTGCGGCAGTTGGCCGGCGCTGGCGAGCAGCTTTTCCAGCTGGCGGTCCATGCCGCTGTCCGGCGCAATCAGGCAGACCGCGCTCGTGGTGAGCCGCTCCGATACGCGCACATCCGACACGGCGCCGGCCAGCGCGTCCCGGGCGAAGGCGAGGAAGCCCTCCACCGCGCTGTTTTCCGCCGGGACCGGCTTTTCCGCTTCCTCCGCCAGCGGGATGAGGCCAAGGTCCGCCGCGCCCTGGGTCACCGACTTGAAGGGCTTCCCATCATAATCGACGCCGATCGTGGTCCAGAAATTGTCGACCTGATCGGGCAGCAGCAGCACCTCGATCCCGCGCGCGCGGAAGCCTTCGAGCTGCGGCGAGGTGGCGAGGCGGTCCAGATCGCTGCCGGTCGCATAATAGATGGCGGTCTGGTTGTCCTTGATGTCCGCGACATAGTCCTTGAGCGACCGCCAGCCATCTTGCGAAGCCGTGGTCCTGAACCGGGCCAGCGCCAGCAATGCCTCGCGCCGTTCGAAATCCTCGTACAATCCTTCCTTGAGGACCGGCCCGAAATTCTCCCAGATTTGGAGATAGGCGTCAGCGTCGCTGTCGGCGAGCTTCTGCAATTCGGTCAGCACGCGGCCGGTCACGCCCCTCTGGATCGCCGCCAGCACCGGGCTGTCCTGGATCATTTCGCGCGACATGTTGAGCGGCAGGTCGGCCGAATCCACAAGGCCGCGGACGAAGCGCAGGTAGCGGGGCAGGATCGGCGCTTCGTCGGTGATGAACACGCGGCGCACATAGAGCTTGATATGCCCCTTGCGATCCGGGTCGAACAGGTCGAACGGCTTGGTTTCGGGGATGAAGGTCAGGACCGAATATTCATATCGCCCTTCCGCCCGATAGTGGATCGTGCGCGCGGGCTTGTCATATTGGTGCGCGACGCTGCGGTAGAAGTCGGCATAATCCTCTTCGCTGATCTCCGACCTGGGTTTCAGCCACAGCGCCGCGCCGTCGGCGAGGGGCGCGCCCTCTGCGTCGGGCTTTTCGAACAGGGTGATGGGGACGGGCACGTGGCCGGACTGCGCCTTGACGATCCGCTCCAGCGTGAAGCGGTCCGCATAGGATTTGGCCTCTTCCATCAGATGCAGGACGACGCGGGTGCCGCGCGCGGGCGCATCGGCAAGGTCCACCGGCGCGATCGTGTAGGTGCCAAGGCCATCCGAACTCCAGCGCGCCGCTGCTTCCGTGCCAGCGCGGCGGGAAAAGACCTCCACCTCGCGCGCCACCATGAAGGCGGAATAGAAGCCGACGCCGAACTGGCCGATCAACTGCGATCCTTCCTTGCCCGCGTCGGCGGCAAGCCTGTCCATGAACGCCTTTGTCCCCGACCGCGCGATGGTGCCCAGCGTCTCGCTCATGTCGGCGGCGGTCATGCCGATGCCATTGTCCTCGATCGTCAGGTGGCCCTGGTCGGGGTCGAGGATGATGTTGATCCGCGGCTGCGGATCGTCGCCCAGCAGGGACGGGGTGGCAATGCCCTCGTAGCGCAGCTTTTCGCAGGCGTCGGCGGCGTTGGAGATCAGCTCGCGCAGGAAGACGTCGCGATCGGAATAGACCGAATGCACCATCATATGCAGCAGCTTCGACACATCGGCTTCGAAGGCGTGGGTTTCCGGCGCCGCTGCGGTATCGATCGTCATGATGCTCATTCCCATGCAAGTGCAAATGGCGCCGAAATGGCGGCGTCCTCGCCATTTTGCAAGACTATGGGCGCAGCGTTCCAGACGCACGGCATGGCAGGATCGCATCGAAAGGCGAGCGGACGGCAGAGCTTGGCTTATATCATGGAAAGGGCAGGACACTGAGAGGGCGGGCGAAAAGGCTCCCTCAGGACGCTATCGCCGCCAACGCAGATGGTCGCGATTCAATTCGCCAATGCTGGTCACGCCCATAAGCCGCATCCCGCGCTCTATCTCATCCTTGAGCAAGCCGATCGCGCGCTCGACGCCGGGTTGGCCGGCCGCGGCAAGCGCATAGAGATAGAGTCGTCCTCCCGATGCGCAACTGGCCCCTGTGGCCAGCGCTTTCAGTATATGGGTGCCGCGCTTGATGCCGCCGTCGCAGATAATCTCTATCTTACCCCCCACGGCGTCGACGATCTCCGGGAGTTGGTCGAAGGGCGCGCGGCTCCCATCCAGCTGACGCCCGCCATGGTTCGAGATCATGATCGCATCCGCGCCGATTTCCACGGCGCGCCGGGCATCGGCGGCGCTCATCACCCCTTTGAGGCAGAATGTGCCGCCCCAATCTTCGCGCAGCTGTTCCGCCATCTTCCAGTCGAGCGAGGTGTCGAGCATCGCGTTGAAATAGCCTGCGATAGAGATCGCTTCGCCCGTCCCCTCCCGCACATGGGTATCGAGATTGGGCAGGGAGAATTTTTCGCGGAAAAGATAATTGAGCGCCCAGCGCGGCTTGACCGCGTAGGATAGGACAGAAGAGGGGCTGAAGCGGGGTGGCGAGGTAAAGCCGCTGCGCGCGCAACGCTCGCGCTTGCCGGATACGATGGTGTCGACAGTGAGCGCGATCGCGTCGAACTTCGCGGCCTTGCACCGCTCGATCATCGAACGATTGAGGCCGCGATCCTTGTGATAGTAGAATTGAAACATCTTCGGTGTGGGAACCAGCGCGGCGATTTCCTCGATGCTCACCGTCGAAAGGCTCGAAATGCCGAACCACAGTCCGAACCTTGCGGCCGCCTGCGCCACAGCGCGCTCCCCCTGCCAGTGGAAGACGCGCTGCAGGGCGGTGGGCGAAAGGATCAGCGGTAGCGCGCTCCTGCGGCCCATGATGGTGACTGCAGGGTCGATCTCCGCAACGCCGGCCAGCACGCCTGGTACCAGGTCGCAATCCGCATAGGCGGCACTGTTGCGCGCCTTGGTGATCTCG
Organism: Sphingobium sp.; assembly: GCA_035281605.1. GTDB lineage: Bacteria > Pseudomonadota > Alphaproteobacteria > Sphingomonadales > Sphingomonadaceae > Sphingobium. The sequence goes on from DATEDR010000144.1 coordinate 20,104, forward strand.
TCGTCGGCGGCACCGTCGATATAGTCGAACACCGGCCAGGGCAGGCGCTGCTTTGCCAAGCGCCGGAGGTCGTCGATATTGTGGCAGTCGTTGAGCCGCATGGCCCCGTGTAGCGGCATATCCGTCGATCGTGCAACTTGTTCAAAGGGCACGATGGTGTGCGTCGGCTCTTCCTGTGTGAGGAAATCCAGCTGATATTACAGCATGAAGGCGCCGGCGCAGAAGTTGATGCTGCCGATAATTTCGAGCTGAAAGTCAGCGACGCCGTCGCCGTTTCTTCACCTGTCGTCGGGCAGAGTCGGCCTGTGCTGGACCGACGCGGCAGAGTTCAAGGGGCCGCCCGCAAGACGCACCTGACGGGCGCCATTATCGGAGATGCCTTTTCGCTGCAGATATTTATACCCAGCATACCCAGCCGCGCCGGTCGTGTCCCTGGTGATGGTGTAGCTCGACGGTAGCGAAGCTGACCGGACGCGCGCTCATCGATAAAGCGCTGTAGCGGCGGTCAGTTTCGCGGGTGGCCATCGGAGGTCTCGGATAGATTTGGGTTGCGAGACTCAAGC
>DATEDR010000145.1:0-4685 GCA_035281605.1 Sphingobium sp.
CCCCACCAGCGCAAGCTGGCGGATCTCCGCGCCGCCGCGCACCCCGGCTGGTCCTGCGGCGAACAAGGGGCTCTTTCCGATCGGGCATACAGTCTGGCGCGTTCGCCCGATCGCAAAGCTGCCGTAGCGCGCTTCGGTCAGCGAGATCGGCACGCAGCGCGGATTAATCGCGATCGCCCCGTCCGCCGTCAGTTGCCCCTCGACCGGCGCAACCAACCCACGCAGCCGCCCGCCCGGCAACGGCCCGTCCAGCCGCACCACCGTCGAAAAACGCGTGTCGCCCCGCGCGCCAGCGGCAAAGCGGATGGGCTCCAGCGAAAGCCGGGCGTCCCGCGCCGCGTAGGGATCCAGAAACAGCTGGCCGCCAAAGCCGCCGCCGGGACGCCGCGCCAGGCGCAGCGCCGCCTTGGGAAGCCCGCCGCCGTCGGTCGTGACCGATCCGTCCAGCGCCCAGTCGATCGCCGCTCCCGCCTTACCCGGCCAGGCGACCGTCACGCGCCCCTCCCCGGGAATGGCGATCCGGGCCCCGCTGCGCGCGGCAAAGCTGGCCCCCGTCAGGACGATACTCCCCCCCTTCCCTCGCTGGACGAAGGCCAGGTTGGTCTGCAGCACATTATCCTCGCCCGCGCGGCGCAGGGCGTCGGTCAGCTTTATCGCCAGCGGTTCGACCGGCGTTCCTGACGCCGATCGGCGCAGCCCCGCCAGCGCGCTGTCTCGTGCCGGCCGCACCTGCCGGGCGGAGAGGCGGCCTTGCATCCGCGCGGCGTCCCGGCCGATCTGCCAGGCGCCGGTGACTTCGGTAGCTCCTGCCCGCGCGCCTGCGGTCGAAAACGCCGCCGCGCCGATCCGCGCGCGCCCGCTCGTTGCCGCAGCCGTGCCGTTGAAATCGATGCGCCCGGCAGGCCGTGCCAGCAGGATGCCGCCGGATTTCAGCGCCTCGCCTGCCACGCTCACATGGCCGTTCCACTGATCCAGCGCCTTGCCGAGCCACAGGTCGACATTCATCTCCGGCTTCGCGATCGCGGTCTCGACCTTCCGGCAGGCCAGCGCGACGCCGCGGACGGGCCCTGAAAGATGGGGCCGTCCGTCCCGCATCGCCACGTCAAGCCGGGCGGCCATGTCTGGTATGGAGCAGTCCGCCAGACGCGCGCGAGGCATGGCGGCGACCATTTTGCCCTGAAAACCGGAGCGCAGATTGCCCTCGCCACCGATCTGCATGGCCATCGGCCCTGCGTCGGTATCGATGTTCAGGCGCGCATCGTTCAGGGCGACCACGATGTCGGGCAGGCTGAATGGAGCTGTGGATCGAGGATCGCGGAACTTGTCCAGTTCTCCCAGTTTCAGGACCCCGCCATGATAGGAGCCGCGCATCCGCACGCCGCTGGCCCGCACGGCGACGACATGGGGCGAAAGGCCCGTGAAGCCGATATCCACCTCTACCCAGCGCGCGATCAGGTCGGGATGGGTTGGGTCGCCCAGCACGATATTTTCGATCCTCTGGGTGCGCAGGCCGATCTCCCGCAGATCATAGCTGGCCTGCACGCCGCGGCGATTCATCTCTCGCCCGATGAAATTTTCCGCGATCGGCGCCCTTTGCGTCCACAGGGCGATAAGGATCAGCGCGAGCGAACCCGTCCCCACGCCCAGCCAGCGCAGCCAGCCACGGCGAGATTCCTCTTCGCCGTCCTCATCTTCCATGATTATGGCCAACCCCGGCTTTCAATCATTTATCCGTAACGCCTGGACAACGTCCCAGCCACCTTAAATATCCTTGCCCGCCGATTGCGCAACGCATAGCGTCCCGCTCCTCGACCAGGGGAACGGGCAAGCCATTGTCGGAAAAGGAAGTTAAGGCCGTCCATGACGGCGCGGGCCATCGCGCCCGGCTGCGGCAGAAGCTGGCGGACAGCGGCGGAGAGGCGCTGCACGATCATGAACTGATCGAATATCTGCTGGCGCTGGCCATACCGCGCCGCGACACCAAGCCGCTGGCCAAGGCGCTGCTGCGGGAATTTGGCGGCATCGGCGGCCTGATGACCGCCGACTGGCAGGCAATCGCCCGCGTTCCCGGCATGGGCGACACCAGCATCGCCGCGATCAAGATCGTTCAGGCCACGCTGCTGCGGATGTTGCGCAACACGGTGCAGGAAAAGCCCGTCCTCGCCAGCTGGCAGGCCTTGCTCGACTATCTGCGGGCGGACATGGCGTTCCTGCCGGTGGAGCGGGTGCGCGTGCTTCATCTCAACAGCCGCAACATGCTCATACGCGACGAACATATGGGCGACGGTTCGATCGACCAGGCCGCCATCTATACGCGGGAGGTAATCCGGCGCGCGATCGACCTGGGGTCTTCAGCCTTGATCCTGGTGCACAACCACCCCAGCGGCTCGCCCGATCCCAGCCGGCAGGACATCGAAATCACCCGCCAGATCGCCGACGCCGGCAAGCGCCTCAACATCGCGGTTCACGATCACATCATCATCGGGTCGCAGGGGCACAGCAGCCTGCGCGCGATGGGGCTGCTGTAGCTGGCAAGGCTCCGTATCCTTCTCCCGCAGGCGAGAGAAGGATGACAGTTGCTGACCCAAGTCGTCGATTAAGCCTCGAAACCGAAGGACAGGAACTCCGGAACCGGGCCGTTCCATCCGTCGTCCGGGCCATCATCCACCGGCTCGGGCCGACGCGGCCGCGATCCGTTGCTTTCCGGGCGGGCGACGCGCGGTTCATCGCGACGCCGGTCATCCCGAGCACGATCATCCCGAGCACGGTCATCCTTGCGCGGATTCTTCCGGCGACCGCGTTCGGGGCGGTCGTCGGCGACTTTCTCTACAGGAGCGGCTGGAGCCGCCGCTGCGGGCGCATCGATCGTCTCGATCTGCTGCTTGATCAGCTTCTGGATATTATCGATCGCCTCGGCGTCCTCGGCGGTCACGAAGGTGTAGGCAACGCCTGTTGCGCCCGCCCGGCCCGTGCGGCCGATGCGATGGACATAATCGTCGGGATGCCAGGGCGCGTCGAAGTTGAAGACATGGCTGACGCCCTTGATGTCGAGCCCGCGGGCCGCAACGTCCGACGCCACCAATATATTGACCGAACCGGCGCGGAACCGCTCCAGTTCGGCGATGCGCGCCGACTGGTCGATGTCGCCGTGAATCTCGCCGGATTTGAAGCCGTGGCGCTGCAGGCTCTTGTTCAGTTCGCGCACGGTCGTCTTGCGGTTGCAGAAGATGACGGCGCTCAGCACGTCCTCGGCCTCCAGCATCGCGCGCAGCGCTTCCCTCTTCTTGCGCGAATCGACCTTCACCAGCCTTTGGGTGATGTTGGTTCCGGCCGTCGCGGGCCGTGCCACCTCGATCGATTTGGGATTGGACAGGAAGCGGTCCGCCAGCTTCTTGATCGGCGCCGGCATGGTCGCCGAAAACAGCAGCGTCTGCCGCTGGGCAGGCAGCTTGGTGCAGATTTCCTCGATGTCCGGGATGAAGCCCATGTCGAGCATCCGGTCGGCTTCGTCGATCACCAGCATCGAACAGCCGTTGAGCAATATCTTGCCGCGCTGGAACAGGTCCATCAAGCGCCCGGGGGTGGCAATCAGCACATCAACGCCCTTTTCCAGGGCTTTGAGCTGGTCGCCCATCTGCACGCCGCCGATCAGCAGCGCCATGTTGAGCTTGTGATATTTCCCGTATTTCTCGAAATTCTCGGCCACCTGCGCTGCCAGTTCGCGCGTCGGCTCCAGGATCAGCGATCGCGGCATCAGCGCGCGGGCGCGGCCATGCGCCAGAATGTCGATCATCGGCAGCACGAAGCTTGCCGTCTTGCCCGTCCCTGTCTGGGCGATGCCGATGATGTCCTTCATCATCAGCACGGGCGGGATCGCCTGCGCCTGAATCGGCGTGGGCGTGTCATATCCGGCCTCGGTAACGGCCTTCAACAGTTCATCGGAAAGGCCGAGATCGGCGAATGTCATTCAGTTGTCCGGAACAGAGGCTCTCCATCGCACGAAATATGCGGAGGAAATTGGGCGCGCCTTGCTGAAATATCGCGATCTTGTCAAGGAAATCGCGCAGCCAACGCGCTTCAATCCTCCGGTTCGGCCTGCTCCAGCCGTCGGAAGCTGTCTATCGCGCAACTAAGACCGCTGCGGGCCTGCAACTCGTCCCGCCCGGAACAGAGCGACCCATCATCGTCCGGCTCGACATAAAAGCCGGAATAGAAGCCCATTGAATTGCACCCGCGCTCCAATCGCGCGCGATAGCGATGATTGTCGGCAAGCAGCAGGTCGATGCCGTTCCCCACAGCGATGGTAGCTGACCGAATCGATCGCAGGGCCACGCAGCGCGGCCCCTTCCTTTCCTTCCATTCGGACCGAACCTGCGGAACGATTCGCGCCGGGGCACGTCCCTTTTTAACCATGGGCACGCGCACGATCACTCGCTGTTCGATCGCCAGCTGCGCCAATTGCACAGGCTCGCCATGGGGCGCGATAAGGAGCAACAGAACGGAATGAAGCAAATCGAACCCCTTTGGGTCAGGCAGGCTATCGGCCAACGGTTGAACCGTCGATGAATTCCGGGGCATAGCATAGTCCCATGATAGGACAGGACATCATCGCCCGATTTCAATCACTCTTAGGCGCAAAGGGCGTGGTCGCCGATGCGGGCGACATTGCCCCGTGGCTGACCGAC
>DATEDR010000146.1:0-4557 GCA_035281605.1 Sphingobium sp.
CGGGGGGCTGAAGCGCCCTTCAAGGCGACCTTCGGGACCGGGGAAGATTACGTCGGGCATGGCACCTGTTATGGTTCTGGGCGGCATGATGCCGCGAATGGAGACGGCGCAGCAGCATATGCTGGCGCTGCGCGACAGACCGCCTATATAGAAGGAGCCACCATTTCCGCAATCAATGAGTAACATGCCGCCTGTGGCCGCCGACCGTCTTTACCTGGATCATGCCGCGACCACGCCCATGCTGCCCCGCGCCAAGGCCGCGATGGTCGAGGCAATGGACCGATGGGCCAATCCGTCGAGCCCGCATGCCGACGGCCGTGCCGCGCGCGCGGCGCTGGAGGATGCGCGCGGCCGGATCGCCGCGGCGCTGGGGTGGAAGGGGCATGTCCTTTTCACATCGGGCGCAAGCGAGGCGATCGCGATCGGCCTCGGGCGGGCCAGCGCGCGGCGCGTCCTGACATCGCCCATCGAGCATGATTCGGTGCTGCGCGCGACGCCGCAAGCGGAGCGACTGGCGGTTGATGGGCACGGACGCGTTCTTTTGCCCCGACACCCCCATGATGGCGAGACGAAGGCTCTTGTCGCCATCCAGCACGTCAATAACGAGACCGGCATTATCCAGCCGCTCGATCGGATTGATCGCGACGGGATGATCCTGTTTGCCGACTGCGCCCAGAGCGCAGGCAAACTTCCGCTTCCCGATGCCGACATGATCGCCATCAGCGCGCATAAATTCGGCGGCCCGCCGGGCGTCGGCGCACTGCTGGTGCGCGATCTGGCGCTGCTGACGCCCAGCGGCGGGCAGGAACAAGGCTACAGGCCCGGCACGGAAAACCTGCCTGGGGTTTTGGCAATGGCTGCGGCGCTTGAACATCGAACGGATTGGCTGTCCCAGGCAGCGCAGTTGAGGGCGCGGCTGGACAGTGCGATTGAGGCCTCAGGCGGCTCGATCGTCGCACGGGATGCGCCGCGCATCGCCTCGATCGCCAGCTATCGCATGCCCGGCATCTCGGCTCGCGCCCAGCTGATCCAGTTCGATCTGGCCGGCATTTCCGTTTCGGCGGGCAGCGCCTGCTCGTCGGGGTCGCTCAAGACCAGCCATGTGCTGCGGGCGATGGGCTGGGACGAGACGGCTGCGGGCGAGGTCGTCCGGGTGAGCTTCGGCCCCGCCACCAGCGAAGCGGACGTCGATCGTTTCCTGGCGGCATGGACGAAGATGGCAGAGCGCGGGCGATGACGATCTATCTCGACTATCAGGCGACGACGCCGCTCGCGCCCGAAGCTTTCGAGGCGATGGTTCCGCTGCTGCGCGACCAGTTCGCCAACCCGCACAGCGCTCACCGGCTGGGCCGGGCGGCGGCGGCTCAGGTCGAACGGGCGCGCGGCGAGATCGCCAGGCTGCTGCCTCAGGGCGGGCGCGTGCTGTTCACCTCGGGCGCGACCGAAGCGCTCAATATCGCCATCCAGGGCGCGCCGGCGGGCGGCATCGTCACCATAGCGGCGGAACATGCCGCGGTGCTGGACACGGTGAAGGCGATGGCATCCCGGAACCGGGGCGTGACGATCCTGCCGGTCGGCTCCGACGGGCTGGTGGACATGCAGGCGGCAGCGGAGGCCATCCGTCCCGGCGTCGCGTTGGTCGCGGCGATGCTGGTCAATAACGAGATCGGCGTCATCCAACCGGTGGACAGGCTGGCGCAGCTGGCCCGTGAGGCGGGCGCTCTGTTCCTGTGCGATGCGGTGCAGGGCTATGGCCGGGTGCCCGTACCGGCGGGCTGCGACATGGTGGCGGTGAGCGCGCACAAGATCCACGGCCCCAAGGGGGTGGGAGGGCTCTGGCTGCGCGACGGCTTGGACCTCGCGCCGCTCCTGCATGGCGGCGGCCAGGAAGCGGGCTTGCGGTCGGGAACGCTGTCCCCGGCGCTCTGCGCGGGATTTGGCGTGGCAGCACGGCTGATGCGCGAGCGAGCGGAAGAGGACGCGGCCCATGTCGAGCGGCTATGGATGCAGGCGCGGACATTATTCGCCGAATGGACGCTCAACGGCAGCGCGGATATGCGCTATCATGGCAATCTGAACCTCCGGCACGATGGCATCGATGGCGCGCGATTGCTGTCGGACTGTCGCTCTGTCGCTTTTTCGCTCGGCAGTGCTTGCGCGAGCGGGTCGGGGCGGCCTAGCCATGTGCTGCGCGCGCTCGGGCTTTCGGACCGGCAAGCGCGTGGATCGGTACGGATCGGTTTTGGCCGGTACACGACACCGGCCGAACTGGAGGATGCCGCGAGGACGATAAACGAAGCGGCAGCCGTACAAGCGGCGCCGTAGCCAAGGGAAGTCGCAGTCATGATCAGGGTCACGTTCATCAGCGCAGACGGCGAACATCGACAGGACGTCGACGCGGCCGCAGGGTCGGTCCTGCTGGATGTGGCACAGGCGGCAGGCCTGCCGCTGGAGGGTACCTGCGAAGGGCAGATGGCCTGCTCAACCTGCCATGTGATTGTAGAAGCTACCGATTTCGCGAAACTGGACGCCGCGAGCGAGGCGGAAGAGGATATGCTGGATCTCGCCGCCGCCGCGACCCGCACCAGCCGCCTGTCCTGCCAGATTGTTCTGGAGGACCAGCTTGACGGCCTGACCGTCCGCATCCCTGGCGAATTCTGCAACATGCAGGGTATTTAGGCCGCCGCATGCGCTTGTCATTTTTCGTTGCGCTGGCTGTCGCGCTATTGCCAATGATCGCCATGCCGGTTTCCGCACAGGACGCCAAGGAACGCACATCCCTGCTGCCGCCCGCGCCCCGCTACATGGTGAGCGAATCGGCGATGAAGGCGGTGCGCAATCCCCGGACCATCGAGCAGGCCACGGGCGGGCGGCTCGGCGTCGCGCTCGTCGACCGCAAAGGCGCCCTGCTGCTCGGCTTCAATCGCGACGAACGCTTTGCAATGTGCTCGACCTTCAAGGCGGCGCTGGCGGCAGCGGTGCTTATGGGGGCCGACGCCGGAAAATTCGGGCTAGAAGGGCAGGTCGCGTTCACCAAGGACGATATTCTCGATCATGCGCCGGTGGTGAAGCAGAACCGCAAGCGCGGGCGCCTGTCGATGGGCGAACTCGCCCAGGCCGCGGTGGAGGTGAGCGACAACAGCGCCGCCAATCTGCTATTGCCACTGGTCGGCGGGCCGCAGGGACTGACGGCTTTCCTGCGGTCCCATGGCGATGAAGTCACGCGGCTCGACCGCAACGAGCCGGACCTCAATGAAAATACGCAAGGCGACGAGCGTGACACGACCAGCCCGGCAGCGATGGCCGGCCTGATGGCGCGCCTCATTTTCCGCGACATGCACCCCGAAAGCGCCAAGCGGCTGCGCGGCTGGCTTGCCGCCAGCAGCACGGGAGACCATCGGATCAAGGCCGGTCTGCCGCAGGGATGGACATCGGGCAGCAAGACCGGAAGCTGCGGCACTGCCTTCAACGACGTCGCGCTGGTCAAGGCGCCGTCGGGCGAGGAATATATTCTGGCGATCTATCTCGACCGACCGACGGTCGACGCGAAGGCCGCCGAGGCCGCGATTGCGGAAGTGGCCCGCGCGGCGCTGGATTTCGTCGGAAAAGCGCAACGAACGGGGCTGGATTGAGGGCGGACCCTTGTCATCGGCGAGGCCTTCCGCCATATGCCGCGCCGGGAGTCGGGCGGACGTGGTCGTCGCCAACCTGGTCAGGTCCTGACGGAAGCAGCCACAGTGATTTCGCCGCGGGTCGTTCCGGCTCCCACCCTATCCGGCTTTTCCGGCTTCGACAGCCGCTCCGCCAGCCGCTAGATTGATCCTCATGTCCGATTCCCCTCAGCCCTATCGCGTGCTTGCGCGCAAATACCGGCCGCGCAACTTCCGCGAATTGATCGGGCAGGACGCGATGGTCCAGACGCTGGGCAACGCCATCCGACGCGGCCGGTTGGCGCATGCCTTCCTGATGACCGGGGTGCGGGGCGTGGGCAAGACGTCGACGGCCCGCCTGATCGCGAAGGCGCTGAACTGCGTCGGCCCGGACGGGCAGGGCGGCCCCACCATCGATCCCTGCGGCCTGTGCGAACCCTGTCGGGCGATCGCCGAGGGGCGCCATATCGACGTGGTCGAAATGGACGCCGCCAGCCACACCGGCGTCGATGACGTGCGCGAGATCATCGAAGCGGTGCGCTATGCCGCCGTGTCGGCGCGCTACAAGATCTACATCATCGACGAAGTGCACATGCTGTCGAAAAACGCCTTCAACGCCTTGTTGAAGACGCTTGAAGAACCACCCGCGCATGTGAAATTCCTGTTCGCCACGACCGAGGTGAACAAGGTGCCGGTGACGGTCTTGTCCCGGTGCCAGCGTTTCGACCTGCGGCGGATTCCGGCGGACATGCTTGCCGCTCATTTCGCGCATGTCGTGGAAACGGAGGGCGTGGCCGCCGAACCCGACGCCCTTGCCCTCATCGCCCAGGCCGCCGAAGGGTCGGCACGCGACGGTCTCTCGATCCTCGACCAGGCCATCGCGCATGCGGAAATGGGTGACGGCGCG
>DATEDR010000147.1:0-4922 GCA_035281605.1 Sphingobium sp.
GCGGGCGGGAGCAAAACCGTGACCCCGACCAAATTGCTGATCGGCCAGATCCTCATTGTGCTGGCCGTCGTCCTTGCAGGCCTATGGGCAGCCACCCAATGGGCGGCAGCCATGCTCGCCTATCAGCCCCAGCTCGGACCCGCCTGGTTCATGCTCGGCCACATTCCGGTCTATCGCCCCTGGTCGCTCTTTCCCTGGTGGTATCATTTCGACGCTTATGCGCCGATCGTCTTCGACAAGGCAGGCGCGTTGGCTGCGGCCAGCGGGTTCGTCGGCTGCGCCGCCGCGATCTTCGGTTCGCTATGGCGCGCCCGCCAATCCCGGCAGGTGACGACCTACGGCTCGGCGCGCTGGGCGAGCCCCAGGGATGTCCGGCGAGCGGGGCTGTATCGGCCGGTCGGCGTCATGCTCGGCCGGCATGGCGACCATTATCTGCGTCATGAGGGACCGGAGCATGTCATGGCCTTTGCGCCCACGCGTTCGGGCAAGGGCGTTGGCCTGGTTGTGCCGACCCTGCTGTCCTGGACCGGGTCCGCGGTCATTCACGACATCAAGGGGGAGAACTGGACCCTGACGGCAGGCTGGCGCGCCCGCTTCTCGCATTGCCTGCTGTTCAATCCAACGGATGCGCGCTCCGCCCGCTACAATCCCCTGCTTGAGGTTCGCCGCGGCGCGGACGAGGTCCGGGACGTCCAGAATATTGCCGATATCCTCGTCGATCCCGAGGGCGCGCTGGCAACCCGGAACCACTGGGAAAAGACCAGCCATTCCCTGCTGGTCGGCGCGATTCTCCACATTCTCTATGCCGAGGAGGAAAAGACGCTCGCCCATGTGGCGACCTTTCTCTCCGATCCCCGCCAGAGCTTTGCGGCGACGCTTCATCGGATGATGACCACCAACCATCTGGGGACGAAAGAGCATCCGCAGGTTCATCCGGTCGTCGCATCCGCTGCCCGGGAATTGCTGAACAAGAGCGAGAATGAACGCTCGGGCGTTCTCTCGACCGCCATGTCGTTCCTTGGCCTCTATCGCGACCCCACCGTCGCGCAAGTGACATCGCGCTGCGACTGGCGGATCGCCGATCTTATGGAAGGCGCGCAGCCCTGTTCGCTCTATCTGGTGGTGCCGCCGTCCGACATCAGCCGTACCAAGCCGCTGATCCGGCTTATCCTCAACCAGATTGGACGGCGCCTGACCGAGCGCCTCGACCAGTCCGCCGGGAAAGATCAACGGCACCAGCTCCTCATGATGCTGGATGAGTTCCCCGCGCTTGGCCGGCTGGATTTCTTCGAAACGAGCCTTGCCTTCATGGCCGGTTACGGCATCCGCGCCTTCCTGATCGCACAGAGCCTGAACCAGATCGAGAAGGCCTATGGCGAACACAACGCCATTCTCGACAATTGCCATGTCCGTATCGCATTTGCGACCAATGACGATCGTACCGCGAAGCGTATATCGGACGCGCTGGGGACGGCGACAGAACAACGCGCCATGCGCAACTATGCGGGGCACCGGCTGGCGCCGTGGCTGGCCCATGTCATGGTCAGCCGCCAGGAAACCGCGCGTCAGTTGCTGACGCCTGGCGAGGTCATGCAGCTTTCAGCCGACGAGGAGCTGGTCCTCGTCGCCGGCATGGCGCCGATTCGCGCGAAAAAGCTGCGCTATTATTGCGATCCCAATTTTGCTGGCCGAGTCGGGGCGCCGCCGTTGCTCAGCGACAGGGGCTATTCCGACATTCCTCCGTCCCGGCTGGATGATTGGAGTGCGAATAGCGATGCGGGGAGCACAATCGTCGCCGTTGCAGATATGGAGAAAGCGGCCGACGAAGGCGGGCGCGAACAGCAGCGGCATCCGGCACTGGAAAACGAGATCCAGTCCGACAGGCAGGATCCGGAACCGGAGATGGATCGCTCTATCGTTGAGGATGAGGATGTCGTTTCCGACAAGCGCGCCATGGAGCAGGCGCGGCGCATGGCACCTGTCATCCGCGGCCATGCCATTGATGTCGCGTCAGCCCATGAAAAGGTGCTGGGGCTATGAAGCGCGCACCCAAGATCCGCCAGAATCTCTATATCGACCGCGAGATTGGCGATGCGCTCGATGCAATGGCTACCGGCCACTCCGGGAACAAGAGCCGATTGGTCAACGATGCGCTGCGGACATGGTTGCGCCATCGCGGCGCGAGCGAGGCCGAAGCGGCGCTGCGTATGCGCCTCAACGAACTGTCGAAGGAACTGGCTGCTGCCCGCCGCGACATCGACATAGTGGTCGAGAGCCTGGCTCTGTTCATCCGTTACCAACTCATGGTGACGCCCCCGCTCGGGGACAATGATGAGGTTGGACGTACCCAGGGCCGCCAGCGTTTCGAGGCGTTCATCACCCAGGTCGGCCGCCAGCTTGCAACCGGCAAGCGGACGATCGCAGCTCCATCCGCTGAGGGCGGCGGGGAATGAGCGGGCACGAAACCTCCACGGCAATGGCGCGCGCTGAAACGGCAGTCGGACGGCGCAAGGCCATGCTGCACAGCGCGATGGGACCGGCCATCGCTGCCGCCCTCGACGATCCGCGCGTCATCGAGATCATGGTCAATCCCGATGGTGCCCTGCGGCTCGATCTGCTGGGTGAAGGGCGCGTCGATACCGATATTGTCCTTGCCGCCAGCGAAGTCGAGCGGATCATCCGTCTGGTCGCCTCGCATGTACGCGCAGAAGTCCATGCCGCTGCGCCCATATTGTCGGCGGAACTGCCATCGCAGGTTGAGGGAAGGGCCGGTGAGCGGTTCGAGGCAATCCTGCCGCCGGTCGCGATCGGCCCCTGTTTCGCGATCCGCAAGCCGGCATCCCGACCCTATAGTATGGACGATTATGTCAGCGATGGCATTATCAGCGACACCGCCGCAGCGCTTCTGCGCCGCGCTGTGCGTGAGCGGTGGAATATCCTCGTCGCCGGCGGCACCAGCTCGGGCAAGACGACCTTCGCCAATGCCCTGCTCGGCGAGATTGGGGCGACCGAGGAACGGCTGATCCTCATCGAAGATACCCGCGAATTGCAAAGCCCGTCGGTCGATACCGTGGCGCTGCGCACGCGGGCGGGCATCGTCACGATGACCGACCTTGTGCGCTCCACGCTTCGACTGCGGCCCGACCGGATCATCGTAGGGGAAGTGAGGGGGCCTGAAGCCCTCGATATGCTCAAAGCCTGGAATACAGGTCACCCCGGCGGGATTGCGACCGTCCACGCCAATGGGTCTGCCTCTGCGCTCAGCCGTATCGAGAGCCTGGTGCAGGAGGCCGTGGCGACGGTTCCGCGTGCCCTCATCGCAGACGCCATCGACCTGATCGTCTTTCTGTCTGGGCGCGGGACCTCGCGGCGCGTCACCAGCCTCGCGCGTGTCGACGGCTTCGACCCGCAGGGCGGCTACCGGCTCACCGAACTCCTCCTTCGCCCAACCCTCACAGGAGAACATAAATGATCAGAATATCATTGTCCCAACCAACCGTCCTTCGCGGTGCTGGCTCCGTCGCCATCATGCTCGTCGCTGGCTTCGCGATGGCATCGGCCGCCGCGCATGCCGCTGGCTCCGGCATGCCCTGGGAGCAGCAGCTGGAGCAGGTGCTGGAATCCGTGCAGGGACCGGTGGCGAAAATCATCGCCGTGATCATCATCATCACGACCGGCCTCACGCTTGCTTTTGGCGAAACATCGGGCGGGTTTCGTCGCCTGATCCAGATCGTCTTCGGCCTTTCCATCGCTTTTGCCGCCTCATCCTTCTTCCTCTCCTTCTTCAGCTTTGGCGGCGGGGCGCCTGTGGCATGAGCGCGATCGAAGGCTTCGAGGTGCCCATCCATGCGAGCCTCGCCTCACCCATTTTACTGGGCGGGGCGCCTCGCGGCTTGTCGATCCTCAACGGCACCCTGGCCGCTGCAGTCGGCCTTGGCCTTCAGCAGTGGCTGGTCGGGATTGCGGCATGGGCGATCGGGCACAGTATCGCAGTGATCGCTACGCGCCGCGATCCCGATTTCGCGCCGGTCCTGCTGCGCCATCTGCGTCAGAAGGGATATTGGGCATGCTGAACCTTTCCGAATATCGGTCCCGCGCGGATCGCATTGCCGATCATCTGCCCTGGGCCGCACTTGTGGCGCCCGGCGTGATCCTCAACAAGGATGGCAGTTTCCAGCGCACATTTCGTTTCCGAGGCCCAGACCTTGAGAGTGCGACGGAAGCGGAACTGGTCGCCACCTGCGCGCGCGCGAATAATCTTCTGAAACGGCTCGGTTCGGGCTGGGCGATTTTCTTCGAGGCGCACCGACGGGAAGCGCAGGGTTATCCCGATGGCGCTTTCGCTGATCCTGCTTCCTGGCTCGTGGATCAGGAACGGCGCGCGCAATTCGCGTCTCACGAGCAGCATTTCGAGAGCGTATATCACGCAACCCTTCTGTGGCTGCCGCCTGCTGACAGCAGCGATGCGGCTGGACGGCATCTTGTCGAGCGCGAAGGGAAGGACAGGCAGCGTGATTGGCGTCAGGCGCTCGGCGGCTTCATTGCCGAGACAGGGCGGATCATCGATCTGTTTAGCACTTTCATGCCTGAAATCCAGCCGCTGGATGATGCCGCAACCCTGACCTTTCTCCATGCGGCCGTGTCGGACCGGGATCATGGAGTGCATGTTCCCGAGACACCCTTCTATCTCGACGGCCTGCTGGCGGACACGCCGCTTGTCGGTGGTCTCGAACCCCGCCTCGGCGGGCAGCATATCCGCACGCTGAGTTTGCTTGGTTTCCCCAATATAAGCAGGCCGGGCCTGCTCGACGCCCTCAATCACCAGAATTTCGGCTATCGCTGGGTCACGCGCTACATCGCGCTCGACAAGAGCGACGCTGCCCGCGCGCTGACAAAGCTCCGGCGGCAATGGTTCAACAAGC
>DATEDR010000148.1:0-16766 GCA_035281605.1 Sphingobium sp.
TTCCCAGGCCCCGTTCAGCGCGTCAGCTTCACGCCAATCCAGAGCGTGCGCGGCGTTCCCAGATCGATGGAACCGTCAGTCCCCAGCCGAGTCACGACCCTTTCATCGAGCAGATTCTCACCCCGCGCCACAAGCGAGACGCCACGGGCGATCGGCAGGCTCGCCACGGCATCGAGCGTCAGTGCATCGGGCAAGACATAGGCTTGGAAATCATCCTCATATTGCTTGGCGACATAGCGCAATGTCGTCGACAGGGATGGGCCCTGGCTTGGCTGCCACGCCACTGTGGCACTGGCGGCATGGCGCGGACTTTGTGCCGGGGTCAGGCCGTCAAAGCGCATGCCCGGGGCATTTACGGTGCTGTGGCTATAGGCATAGGAAGCCGAGAGGAGAAAGTCCGCCACCCGGCCGGTCGCCGTCAATTCCACGCCCTTTGCGATGATGGAATCGACATTCTGACGCTGGCGGGCGTTGGGGTTGGCGGGATTGCTGGTTACATTGGCGATGGCGTCGTCAAGGCGATTGTAGAAAGCCGTCACTGACAATGTGATGCCATTGGCCGGGCTGAAGTCGAAACCAGCCTCCACCCCTTTCAACTTCTCTGGCGTCAATGCGGCGTTGGCTTCGGTCCTGACGGCGCCAACGACGAAAGGACGGTACAGCTCATTCAGCGTCGGCAGGCGGAAGCCGGTGTAGCCCGCCGCGCGCAAGGCGAGGCCCCTTCCGACATGGTAGAGCGCGCCGGCGCGGCCGGAAAACTCCCAGCCATTGCGGTCGGGAAAGGCGAGCGGCGCGGCGGCCGTCGCACGGAAGAAACCGTCGCTGATCGACCAGCGATCCACACGCGTCCCCGCGGTCAGGACAAGCCGGCCTATCGTCCAGTCATCCTCCACGAAGAAGCCCGTGGTCATCTGCTTGCCGCCCGCATGGCGGCGCGCCGTCAACGGATTGCTCGCCAGTCGGGCATCATAGGCATCCTCGAACATGTCCCCGGTGGCAAAGCGGGTATCGGCGCCGATCCGCAGCACATGGTCGGCGCCCACCGGCGGGCGCAGCTCGATCTTGCCGCCCAGCCCGGTGGAGGGGGTGTTGCGCTGGTCCAGCGACCTGCGGAAGCTGGTGGCGCTGATGACGATGTTGGAAAAGTTGCGCGCCTGGACATAGGCGAGCGCGTCGACCTGCCAAGGACCGCGAGAGATATAGCGGATGCTGGCGTCCTGCCCTTCGCTGCTGCTGTCGGCCCCACGGAAGCGCAATGTGCGGTCGTCACGGAACAGGGTCAGCCGGGCCTGAATCTCCGATGTGGCGGACAGCGGCGCCACGGCGCGCAGATTGGCCGACCAGCCGTCATAGGCGGCGGGAACCGTCGCGGCACTGCGCTGGTCGGGGGGCGTGGTCTGGAACCCATCACCCCTGTCCCACCGCCCGGATAGGGAGACATAGCCGCTCCCCAGGTCCGGCGTGACGCTGGCCGACACTTCGGTCGCCTCGCGGCTGCCGTAAAAGGCGCTGCCGGCGACAAAAGGCAGGTCGGCGCGAGTGGCGCTGGCCAGCTCGATCGTCCCGGCGACCGCGCCCGCCCCGAATGCGCCCACCCCGCCCCCGCGCGTGATGCGAACCGCCGACAGGCGGTCGGGCACGAGCGCGCTGAACGGGATATAGCCGAAAAAGGGATCGGCCATCGGCACGCCGTCAAGCAGCACCAGTGCCCGGCTGGACGCGTTGCCGCCCAGCGCGCGCAACGTCGCGCCCTGAGCGGAAGGATTGGCCGACCGGCTGTCGGAGCGGCGGAACTGCTGGAAGCCCGCGACATCCCCCAACAGGCTTTCGATCCGCCCCGACGCGCTGTTGGTCAGCCGCTGCCGATCGATCGCCACGGAGCCGTAGGCCGGCGTCCCGGGTGGCAGCGGGAGGCCAGCGCCGGTGATGACGATCCGGGCGTCCCGCGGCTCGTGCGCAGGCTGCGCCAGGGCCACCGATGGCAACATCGCCCCAAAAAGATATAATCCGCCATATCGCATGATGCTGCCCAACCCCCGACCCTTTTCGTTCTGATGCGAAAAGGCCAAGCCAGCATCGGGAATTCAAGTCAAGCGAACGCCGATCCGTTTGCCCCGGCCAGCAGCTTGTCGATCGTCAGCGGATAATCGCGCAGACGGATGCCAGTGGCATTGTAGATCGCATTGGCGACCGCCGCGCCCGCCCCGCAGATGCCCAACTCGCCAACGCCCTTCGCCTTCATCGGCGAGCTCTTGTCGTCCAGCTCATCCAGGAAAAGCACATCCTGTTCGGGGATGTCGGCGTGCACGGGCACCAGATATTCGGCCATGTCATGATTGACGAAGAAACCGAAACGCGTGTCCACCGCCAGCTCCTCCATCAGCGCGGCGCCCACCCCCATGGTCATGGCGCCGATCACCTGGTTGCGCGCGGACTTGGGATTGAGGATGCGGCCGGCCGCGAAGACGCCGCTCATCCGCCGCAGCCGCACCTCGGCCGTGTCGATGTCGACGCCGACCTCACAGAAATGCGCGCCGAACGTCGCCTGCGCATAGCGTTCCGTCAGGTCGCCAAATTCGATCCTGTCCTCCGCCCACAACCCGGCGCGTCCCGCCAGGGCGCCCAACTTTTGCGATCGGTTATCGAGGCGAACCAGCCCATCCTCGAATGTTGCCCGCTCGGCCGCGAAGCCCGCCTTTTCAGCCAGCTTGGTGCGGAGCGCCACGCAGGCGGCATACACGCCGGCCGTCGAACTGTTCGCGCCGAACTGCCCGCCCGAACCAGCCGAAGCGGGAAAGCGGCTGTCACCCAGCCGCACCGTCACCTCCTCAAGCGATACGCCCAGCATCTCCGCCGCCGTCTGGGCGATGATCGTATAGCTGCCCGTCCCGATGTCGGTCATGTCGGTTTCGACCGTGACATGGCCGTTCCCATCCACGCCCACCCGCGCGCCCGATCCGATGACTATGTTGTTGCGGAAGGCCGATGCCATGCCCATGCCGATCAGCCAGCGGCCCTCGCGCACTTGTCCGGGCCGGGACACTCGCCTGTCCCATCCGAAGCGCGCCGCCCCCTGTTTCAGGCACTGGATGAAGGGCCGGCTGGAAAATGGCCTCTTGGGCCCTGCTTCAGGATCATGCTGCACGTCATTACGGATGCGCAACTCGACCGGATCCACGCCGCAGGCTTCGGCCAGTTCGTCCATGGCCACCTCCAGCGCGAGCATGCCCACCGCTTCACCCGGCGCGCGCATCGCATTGCCCTCCGGCAGGTCGAGCAGCGCCAGGCGGTGCGCCGTCATGCGATGGTCGCCGCGATAGAGTAGCCGCGTCTGCTGTGCCGCCATTTCAGGGCTGCCGCCGGGCAGATTGCCCGACAGGACTTCATGCGCGATCGCATCGATCACGCCATCCTTGCCCGCGCCGATGCGAATGCGCTGGATGGTCGCCGGGCGGTGAATGGTGTTGTTGGGAATCTGCGGCCGGGCAAGCGCGACCTTGACCGGTCGGCCTACGGCCCGCGCACCCAGAGCCGCCAACAGCACGTCGGCGCGCAGGAACAGCTTCCCGCCGAAACCGCCGCCGACATAGGGTGACAGGACGCGGATATTCTCCTTCGCGATCTTCAGCATCTCGGCCATGTCTTCCACCGCCCAGCCGACCATCTGATTGGCAGTCCAGAGCGTCAGCTTATCGCCGTTCCAGGCCGCGGTGGTGGCATGCGGCTCCATCATCGCATGGCTATGATCGGGCGTCGTGTAGCTCTGATCGATCCGCACTGCCGCCCGGGCGAAGGCAGCGGCGAAATCACCCCTGCTCGTATCCGCAGCCCCGCCAAAGCCGGGTTTCGGCACGATTGCCTTGTCACGCTCCGCCGCAAGGTCGAAGCGGCCCTTTTCTGGAGCATAGTCGATCCGCAACAGCCCGGCGGCGTCGCGCGCATTTTCCAGCGTATCGGCCACGACCAGCGCGAGCGCCTGCTCATAATGATCGATGGCAGGGCCCCCCAGCAGAGCAGCCGTATTCTTGTCGCCCTTGCCGAGCGGACCCGCGTTCTGATGGGTGATGACCGCCAGCACCCCGGGGGCGGCTTGCGCGGCGCGCAGGTCCATGGCGCTGATCTGCCCCTTGGCGATCGCCGATCCCACGATCCAGCCATAGGCCGGGTTCGGCGCGACATCATGATGTTCGTAGGCATAGGGCGCGGAGCCGGTGACCTTGGCCGGCCCGTCTATCCGGTCCAGCGCCAGGCCGACCACGCGGCCACGATCAATCGGGTTGGTGGTAGCGGGCGTGTCGAACTTCACGACTGGGCCTCCTTCTGGCGGAAGAGGGACGCGAGCGTCTTTTCGGTCAGCACCCGCTTGAAGGCGTTCTGCGCCGTCGGACGCGCTCCGGCGAGCGCTGCATCGGCCACCGCCCGTGGTCCCAGGGCGGCGGCGGCATCGGCCGCCTCGACGCGCCACGGCTTGGGCGCTACCCCCCCAAATGCAAACCGCGCCTTACCGTCCCGCCCGAATAGCGCCGCCACGGACACCAGCGCGAACGCATAGGAGGCCCGGTCGCGCACCTTGCGATAGACATGGGTGCCTGGGATCGGCGGGGGCAGCGTCACCGACGTAATCAGTTCGCCAGCGTGCAGCGCATGTTCGACATGCGGCGTCTCTCCGGGCAGCAGATGAAAGTCAGCGATGGGGATGGACCGGCGCGATCCGTCCGCGCCGACCGTCTCCACGGTCGCGTCCAGCAAGCGCATCGTCACCGCCATGTCGGATGGATGCTGCGCGATGCAGGCATCGCTCGTGCCGATGATGGCGAGGCTCCGGCTGATGCCCTTCAGGGCGCCGCAGCCGCTGCCCGGCCTCCTTTTGTTGCAGGGCATGCGCGTGTCGTAGAAATAAGGGCAGCGCGTCCGCTGGAGCAGGTTGCCGGCGGTCGTCGCCTTGTTACGGAGTTGCCCGGACGCGCCGGCCAGCAGCGCGCGGCTGAGCACCGCATAGTCGCGGCGGACCGTCCTGTCGGCGGCAAGGTCGGTATTGCGGACCAGCGCGCCGATCCTGAGGCCCCCATCCTGCGTCCTTTCGATCCGGTCGAGCCCGAGATGATTGACGTCGATCAGGTGCGCGGGCGTCTCGATCTGCAGCTTCATCAGGTCGAGCAAATTGGTGCCGCCGGCGATGAAGCGCGCGCCCTGGGTGCTGCCGGCGGCGCGGGCGGCGTCTTCGACGCTGGTCGCGCGGCTGTAGGTGAAGGGCCTCATGCCTCTTTCTCCCCGGCGACGTCGCGGATGGCGGCGATGATGTTGGGATAGGCGGCGCAGCGGCAGATATTGCCGCTCATCCGTTCGCGCACTTCCGCGTCGGAAAAGGCGACCGTCTCCAGATCCTGCGTCGCATGGCTGGGAATGCCTGCTTTAATCTCTTCCAGCACGGCAACGGCGGAGCAGATCTGTCCCGGCGTGCAGTAGCCGCACTGATAGCCGTCATGCGTGACGAAGGCGCGCTGCATCGGGTGAAGCTTTTCAGGCGTGCCCAGCCCCTCGACCGTGGTCACGCGTTCCCCTTCGTGCATGACGGCGAGCGTCAGGCAGCTGTTGATTCGGCGGCCTTCGACGATGACGGTGCAGGCCCCGCACTGGCCATGGTCGCACCCCTTCTTCGTGCCGGTCAGGTGCAGATGCTCGCGCAGCGCATCCAGCAGGGTGGTGCGGGGATCGAGCGGGAGATGCACTTCGCGCCCATTCACGATCAGTTCGACGGCGGTCATGCGTCCTCCCTTGGTGGATTGCGGCGGAGCGGCGGCGCCGGCTTCGCCCAATATCGGCAGCGCGGAGGCCACGGCAGCACTACCCTGCAACAAGCCGCGGCGCGTCAGATGATCGGGCATCATGGACTTTCCTCTGTTCTGCTGATCCGATTACGCAGAAGAGCCATGGACGATCCCGCCGGCTCCCGCAAAATCATGCCTGCGCCCAGAGTAACAGATCAACGACACGCGCCAAGGCGAAAGGTCTGCGCATCGTGCAGGCGCCGGCGCAAGAAATTTGCCCGACCGCCATTTCTCCCCTTGCCGACCGCCATAACCGCTGCTAGTTGCCCGCCTCACCCGCCGAGAGGGACTTTCCTCCGGCCGCCAGAGCGGGCGTAGCTCAGGGGTAGAGCACAACCTTGCCAAGGTTGGGGTCGAGGGTTCGAATCCCTTCGCCCGCTCCAGTTTTCATAGGAAAATTAGCCATTTACATCCTCCCTTGGGGGGATTTTTTTATTACGCGGGACACGCGGAAGGGTCGCGTAATAAGGACGTAATAGGCTCGGAGCGTGGTTTCAGGCTATTCCAGAGGGCAATCGGCGGGCTTGATTTGGAGGTGGTGACGATTCCGGAGGGGAAAGCCTTCCCCTGACGGTGAGCCGATGTCTCACCGCACCCCTTCGAGCGGGGTTCCGCCCCCAGGCTGTGCGAAAACTATCCGTTACGCCTCACCAGTTTGGATCCGCTGTCGGCCGTTCATCCCTCAACAGCCGGCTTAGCCGCCGTGACAGCCCCAAATTGGTGTGGACGATGCTCATGACCTTCAATTCAAGGCCGTTCACACTCGGCGAAAAATAGGAGGCCCGGGCAGCCGGGCCTCCCGACAATCAATAATCCATCGCCGGCATCGGCGCGGATTTCTCCTCCTTCGGAACCTCGGCGACGAGCGCCTCGGTGGTGATGAGCAGCGAGGCCACCGACGCGGCGTCCTGCAGCGCCGTGCGCACGACCTTTGCCGGATCGATCACGCCCGCCTGGACGAGGTCCTGATACTCAGCGGTGGCGGCATTGAAGCCCCAGTTATAGTCGGAGCTTTCGAGCAGCTTGCCGACGATATAGGCGCCGTCCTCGCCGGCATTCTCGGCGATCTGCCGCGCCGGTGCGCGCAGCGCCCGGCGGATGATGTCGATGCCGGACTGCTGGTCGTCATTGGCGGCCTTAAGCCCATCGAGCGCCTTGATCGCGCGGAGCAGCGCGATGCCGCCGCCCGGCAGGATGCCTTCCTCGACCGCGGCACGCGTGGCATGGAGCGCGTCGTCGACACGGTCCTTCTTCTCCTTGACCTCGACCTCGGTTGCGCCGCCCACCCGGATCACCGCCACACCGCCCGCGAGTTTGGCCACGCGCTCTTGCAGCTTCTCCCGGTCATAGTCGGATGTCGTGGTCTCGATCTGCTGGCGCAGTTGCGCGACTCGACCATCGATATCGGTTTTCTGCCCGACGCCATCGATGATGGTCGTATTGTCCTTGTCGATCACGACCTTCTTGGCGCGGCCGAGCATGTTGATCGTAACATTCTCGAGCTTGATGCCGAGATCCTCGGAGACCACATTGCCGCCGGTCAGGATCGCAATATCCTCGAGCATGGCCTTGCGGCGATCGCCGAAGCCCGGTGCCTTGACCGCGGCGATCTTGAGCCCACCGCGCAGCTTGTTGACGACCAGCGTGGCGAGCGCCTCACCCTCGACATCCTCGGCGATGATCAGCAGCGGCCGACCGGACTGGACGACCTTCTCGAGGAGGGGCACGAGCGCCTGCAGGTTCGAGAGCTTCTTCTCGTGGATCAGGATGTAAGGATCGTCGAGTTCGACCTTGAGCTTCTCGGCATTGGTGATGAAGTAGGGCGACAGATAGCCCCGGTCGAACTGCATGCCCTCGACCGTCTCGAGCTCGGTCTCGAGGCTCTTGGCCTCCTCGACCGTGATCACGCCTTCGTTGCCGACCTTCTCCATCGCTTCCGCCAGGATGCGCCCGACCTCCTCGTCGCCGTTAGCCGAGATGGTCGCGACCTGCGCGATCTCACTGTTGGCGCCGACCTTCTTGGCGTGGACTTCGAGATCCTTGACCACCGCGCCGACCGCGAGATCGATGCCGCGCTTGACGTCCATCGGGTTCATGCCGGCGGCGACCGCCTTCGATCCCTCGCGCACGATCGCCTGGGCGAGAACGGTTGCGGTGGTGGTGCCGTCGCCCGCCTTGTCGTTCTGCTTGTTGGCCACTTCGCGCAGCATCTGTGCGCCCATATTCTCGAACTTGTCGGCAAGCTCGATTTCCTTGGCGACGGTGACACCGTCCTTGGTGATGCGGGGCGCCCCGAACGACTTCTCGATGACGACATTGCGGCCCTTGGGACCGAGCGTCACCTTCACGGCGTTGGCCAGCGTATCCACACCGCGCAGCATGCGGTCACGCGCGTCCGACGCAAACTTCACTTCCTTGGCAGCCATCTGCCTACTCCTTTCTCAAATTCCTTCCTGATGGTTAGAGGGATGGCAGGCGGCTCAGGCCGCCTGCTTGAGAGGCACGACGTTGTCGATCACGCCGAGGATGTCGCTCTCCTTCATGATGAGCAGATCCTCGCCGTCGATCTTGACCTCGGTGCCCGACCATTTGCCGAACAGGATGCGGTCGCCGGCCTTGACGGACAGCTCGACAAGCGCTCCGCTATCGTCCCGCGCGCCGGGGCCGACGGCCACGACTTCTCCTTCCTGCGGCTTTTCCTTAGCGGTGTCGGGAATGATGATGCCGCCCGAGGTCTTTTCCTCGGCTTCGATGCGGCGGACGACCACACGGTCGTGCAAGGGGCGGAAATGCATGCATAACCTCCAGATGCAAAACAGGTTGTGATGTCCCTGCCGTTCATCTGAACGACAGGTTCGCGTGAACTAGGAAAAGAGATTTTCGGGTTCAAGAGGGCGAATGAAAATTTTTGGCACTCGCCTTCTCAGAGTGCCAATTCAACTCTTTTCAGCAACATGCGATGATATCTCCCTCTTGACGCGACTCGGATCAGCACCAAAATCTCGTGCCGCGTGCGGCGCCGCACGCATGAGAAAGGAGCGACACAAGGAAAGGAGCCACGGCCATGTCGCAGCCATTTTCCCGTTTCTTGCATCCCTTCGACGTTGCACACCACCCGAGCCTGGAGCCGGAAGTCAAACGCGCAATCCTCGCCTCCTGGGCGTCCGACCTCTCCGCGGTAAAGGACCAGCCAGCGATGCGAAAGCCGCCCGGCGCCAAGCGCGCCGTTCCGATCGACGAGGTCTTCGCCGCCATGCGATCGCTCGATGAACCGCGGACTGACGGCCGACAGCTGCAATGAGTGATCGCGGCTTCATCGCGCAGCTGGAGGGCTACGGTCTCACCACAGCCGAGATCCATTACTACCGGCCCGATGCGCCGTCGCTTCTCCAGCTGTTCATATGGCAGGAATATGATCTTGCGCCCGACTTCCCCACGCTGTTCGATTTCCTCGACCATTGGCGGCGCGAGATCGAGGCCGCACTCCATTCGGTCCGGATCGCCCATGGCCGGCTGATCGGACCCACCGAATGGCGCGCGGTCGATGGCATCATCCCGCTCCCATGACACGCGGTCTTGGCGAGCGCTGGCGCCGGCGAGGCGGACGGACAGTCCGCCTCGTCCTTGTCTTCGACGACATCATGGAATTCGCGCTCGCACTGCTGTCAGTGCCGCCCGATGAGCTTGAGACGCTGGGCTGGACCTTCGCCGACCGTAAGCGGCTCCTCGATCATTTCCTGCGGTCCGGCAAGGCAGCGCAGCGCATCCCGCGCGATGCGTTGGGGCAAAGCCTGATCACGCTGCGGCTGCCGCGACGGGACCTCGCGCCGCTTCAGCGCTTCGCCCGCCGCGAACTGCCGAAGGCGGCTTCCAATGCCGCGATGCTCGATCGAGTTCTTCGGGTATTGGACGAGGCCGCATAGCGGCGGATTCAACCGGCCAGGAACGGCGCGGCCGCGAGACCGTCGAAGACGAACTGGACAGCGAGGCCGGCGAGAAGCACGCCGGAGATGCGGCCCACGACGTCGGCACCGGTGCTCCCCAGCAGCAGAACAAGGCGGTCGGCTGCGAGCATGGCGAGCCAAGTTAGAATCATGCACGCGACGATCATCGCGAGCACGCTGCCGCCCGCGATCCAGTTGTCGGTGCGGCCCATGACGAGCACGGCGGCCGATAGGCTTCCGGGGCCCGCGATCAAGGGAAACGCCA
This sequence comes from Sphingobium sp., assembly GCA_035281605.1. Lineage (GTDB taxonomy): Bacteria > Pseudomonadota > Alphaproteobacteria > Sphingomonadales > Sphingomonadaceae > Sphingobium. The sequence continues at coordinate 10,038 of DATEDR010000148.1, forward strand.
GCGGAAAAACGGCGATGTCCCCAGGCCCTTCGGCTTCCCGGCGCTCGCCCTCGCTAATCGACGAGAGTCCGGGACTGGAGAAGGTGAGCGTCAAGGCCTGGAGGAACAGCAGCACGCCGCCTGCCACCCGGAATGCGGGCAGCGAAATATGCAGGAGCGAAAGAACGACGCCACCCGCCACAGCGAACAGCAGCAGCACACCGGCAGCGATCGTGACCGAGCGCGTGGCAAGGCTGATCCGCTCGCTGCGGTGAATTCCGGCCGTCAGGCCGGCGAAGACCACCGCCGTCTCGATCGGACCGATCGTGACGAGCAGGGTGATAAAGGTGGAAAGGATGCTGGGTGATATGTGCATGGGTCAAGCAACGGAAAACTTGCAAAGGGAGCGGCGCCCACGCCGCTCCCTTATGACTCAGGTGGCTTTGAATGAGCTGCCGGGATGGCCGACAGCAGGCCGCGTCATGTGCGGCGCATTCCGTCCGTTCGGTTCGGGCGCGCGGCAGCCGCCGACCGCGCTTCGCGGCAGTCACCGGAGCTGTTCGACACGACCTTCGGCGGCTGCCCCGAGCCAAGCGAGGTGACCTGAACGCTGCGGCTGCAGGTGCTTCCGCCGTTGGTCGTCGAGACGAAACTGTAGCTGACGGTCCCCGGAGGCAGGCTGCGCAACGCCGTCAGGTCGATCTTCCCGTCATCGGCCATTGCTGGGAGCGGCAAGGCGCGAACCTGACGCATCATCAGGTCGCTCTGCCGGTCCATGTCGGCCGCGATCCGATCGAACGGCGCGAATGCGGCCGGTTCGAATGGATCGAGCCAAGTGATCGGCGCAACGCTGGAGACGGGCGCGACCGTGACCTTGGGCGCGACATCTCCCTCATATTCTACGCGGGCGACCGTACCGTCCGGCAGGCCGACCTTCATCACATGGCTGTCATGGCTCGCCGCAAGCGCGGTACCGATGGCGGCGACCGCCGCCACGCCGGCCAGGACGGCTGTACGAATTTTTCGCATCAATCGTCTCCTCTGATCATGGTGAATGTGAAAATGCCATCCCCCCGACGCCAACCGCGCTTTCAAGCGCGGCCGGATAGCGGCCGCAGCATCGTGCGTGCGGACCTGTTGGCCAGCAGCACAGCACCGGCGTCGGTTCCGCTGACAGACGACTGGGAAGCGGATGCTGGCGACCCGGCGCGCCATGGAGCGAGAAGTCCAATCCCTGGCGCTGGCAGTAGCTCGCGGCGGTCTCTGCGTCTAAAAAACGCAGCTCGATCGTCTCGAGCGGATCGCCGCCGCCGGTCCATCCGGTCAGGGGATCGGCCACGGGCCGCCAGCGCGGCGCGAAGCGCACCCGCCATTGTCCACGCCCGCCAAGCCCGCCCTGGTTGGTCGCGCGCGGCACCGGCTCGATCACGGCTCGCGCATCTGGCGGTAGCGCGCTCGACGCGCTTGGTCCGGTGTGGTTATCGTTGGCGGATGGCCCGGAACCGAAGTCCCGGGCCAGATCGTCAGGCCGCCTTGCCATTGACCGGGATGCGGCGGACATTTTCGTTCGCCGCCTCCGTCTTCGGCAGGGTGACCGTCAGCACGCCGTTCCTGAAGGTTGCGGCGGCGTGGTCACGGTCGATGCCCTGGGGCAGTCCGATACGGCGTTCAAAGCGGCCGTAGCTGCGCTCGGTATAGCCACGATCCTTGTCTTCGACCTCGGAGCGCTTCTCGCCACGAAGCGTCAGCGCCCCGTCTTCGACGGTGATTTCGACGTCCTTCTCGTCGAGACCCGGCAGTTCGGCCGTGACGCGGATTTCCTTGTCGGTCTCGCCGAGCTCGACATGCGGCCAGCCGGCAGCGCGGTCGAACCCGGCTAATGCGGGCACGCCGAAGCCGCGGAAGGCATCGTCGAACAGCCGGTTCATCTCGCGGTGGAGCGAGAGCAACGGGTGGGTATCACTGTCGCGGCCGCGCTCGGCGCTGACCGGGACGGGGAGCCGGTTTTCCTGCCGGCTCCAGGGAATGAGATCACGAAAAGCCATGATGGTCATCTCCTTTTCTGGCTGGAAGGGGCAAGGCCTGCCGGCCCGCTGGGGGGCGGCGCCGGCAAGCCTTTTAATCAGAGGGATCAGGCCGCTTCGCGGGCCTCATCCCTGGGCGCTTCGATCTGATCCTGGGCAGCCTTGCCGCCGCTGATCTCGATCCGGCGCGGCTTCATTGCCTCGGGCACAACGCGCTTGAGCGCGATGCTCAGCAGGCCGTTCTCGAAGCGGGCATCGCCAGCTTCGACGAAGTCGGCAAGCTGGAAGCGCCGCTCGAACGCGCGTGTGGCAATGCCGCGATGCAGATACTCGCCCTGGCCGTTGTCCTCGGCACGCTTGCCGGTGACGGTGAGCTGGTTCTGCTGGGCCACCACTTCGATGTCCTCGGGGCGGAAGCCGGCGACCGCCAGCGTGATGCGATAGCTGTCGTCGCCTTCTCTCAGAATGTCGAAGGGTGGATAGCCGTCGTCTTCGCGCGTGCCGGCTTCGAGCAGGTTGAACAGCCGATCGAAGCCCACGGTCGAGCGCCGGTAAGGCGCAAAGTCAAAAGCACTCGTTCTCATTTCCAAATCCTCCTGATTGAGCAATTCGGGCATGAGACGCGCCGGAGAGAGCCGGCGCTCTCAATGTCCACCGGACCCGGTTTTCAGCGTCCGGCGAGAAAAATTTAGGAAGCGGCGAACCGGTTTCAAGAGAGATTTTTTGGTGGCCCAGGCCGCCGGGCGAGCTGCGGCCCGCAAATTCAGACGAGCTTTGATGCGCCAAGGCGCTCGCGTGCCATTGTCAGGACGATCCGTACGCCGTCGGGCCGCCATTCGCGCTCGATGCGGCCGCCGAGTTGTACCGTGGCCAGCCGTTCGAGCTGGCTCCCGAACCCCTCCTTCTTTGGCTCTGCATCAAGCAACGCCCCACGTTCGTTCCAAATCAGCGAAATGGTATCATCTTCCGCGATGGCTTCGATCGTGACGACACCCGATGGCGAGGTCAAAGCGCCGTATTTGGCGGCATTCGTGGCAAGCTCATAGAAGATCAGCGCGAGCGCCGTAACGGCTCCACCGGCGAGGTCGAGGTCATCACCGATGATCCGTATGCGAGGGTGATCAGCCCGGATTTGATAAGGAGCGACGATCGTCTCGAGCAGGGCATGCAGCCCAACGGTTTCGCCGGCTCCCGCGAGGGGGGTTTTTGATATCGTAAAGGCATGCGCTCGCGCCAATGCTCCCAGTCGATCTTGCACGATGGTCGCCAATTCCTCGACACTCCCGGTCTCGCCCGCGCTCATGCGCACCAGACTGGCGGACAGCGTGAACAGGTTCCTGATGCGATGATCCATCTCGCGCAGCAGCAGCTGTTGCTGCTCCTCGGCACGTTTGCGTTCCGTGATATCCCGGGCAATCGAGGATGCGCCGATGATCGTGCCGGTGGGGTCGCGCAGCGGCGAGACGCTGAGCGAGATATCCACCAGGCCGCCATCCTTGCGTCGCCTCACGGTTTCATAATGGCGCACGCGCTCGCCACGGCGCAGGCGGGCCAGGATCGGCGTTTCCTCGTCCTGCCGATCGGCGGGCAGAAGAAGCGTAACCGACTTTCCGATAATCTCGCGCGCGGGATAGCCGAACAGCCGCTCAGCCGCTGAGTTCCAGCTGGTGACAATCCCATCCAGATCCTTTGTCAGAATGGCGTCATCCGAGGATTCGACGATCGCCGCGAGGCGCTCCGCGGCATCGTGTGTCCCAGGCGGCCGAATGTGCGAACGATCGGTCATCGACGCCGCTCGGGCGGGACCGAGATCGATTTCATCAACGCCACGCATCTTTCTTCCCGCTCATCGAATTGAACTTCGTCCGTTTGACCGCGGGGTGTAGCGCGCTCGGGCGTGACCGTGCTGCGAGCGCCATGAGCCAATCCGCATTGGAGTTTTGACTCGCGCCGAAGCCGCAGAGTCAGGCGCCACCTCAGAGGTCGACGGGCTTGGCTAGCAAAAACAAGCTGATCGGACAACCGCCAGCGCTTCATGCGCGCGGTCGTCTCTGTCAGTCCCCTCGAAAGTAGGGCAAGCTATCGCATCGAAAGCCCACGCGCCCGTACAGCGGAGGCGTGCGGCCGAATCTCAAGGCCTGTTGGCGGGCGGCCCATGCCGCCTGGAAGCTGCCGGTCCATATTCATCCTATAATACCCTCCGGGGTATTATTCCGTGCGCTGGGAATGCACGTACTGACTCGCCCCAGCCACGACTCACCCGGTTTTGGTCTGCGTGACCGTCTCTAGAGTGATGAATTTCTGTATACCAATGATCGTCGGGGCGGGAGGCGCAAATGGGATTTATCGAAGGCGTGGATCGCCGACAGGAAGCTTTCCTGCCATCCTGCGTTGACGACTATATCGCACCCGACGCGTTGGTGCGTGTCGTCGATGCCTTTGTCGGCACGCTCGACTTGGCCGACCTCGGCTTCGATCGCGCGGTCAGCGCTGCCACAGGCAGACCTGGCTATCACCCCGCCGACATGCTCCGCCTCTACATCTGGGGCTATCTCAATCAGGTCCGCTCCTCCCGTATGCTGGAGCGTGCCTGCAAGCGTGACCTTGAGGCGCTATGGCTGATGCGTCGTCTCGCGCCGGACTATCGGACCATCGCGGCCTTCCGGCACGACAACCCCGAGGCGATCGTCAGAGCGAGCGCCACTTTCGTGCAATTTTGTCGCGAGCAGGGTCTGATCGGTGGCCGCACTGTTGCACTTGACGGGACGAAGATGCGGGCGGTCGCCAGCGCCAAGAACATCGCCGGTGCCGATCGCCTGGCGCGTGACGTTGCCCACACCGAGCGTGAGATCGCCTATTATCTCGATCGCTTGGACGTGATCGACGAACAGGTGACGCAGGGCTTTGATGACCAGCCGGCACACCGCGAGGCATTCGCTGCAACAATCGCGTCGCTTCAGCGCCGCAAAGACCGCCTAGCCAAGCGCCAATCCGAGCTGGCCAAACGTGAGGAAAAGGTGATCGTCTTTGGCGAGCCGGAAGCCAGGCCGATGGGCTACGCACGCGCGCCGAAGCTGCCGTCCTACAACCTTCAAAGCGTGGTCGAAGTGAAGAGTGGACTCATCATCCATCACGACGTGTTCAACGACGCGAACGACAGCCATCTCCTCCACCCGGTATCGTTGGCAGCCAAAGATGTTCTGGACGCTGACGAATTGCACGTTCTGACCGACGGCGGTTACTCCAACGCCGAGGAGGTTGCCCGCTGCGAGTCCGAGGCGATCATCGTGTCCGCACCGATCAAGCGCGGCGCGATGAATACGGAGCACTTTCGGCCGACTCAATTCGTCTATGACGACGAAAGCGACACGATCAGGTGCCCAGCCGGTCAAACTTTACGCCGGTCCGGCAAGCACACTCGCAACCGCGCGATCCGATACCGGACATCAGCGTGCAAGAGCTGCGCCCTAAAGCCTCGCTGCACGCCAGGCGTCCAACGCACGATCCATCGACTGTGCGATCAGAGCGCGCTCGATCGGATGGAGGCGCGGATCTATGCCGATCCGAGCCTGATGCGGACCAGGCGATGTACGGTCGAGCATCCGTTCGGAACCATCAAACGAATGTCTGGTGGAGGTAGGTTCCTCACCAGAGGGTTGCGGAGAGTGAAGGCGGAAGCGGCGCTGTCGGTGCTGGCCTTCAATATGATCCGCGTAGTGAACACTGTCGGAACCGGAGCATTGGCGCGGCCGAGCTGAACGGAGTCGTGCCGCTTAGCGACCGAAGGGCCTGGCTCGCGGCACCGCTGTCGTGGCGAGTTTCTGCACAGCCTGGGGGGGAGTGCCCCCGCATGAAGGGGTCCGACGCGACCTCGGTGCGGCGGCAGGGGAAGGCATTCCCCTAACACCAATTCCGTAAACTCAAGCTGCGCGGCTTATTTCGATCGTGTAAAAGCGCGCGGTCACGCCCGCACACCAACTGTGCAGAGGTATCCCGGCGAACTTTTTCTGAAGGGTGGGTTGAAAGGTGGGCTATCTGAGATGCCCACCTTTTTATCCATACTTTCCAACGCGTTACGCGTCAGAATGGTGCGGTCGAGATGCCTTTCCGAGGCTAGGATCTCCGCCTAATGCATTGTTTTCAATATATTTGTTCTGACAAAATCTTACTCAGAATGACCTGTTCTGACCGCCTCTTGTGCCATTTGTGCCAAGTTGCCTATGCCGAGTCAGGCGAACCGCACCCATCGGGCGATGTGGCACAAAAATAGCAGGATTTGGCACAATGGCGACCCTTCAGAAACGAAAGAAGTCGTGGCGCGTCCAGGTGCGTCGCAAGACCGGGGCGTTTTCCGCGACTTTCGACACAAAGGCCGAGGCCGAAACCTGGGCGATCACGACCGAAGCAAAGATCCTTGCAGGCAACGGCGTCGAGAACATCGTTCAGGAACCGATTGCACCCGTCGCCGGGAAAGCGGCCAAGGATGTGTTCATGCGCTATGCCAAAGAAGTGTCGCCCGAGAAAAGAGGCGGCCGGTGGGAAGAGATTCGCATCAAGATGCTCATCCGCCGGAGCCGCCTGTTTGATCGGCCGATCACCGCGATCACCGGTCCCGACATGGCGGAGTGGCGTGACAAGCGGCTGTGCAAGGTGTCCGCCTCGACCGTAAACCGCGAGCTCTGTCTGATCTCGAGCATGTTCACCCATGCCATGAAGGAGTGGCGCG
>DATEDR010000149.1:0-5486 GCA_035281605.1 Sphingobium sp.
CTCAGGCTCTCTTGACTATGTTGTATCGCTCGACGGACTGCCGCTGTCGTGCGGGCGCTCCCATGTAATACCTGCCCCATAGCGCATCCTTCCATTGTTGCATGGATAATGCACCATCAAATACCGGGACCAAACATCTAGGGCGATCTTTGAGATTGTGAAGGCTCTTCCGGCCGCGATGGGACGGAACGCCGAGCTTAAAGACCTTCCCGTGCCGGAAGCCGTTGAGCGTGGCCGCGAGCTAGGCCTACCGACCATCGGCCCCAAAACGGTCAACGGTAGTTACATGGCGCATATCTCGTCCGCCTTCGGATGGGCGGAGAATGAAGAATGGATAGGCAAAAACCCCTTTAAGGGCCTTGCGGCGGCGGACCCGGTTTCTGCCCGAGACAAGCGAGACCCGTTTACTGTCCCTCAGCTCAATACGCTTTTCTCCTCCGAGCCTTGGGCACGACTGATCGACGTGAAGGCGGCGAAGCCTGGTCGTCTCTGGGTCCCGCTCATCGCATTGTTTTCGGGCATGAGGCTGGGCGAAATCGCTGGCTTGCGGGTCAAGGACATGGAGGAAATTGGCGGACTCCTTTGCTTCCGCGTCCGACCGTATGAAGCGCGGACATTGAAGAACGAAGAGAGTAGGCGGGACATTCCGGTCCATTCGTCACTTCTCCGCTTGGGCTTTGCCAAATTCGTGCAGGACAGGCGAAATGTCGCAGCCAGCTCCGAAGACCTGTTGTTCCCGGACGGCAAGGCAAACGTGAGGGGTCAGTCAGGCGCAAAGCTGGGCGAATGGTTCGTTGGACTCCTCAAGCAACGCAAGCTGAAGCAAATGTTGCGGCGGCCCGGAAGCGGAAGGACGCGGCCTGCGACGCGCTGACCACCGAACATATCGGCTATCTTGCCAAGCTATTCGTCCACTAATGGCGAGAGGCCGACCGGAAGGCGGTAGAGACGAGGGGCGACGTCTTCGCCATTCCTGCCCGCAACTTCTGAAAGGAGAAGCTCTCCGACTTCGTGCGCTGGCAGGGCGAAGGCGACACCGACGAAATTGTGGAGCACTGGTCCAAGTCCGCTGAGGACCTTTTGGCTAACCGTCGATTCGTCCGCGATCCGCAAGACGCTGTAGGCTTTGAACGGCTCTGCAAGGCGCTCAACGCCGGGGCCGTGGATTAGGGGGGAACTGCGGCGTGCTGCGTAATAGCACTGTTGCCGGTTCTCATGATCATCATTCGTCCGACTCGAAGCTGCGGTTCTCGCGGCGATGCCATAAACGCAGGATGAAGATGGTTCCGGCTGCGAGCTCGCGCACAAGGTCCGAAGACGCCTTGCTGGTCCACTGGATCTTCATTTTACGGGCGGCGGCAGCGGCCTGTCCGTGCTGAGGCTGACCAATCTTAAATGCATTGGCAACCGCTCTATCAGGCATAAGAAGATACAAATTTACCGGCCAATAATTTTCGCACATATCGCCGGATGTTGATGCAGCATTAGGTTCTGCATCGATTTCAACCTTAAGATTTCCGGCTGACAGTTTACCTGCGCTTGTCGAAGAAAGCATTTTCATGAAGTCATATCGTTGCGTCGCCACAGAGGAAGCTTTCGCCACTCCTGCGATTCTCGCCGAAACACAGCGGTTGGTGGACAGCGGCGAGGTCGAGCGCGGTTTCGGTGAGCTGGCTAAGAGCATGTTCAGTTCCGGGCCCGGCGCCAAGCAAGTCCAGGCACGCCTGTCCGACCTAGGTGCCGGTCGGCTCGCTCAGATGGATGCAGACGGAGTGGATCTCGCACTCATCGCGATATTTGCTCCCGGTGTGCAGATTTTCGAGGCGAGCAAAGCGGCCGGCCTTACGTCCAAGGCCAATGACATTCTTGCCGAAGCAGTGCGTGCCCACCCGGATCGGTACGCCGGTTTGACCGCCGTCGCGCCACAAGATCCCGATCATGCAGCGCGCGAGATCGAGCGGGGAAAGGCGCTTCGCCTCAAAGGCTTCCTGATAAACTCCCATACAAGCGGCGAATATCTCGACCAAGCGAAGTTCCTGCCGATATTTGAGGCCGCGTCAGCGTCAGATATGCCGCTCTACTTGCATCCCCGCGAACCCGGCTCTGCGATGATCGAGCCGTTCCTGGACTACGGACTGTATTTTGCAGCTGGGGGTTTGCGGTGGAGTGCGGGCTTCATGCAATGCGATTGATCATGTCGGGCATTTTTGATCGCTTCCGCGTACCGCGCGGCTTCCACGGCATCAAGGGCCGTGGGCATTGGATGACACCAAGACAGCACGGCAAAATTCTGCTGTCGCCACATTACTTAATTTTCATGTTGCGCTCACGTCCGGGCCATGAGGCGGGGTGTATCTGGTCAAGCGGTCATCTTGCATGGCCCCATGAGTGAGAGGCGGTGCGTCCCCCTGTCGTGCCGCCTCTCCAGATCGGCAATAGGAACATGCACAGGCCGATATTCTATGATGCGAGCGGGCGCCGGCGTCGCCTGACGCTGCCAGCGCTGTCCCTCGCCTTGATCGCCATTCTGGTTTCAGCGGTTGCCTTCGCGTTGACGATCGTCGACGTGCCGGCGCCGCCGGCCGTACCGCTGCGCATGGAGCGGCCGCGGCCCGAAAGTCTGGGGCAGCGGCTCGGTCGGATTGGTGCCTCCCTGCGCGGCGAGATGGCCGGATGGCTGCCGCGCAACCGCCGGGCTCGGGCCGCGCATCCAGTGCGCATGGCCTTCTATGTGCCATGGGATGATGCCAGCAAGGCGTCGCTGCGGCAGCATGTCAAGCAGATCGACTGGGTCGCGCCGGCCCTGCTGTCCGTCACGGGCAAGAGTCATGCCCTGCGGATGACGGATGATCCGGCGTTCGCCGCCATCATGCGCGCGGCCCCCCATCGTCCGCATGTGATGCCGGTGGTCCAGAATGCCGCTGGCGCGGCGTGGGACGGCGCCGGGGCCGCGGCACTGCTGCATGATCGAGCAGAGCGGTCCCGATTGCTGGGCAGCCTTCTGCCCACTCTTGTCACGCTTCATGCCTCGGGCGCCGTGTTCGATCTGGAGGCCCTGCCGGCCAGCGCGCAGGCCGATTATCTGGCGTTTCTCCGGCAGGCCGCGGCCGTGATGCACGACCATCGTCTGCAACTGGCGGTGACGGTGCCTGTGGACGATGCCAGGTGGGATTTGAAGGCCTATGGCAAGGCCGTCGACCGGCTGGTGCTGATGGATTATGACCAGCATTATGTCGGCCAGAATGCCGGACCGATCGCGGCGCAGCCCTGGTTCGTGGCGCGGCTGCGAACGGCGCTGAGGGTCGTCCCTGCCGAAAAGGCGATCGTTGCCATCGGCAATTATGCCTATGACTGGACGCAGGGCGGCGGCCCCGCCGAACCGCTGTCCATCGAGGATGCGTGGTTGTCGGCCCATGACTCCGGCGCGCCCATCCGCTTCGATCCGGCGAGCGGCAACCCGACCTTCGATTATCAGGAGGGAGGGCGCGTCCATCATGTGTGGATGCTGGATGGCGCGAGCGCCTGGAACCAGATCCGGGCAGCGACGCTGTCGGGCGCGGGTGGCATAGCCTTGTGGCGATTGGGATCGGAAGATCCCGGTTTCTGGCGCGCCCTGGCTGGCAAGACCAACGGGATGGACCGACTGACCAGCTTCAATTCGGTCGATGTCGAAGGCAATGGCGAGATATTGCGGATCGACGATGTGCCAACCATCGGCCGCCGCGCGATCCGCATGGGATCGGGCCGCAATGGCGACCTGATCGTCGACGAACGCTTCGCCAGCCTGCCCACCCCCTATGTGATCCGCCGCACGGGATATCGACCGCATCTGGTCGCGCTGACCTTCGACGATGGGCCGGATCCGGTCTGGACCCCGCCGATCCTCGACATATTGAAGGCCGCGCATGTGCCCGCGACCTTCTTTGTCATCGGCGAGAATGCGATGATGCATCCTGCCCTGCTGCGGCGGATCGTCGCCCAGGGCAGCGAGATCGGCAACCACAGCTACACCCATCCCAATCTGGCGCAGGTGTCGCCCAGGGGGGTGTCGCTGGAACTCAACGGTACCCAGCGGCTGGTCGAAGCCTATACGGGCCACGCGATGCGGCTGTTCCGCGCTCCCTATTTCGGCGATGCGGAACCGACCACTGCCGATGAGATCGGCCCGGCGCTGGAGGCGCAGAAGGCGGGCTATCTGAATGTCGGCCTGCATGTCGATCCCAGCGACTGGAGGCGACCGGGCGTCGACGCCATCGTCGATCGGACGGTCTCTCAGGTGGAGGCCGGCAATGCCGATCGGTCGGCGCAGGTCGTGCTGCTGCATGACAGCGGCGGCGAGCGTGCGCAGACGGTCGCGGCGCTGCCCCGGATCATCCGAGCGCTTGAAGCGAAAGGCTATCGCTTCGTCACCATATCCGCGCTGGCGGGTCTGACGCGCGCGCAGGTCATGCCGCCGATCCAAGGCGCAGACCTGGCCGCCGTGCGGATCGACGTTGCCATATTCCTGCTGGTGGCCGGGATCGTGACGGCAATCAAATGGCTGTTCTTCGCTGTTATCCTGTTTGGCATGGGACGGGCGGTGATGCTGGCGTGGCTGGCGCTGGGCAGCCGGTTGCGCGCCAACCGCATCGATCCGCCCGCCATCCGTCCGGGCGCGTTCGTGTCGGTCATCATCCCCGCCTATAATGAGGCGAAGGTGATCGAGGCATCGGTTCGGCGCGTGCTCGCCAGCCGCGACGTGGCGCTGGAGGTCATAGTCGTGGACGACGGATCGACCGACGCCACGAGCGACATCGTCAACGGCGCCTTTGCCGACGACGAGCGGGTGCGATTGCTGACGCTGGCCAATGGCGGCAAGGCGGCCGCGCTCAACCACGCCCTGGAAATGGCGAGCGCGCCGGTCGTCGTTGCACTGGATGCCGACACGCAATTTGAGGCGATGACGATTGCCCGGCTTGCCCGCTGGTTCGCCGATCCTGACGTGGGCGCGGTGGCGGGCAATGCGATGGTCGGCAATCGCGTGAACCTCGTCACCCGCTGGCAGGCGGTGGAATATGTGACGGCGCAGAATCTGGAACGGCGGGCTCTGGCCCGTTTCGGGGCGATCACGGTGGTGCCGGGCGCGGTCGGCGCGTGGCGGCGCGCAGCGCTGGATGCGGTGGGCGGCTATCCGCTCGACACGCTGGCGGAGGATCAGGACCTGACCATTGCGGTGCAGCGCGCCGGTTGGCGCATCGCCTATGATACGGAGGCGGTGGCCTGGACCGAGGCGCCGGAGAGCTTCCGCGCGCTGTCCAGCCAGCGGTTCCGCTGGGCCTATGGCACGCTGCAATGCCTGTGGAAACATCGCAGCATCTGGCGGGACGGCAACCCGGCCGGCCTTGCCTGGGTCGGATTGCCGCAGGCATGGCTGTTCCAGATCGGCTTTGCCATCGTGTCGCCGGTCATCGACCTCGCGCTGCTGGTCAGCATCGCCGACACCGCCC
>DATEDR010000150.1:0-2956 GCA_035281605.1 Sphingobium sp.
CGCATCCATGCGGATCGCTTCCGGCAATATGTCAGGGAAGGTCGTGCTTCGCCTGCCTATATGATCGAGCGATATATCCCGTCGCGCCGACGCGCCACGCTTGTCGCCTTCCTGCTCGATCTTGAAGAACGGCTGACCGACAACGCCCTCGAGATGGCGGACAAGCTTATCGGCAGCATCTTCACCCGCGCCAAGAACGCCCAGGCGCGCAGCTATGCCACGACGTCGAAGAACGTGGCGCGGCTGATGCTGATCTTTCGCAGGACGATCGATGCGCTCACCGATGCGGTCGATACCGGCGAAGATCCCATAGAGGCGCTGGACGCTTCGGTGGGGTGGAACACCCTCCTAAGGGCCAGGCCGGAAGTGGCAACAATCGCGGAAACCGCCAGCCTCGACCCGTTGACCGTCGCCGCCGATCGCTATGCGACGTTGCGGAAATTCGTCCCCGACCTGCTTGAAACGCTCCAGTTCAAGGCTGGAAAGGGCAGTGCGAAAACAATCGCCGCCCTCGAAATGCTGCGCGATCTCAACAGGTCGAGCAAGCGCGATATTCCTGCCGATGCCCCGATGCCCTTCCGAAAGGAATGGCGGAAAATCGTTGTCAGCGAGGACGGCAAGATCAACCGGCGGCTCTGGGAGATCGCGACGATCGCGCATCTGCGCAACAAATTGCGCTCCGGGGATGTCTGGGTCGAGCGATCGGCGGGATACCGCCGGTTCGACAGCTACCTGCTCAGCGAGCCGAAGGCCAAACCGATCGTGTCGGCTCTCGGCCTGCCATCCTCGGCCGACGCATGGCTCGAACAGCGGGGCCGCGAACTGGACTGGCGGCTGAAGAAACTTGCCCAGCGCCTGAAGCGCGACGCTCTGGAGGGTGTGCGATACCGCGACGGCCGCCTCCAGATATCCCCGGTTCGCACGATCGCGACACCCGAGGCTGAAGCATTGGCCCATCGGCTCGATGCGATGATGCCGCGCATCCGCATCACTGAACTGCTGCAAGAGGTGGCGCAGGAAACCGGTTTTCTTGCGGCGTTCACCAACCTGCGCACCGGCGAGGCGTGCCCCAATGAAAACGCGCTGCTCGCTACGATCCTCGCCGACGCCACCAATCTCGGCCTGTCGCGCATGGCGGCCGCGAGCCAGGGCGTCACGCGCGACCAGCTCCTGTGGACCCATGACGCCTATATTCGCGATGAAAGCTACCGCGCGGCGCTGGCCTTCCTCATCAACGCGCATCATCGCCTGCCATTCTCGCGGATATGGGGCGACGGCACCACGTCCAGTTCCGATGGCCAGTTCTTCAGGGGCGCGAAGCACGGCGCATCGGGGGGCGACATCAACGCGCGCTATGGCGTCGATCATGGCTTCAGTTTCTACACCCATAATTCCGATCAGCGCGCGCCCTACCACGTCAACGTGATCTCAGCGGCTACGCATGAGGCGCCCTATGTCCTCGACGGCCTCACTAGCCATGGCACCGATCTCAGGATCGTCGAACATTACACCGACACCGGCGGGGCGACCGATCATGTCTTTGCCCTGTGCGCTATGCTGGGATTTCGCTTCTGCCCGCGCCTGCGCGACTTTCCGGACAGGCGGCTCGCGCCGATCGCGCCGATTACGACCTATCCGTCAATCGCTCCGCTGTTAGGCAAGCGTATCCGCACCGACATCATCGGTGAGCAATGGGAGGACGTGTTGCGCCTCGTAGGGTCGATCAAGGCCGGGCATGTTGCGCCATCGGTCATGCTGCGAAAGCTCGCCGCCTATGAGCGGCAGAACCAGCTTGACGTCGCGCTACAGGAAATCGGCAAGATTGAGCGGACCCTGTTCATGCTGGACTGGCTGGAAAATCCCGATCTGCGCCGACGATGCCATGCCGGTCTCAACAACAGCGAACAACGCCATGCCCTGACGCAGGCGATCTACACATTCCGCCAGGGCCGCATCATCGACCGCAGCCACGAGGCGCAGCAATATAGGGCATCCGGCCTCAACCTGGTCATCGCCGCGATCGTCTATTGGAACACGATCTACATGGACGCCGCTGCCCAGCATCTCCGGTCAACATCGGTCGCTGTGCCCGATGATCTCCTTGCCCATACCTCCCCGGTGGGCTGGGAGCATATTGCTTTCTCCGGCGATTTCCTGTGGGATCGAGCCGCCGCTTCCGCTGGCCGCAAGGCCCTCAATCTGCCGCTCGATAGCCGCGTCGCTTAAGTGTTCGCCGATTGTCGCCCTTAGCGTTGTTTAGCGTACCATCCACGCTATGCCCTCTGTAAGCGATTGGTGGCTAGATCGCTCGTGTCCGCGAGCGGGAGATCGGCGGGTTCAAGGTCCCCAACGGCTTTTAATCCGGAAGCAGTTCACCCCCTGGGATCGGGTAACGGCCTGATCCCCTCGGCAATATAGTGGCATGAGCCGTTCGCTGGGCCGAGGGAAGCTTCAAACCATATGCGCGGACACGGCTTCAGCCTCGACACTCAAGCCACCGACCTGAATGAACAGCAGGAGCGAGGACAGGGCTGCGCATAGGAAGAGGATGCTGACGATGACGATCAGCCTCAGGACGTGCTGTTCTCCGCCGGCGAGTGCGCCCAGAAACGGTCCCATCGCTAGGCCGCACGATTGCGACGCCACCATCTGTGCCACCAGCCGTCCTTCGCGGTCCAACGCGCTGGCGACCGCCAGATAAACCGGCTGCGCCACATTCCAGGCGAAGTTGAACAGGCAGACCAACAGGCCGAACAACAAGGCGGCTCGCGCATCGACGGCCGCAATGGCGGCTATCGATACGGCGCACAGTAAAGTCGCCGCCTGGAGCGGACCCGCTCGGCCAAATCGAGAACCTGCCAATCCTGCCACCAGCGCGCCCGCCAGCCCGGTGAACTGCGAGAGGCTGAGCGCATTGGCCACCGGCTGGGCGCCCAACCCTTCCGCATCGCCGATC
>DATEDR010000151.1:0-3862 GCA_035281605.1 Sphingobium sp.
GCTGCCAACTCGATCGCGACGATCGTGTCGACACGCGTGCTGAAGCCGCAATATGCAGTCGCCTGGGCGGCCTTCTTCAACTTCATCGCCTTCCTTTTCTTTGGCCTGCATGTCGCCGAAACAGTGGGCAAGGGCATTGTAGAAGCCAGCATCATCGACCCACAGGTGATCTTCGGCGCGCTGATGGGGGCCATCGCCTGGAACCTCATCACCTGGGCGCTCGGCATCCCTTCTTCCTCCAGCCACGCGTTGATCGGCGGACTGTTGGGGGCGGGCACGGCCAAGGCGGGCCTATCCGCCGTGGTGTGGAGCGGCGTCTTCAAGACCAGCGCGGCGATCGTGCTGTCGCCCGCCGTCGGACTGGTGCTCGCTCTGTTCCTCGTGCTGATCATCAGCTGGGTGTTCCGCCGCTTCACGCCGCAGGGCGCGGATCGGGTATTCCGCAAGCTGCAGCTCGTCTCCGCCTCGCTTTATTCGTTGGGCCATGGCGGCAATGACGCGCAGAAGACCATGGGCATCATCGCCGTGCTTCTCTATTCGCAGGGCCTGCTCAACGGCGGCTTTCACGTGCCCTTCTGGGTTGTGATCTCCTGCCAGGCGGCGATGGGCCTGGGCACCCTGCTGGGGGGCTGGAAGATCGTGCACACGATGGGGTCGAAGATCACGCGGTTGACCCCGGCGCAGGGATTCTGCGCGGAAACCGGCGGCGCGATCACCCTGTTCCTGGCGACTCATCTAGGCGTGCCGGTATCGACGACCCATACGATCACCGGCGCGATCGTCGGCGTGGGCGCCTCCCGCCGCCTGTCGGCGGTCCGCTGGAACGTCGCGTCGAGCATCGTCGTCGCCTGGGTCGTCACCCTGCCGGCGGCGGCGCTGATCGGCGCGGGCTTCTATGAGTTGACGCGGCTGTTCTAAAGCCAATCGTTTCTGCGCCAAACCAAGCGCTCCCATCAGCGCGGCAGGGGTCGACCCGCTCAGCCTTCCCCGCCGTCCCCGTCCTCGAAAGAGCCGAGGCGCGGCAGCTGGCTGATCCGGGCGACCAGTTCGGACTGCCGGCTGCAATCGAGCTTGGCGTAGATGGCCTTCATCTGAGTCCGGACCGTGTTGAGGGCGACGCCGCGCTCCGCCGCCAGTTGCTCCAGCGGCTTGCCGGTCGTCAGGGCTTGGGCAACTTCCGCCTCTGCATTGGTCAGGCCATAGAGCGCGCGGATGCGGCTGGTGAGGCTGGCGTCGCGATCATCGGGATGGGATGCGATCAGGATGATCTGCCGCACATCGCCGATCCTGGCGGCGGCGACCGACAGGACATAGGGCATGCCCTGTTCCCGATGGAGGAAAATGGCGCTCGCCCGGCTGCCATCCGCCGCGGCCGCCGCCTTCAGCGCGGTCTGCAGCGCATCATCGTCCAGCACGTCGCGCGCCTTTACATGGCGGTTGCGAAGCAGCAGCGCATCCCCGCGGCGGAGCATCCTTTCGCCCGCGCGGTTGCATTCCGTCAGAATGCCGCCGGGGCCGAGGATGAACACGCCATGGCCGACCATGTCCAGCGTGGCATGCAGCGACCGGCCATAATAGGTCGCGCGCCCCAGCTTGCTGCGGATCGCGAACATGCGGCTTATATGCCCGAGGCTGGCATGCAGCGATTGCACTTCGGCCGCAGTGAAGGATTTCTGCGCGCGTCCGCGATGCAGGCCGACCTTGCCCTGGACCTGCCCCTGGCGAACGACGCCGCCCAGGCAATGGAAGGTGTCATCACCCATCGGCCGAATCCATTCATTGTAGATCCGGCTGCGCTCATAGGTCGCGGCGGGCACGAAGCGTTCGCAATCCCAGGCCCGATTCATCGATCCGGGACGGTCCATCGCCTCGGCCCACAGATCGTCGGACTGAAAGGCCAGGTCATAGGTCGCCATGTGCGCAGGGGAAAAATAGCCGGAATAGGAGACCTCCTCGGCCTCGTTCGCTCCATTGCCCCAATGCAGCACGCCCGAGCGCGCGCCGAAGGCGTTAGCGAGGGTGGACGCAAGCGCGTCAAACGCCGCGTCGTCGGTCGCCGCGTCGTAAATCTCCTCCGCCCGGATCACTTAACCCCCTGATTCCCCGAAAGCGACTTGACCAGCGGGGCCGCGGAAAGTCAATCATCGCACTTTGCAACCTATCGCGTCGTCAGCAGCTTGATCGGCACGGTCCTACTTCAGCCGCAGGATAGATGGTGCCGATGACAGGCCGCTTTTCCGCCCTCCGCCATCGCGCCGATCCCTCGGCCTCCTGGTTGCCGGTCATCGCCCTGTCGATCATCACGCTGCTGATCCAGGGATGCACGGTGATGGCGATCGGCCTGTATCTGGATCCCGTCGGACGCGATCTGGGGCCCGTGGGCGCGACTGCCACGCTGTTTCTGCTGACCATGTCGCTAACGAGCTGGGCCGTGGGATGGGCGTTGCAGAAGATCGGCCCCCGGCCGCTGCTCTGGGCCGGGATCGGCTTCGCGGCGATCGGGTGCCTCGTCGCGGGGCAGGCTTCGGACCGCATCGGCATGGCGCTTGCCATGGCGCTCGTCGGCGTGGGCGTGGGCGCATCGACCATCGTGCCGGGCGTGGCGATCATCACGCGCCACCATGCGGCGAAGCGCGGCCTGGCGCTGGCGATATTTCTGGGCGCGTCGGTCGTGTCGGGGGCCGTGATGCCGCCGATCATCGGACAGGTCATTGGCGGCTGGGGATGGCGGGCCGCCTTCCTGTTGTCGGGGCCGGCCATCGCGCTGATTTGCGTACCGCTGGTGCTGCTGATCCCGCGCGAGGTCATCGTCCCGAGGGCCGACCCGATGGTCGGCAGCGCCCTCCCCGCGGGAGCGCGCGCGCGCGCCTTCCTGCGGCTGGCGATCGCGCTGACGCTGATCCAGCTGGCCATCAATGGCGTGTTGTTCAGCGCGGTCGACAGCCTGTCGGCGCAGGGGATGAGCCGATCGGACGCGGTCGCCGCCTACAGCTTCGCCAATCTGCTGGGCCTGCCCGCGCTGTTGCTGGGGGGCGTGGTGGCAGACCGGATCGGGGCGCGCGCGACGCTGGTGGGCACCGCGCTGCTTCTGGCGGTCGGGACGGCGGCGCTGCTAGCCGCAGGGCCCATGGGCATGGCGGGCGTGGCTGCGTTCGTCCTGCTGTGGGGGATGGCAAGCGCGCTGCCCGGGCAGTCCGGTTCGATGCTGCTGGCCGACGTGGTCAAACCGGCCGCTTTTGCCCGGCTGCTCGGCCTCACTACCGCGATCATCAGCCTCGCGGGGGCATTTGCGCCGGCCTGGACCGACCAGATGCGTTTGTGGAGCGGCGATCTCAGCCTGCCGATCTGGATCTATGCCGCGCTGGCCGCCGCCGCCGCTCCCTTCATCGCGGGAGTTAGGCCACGCGGATCACAGGGCGATCCGGCCGCTTAGCCCGATGGTGCGCGGGCGCTGCGCGGCCTCCCTGACGGGAGAGCCGGTCGCGGGCGCGAGTTCGACGTTGCGGTAAAGAATGGCATGGTCGTCGAACATATTCTCGATGAAGGCGGTGAGGTCCCATCCGTCCCGGCTGATGCCGATCCGAAGCATGGCCATGTCGTTCGCCTGGCCCCTGTAGATACGCGGGTCATAGGCAACGGAGCGGACGGACGGCGCCCGGCGGTAGCGGCCGGAATATTGCCATTCGGAACGGACGAAGGCCTGCATGCCGCGGGCCAGGGGAAAGCCATATTGTGCCGACAGCGTTCCGGACCAGCGCGGCACATAGGGCACCCGGTCCCCCGCCGCGACGATGCTGCCCGCGCCATCGGCGCGCGGGGCGCCGACGTCACGGCGGAAGCGCGCGTCGACAAAACCTATCGA
>DATEDR010000152.1:0-7676 GCA_035281605.1 Sphingobium sp.
CTTCGATATTGGTGCCCGCGACGCGCTCGGCCTGTTCCACGGTTTCGCGGACGGCCAGTTCGGTGCGCTCCATGTCGGCGATGAAGCCGCGCCGCACCCCCCGGCTTTCACGCTGACCGGTGCCCAGGATCGCCAGCTCGCCCGTCTCCGTGCGCCCGGCGATGAGCGCGGAAACCTTCCACGATCCGATGTCGATCGCGGTGACGAGTTTTTCGACCTTGGGCTGCGCCATGATCAGCCGTCCTCGCCGTCCGTCGTTGCGACGGCGCTCTTGTCTTCGCTGCCGACGACCGG
This sequence comes from Sphingobium sp., assembly GCA_035281605.1. Classification (GTDB taxonomy): domain Bacteria; phylum Pseudomonadota; class Alphaproteobacteria; order Sphingomonadales; family Sphingomonadaceae; genus Sphingobium. The sequence goes on from DATEDR010000152.1 coordinate 295, forward strand.
CTTGGCGTCGCCCTGACCCTGCGGCAGCCGCAGGATGAAGCGGTCCGGATCGCGCATGTCGAATTTCACGATGCCGCGTCCCAGCAGGCGGTTGACGCCATCCATGCGCGCGAAATTGACCAGCGCGGTCGCAGAGGCCTTCTCCCCTTCCGGCAGGACAAGCGTTTCACCTGACTGAAAGCGCAGATCCCAGCGCCGGTTCCCTACCCAGGTCGCGCCGGCCAGCATCGGCTTGAGCGCAGGCGCATTTTCCATCAGCTTGTTGAGGCCGGCGGTCTGGCGATTGGCGCTGGGCCCGACGACCAGCGGCAGGTCGGGCATCGCGTTGGCGGACACCGCCTGCAGCACCACACCCTGCACGTCGATCAGGTGCAGTTGCCCGTCATGCTGCCACACCGCCACCGGATCGCGCTCGACGATGTCGACGACCAGAGTGTCAGGCAGCCGGCGCGAAATGCGCGCGTCCTTGACCCAACCCAGATGCAGCATTTCTTCGCGCACCTTGGGCAGGTCGAGCGACAGCATCGACCGGTCCACCTGACCCAGCGCGATATTGTAGACGGGCAGTTCGTCCATGCGCTCGACGCCGCGCACCTCGACCTTCTGCACTTCGAAACCGGCGCCGGCGGCGAGATCGGCGGCCTTCTGCCTTGCCATGGCGGGGACGCCCAGCAGGGCAGCGATGCCGAGGGCAACGGCCAGGACGATGCCGACAATGGCCCAGCTCGCCATGCGCTGCAGCGTGTCCTCGCTGACCGGCAATGCCTGGATCAGGCGGCCCACCCAGGATCGGCGCCTGGTGGGCTTGCCCCGTCCCGGACCATTGCGGCCAGCGCTCGACCGCGCCAGCCGCGCCGTTCCGCCCCGCCTTATGCGTGCCTCACCCATTGCCAGCCCCCTTTGCGCCCTGCTTGTCGCGAAGCGCGTCTTCGACAATACGCTCGACCAGCTCGGCATAGTCAATGCCCAGTTTCGCCGCCTGCTCGGGCACAAGGCTGAGCGGCGTCATGCCGGGCTGGGTATTGACCTCCAGCAGGTACAGGCCCTCAATCCCCTGATTATCGTCCCAGCGGAAGTCGGCGCGCGAAGCCCCCTTGCAGCCCAGAAGCTGATGCGCGCGCAGCGCCAGCGCCTTGCACGCCTCGCTGATCTCGCCCGGAATATCGGCGGGGCAGACATGTTCGGTCATGCCGTCGGTATATTTCGCGTCGAAATCGTAGAAGCCGCTTTTCGGGCGAAGCTCCGTCACCAGCAGCGCCTCGTCCCCCAGCACGGCGGTCGTCAGTTCCCGGCCGCGAATATAGGGTTCGGCCAGAAGCTCGTCGAAATGCTGCCACGGCCCCTCGACGTCGCTGCCGATGGGCGAGCCGTAATTGCCGTCCTGCGTGACGATCGCGACGCCGACCGAACTGCCCTCATTGACCGGCTTCACCACATAGGGGCGCGGCAGCGGATCGGCCTGGAACAGGCTGGCGCTGGTCACGACATGGCCGCCGGGCATGGGTATGCCATGAGGCACCAGGGCCTGCTTGGTCAGTTGCTTGTCGATGGCTATGACCGATGTGGCGAGGCCCGAATGGGTGTAGGTCAGGCCCATCAGGTCCATCATGCCCTGCACGGTGCCATCCTCGCCCGGGACGCCGTGGAGAGCATTGAAGACGACATCCGGCCTGATTTCGGCCAGACGCAGGGCGACATCGCGGTCCATGTCGACGCGCGTGACCGTGTGACCGCGCGATTCCAGCGCCTTGGCAACGCCCTCCCCACTGGAAAGCGAAACGGACCGTTCGGCGGACCAGCCACCCATCAGGACGGCAACATGCCAGGGACCGCGAGTCATCTATCAAGCTCCAAAATACATCCGTTCGGGCTGAGCGAAGTCGAAGCCGTGCAGGGAACGCAGTGAAGCGCTCCGCTCCGCTCAGTGACGCCGTTCGACAGGCTCAGGGCGAACGGGGAGAGTAGCCAGGTCATCACTTGCCTATTCCCACCCTCTGAATTTCCCATTCGAGTTCGATTCCGCTCTTTTCCTTCACCCGACGACGGACTTCCTCGCCCAGAGCCTCGATGTCCGCGCTGGTCGCGTCGCCCAGGTTCAGGAGGAAATTGGTGTGTTTTTCCGAAACCTGCGCTCCGCCCAGCTGCAGGCCGCGGCATCCCGCTTCGTCCACCAGCGCCCAGGCCTTATGACCGTCCGGGTTCTTGAAGGTCGACCCGCCGGTCTTGCTGCGGAGCGGCTGGCTTTCCTCGCGCGCGGCGGCGATGCGGTCCATCTCCGCCTGGATCGCCGCCGGTTCCCCCGGAATGCCCCGGAAAACCGCGCTCACCACCACCGCCCCTTCCGGCAGGCTGCTGTGGCGATACGTGTAGCCGAGCGCGTCGAGCGGCAGCGTTACCCGCTCGCCGGAGCGCAGCACGACCTCGCATTCGACCAGAATGTCGCAGGTTTCCCGGCCATAGGCACCGCCGTTCATCCGCACGAAGCCGCCGACCGTGCCGGGGATCGAGCGCAGGAACTCCATCCCGGCAATCCCGGCGTCCCGCGCGGTCGAGGACACGAGAATGCCCGACGCCCCTCCCCCGCAGCGCAGCGCCGTCGCATCGACCTGCTCGACCCTGGCGAAGGGCTTGCCGAGGCGCACGACCACGCCGGGAACGCCGCCGTCGCGGACGATCATGTTGGAACCGAGGCCCAGCGCCATCACCGGGATCGCCGGATCGAGACCGCGCAGAAAATCGGATAGGTCCTCGGCGTCCTTCGGCTCGAACAGCCATTGCGCGAGCCCCCCCGCCTTGAACCAGACGAGGGGGCCAAGCGGCGCATCAGCCTTGAGCGAGCCGCGAACCACAGGAAGGACCGTCGTCGCCAGCGTCAATCGCGCATCCCCCAGAGCCGCATCCAGCTCTTCATCGCTTTCGTCCCGGCTTCTCCAGCCCGAGCAGCGGTCAACCCGGCATCGACGTTGCGCTGGGCCGCACCGACCATCTGCCGTGCCGCCTCGATGCCCTGCATCTGCGCGTCGATCATGCGCTTCTGCATTTCCAGGCCAACATTGAACAGTTCGAACATCAGGCCGCCTCCCTCGCCGCGACAGCAGGGGCAAGACCCGCTGCCCATTTGGTGATGTCGCCGGCGCCCAGGCAGATGATCATGTCATGCGCCTGAACGTCCGCGGCGATGACCCGGGCCAGGTCCTCCGCACCGTCGACGGTTGTCGCGCTGCGATGGCCGCGGCGCTTGATCCCGGCCACCAGTTCGGCGCTGTCGACGCCCTCGATCGGCTGCTCGCCCGCCGGATAGACGGGGGCGGCGTAGACGATGTCGGCATCGTTGAAGGCCTGCTGAAACTCGTCCATCAGGTCGCGCAGGCGAGTGAAGCGGTGCGGCTGGACGACGGCGATGACCCGTCCCCCGCTCGCTGAGCCGGAAAGGCCTTCGCGCGCGGCGGCCAGCACCGCCCTGATCTCAACCGGATGATGGGCGTAATCGTCGATGATCGTCGCGGTGCCGCCATCGACGGCGATCTCCCCGACCTTGGTGAAGCGGCGCTTGACGCCGCCGAACTTGGCGAAACCGGTCTGGATCGTCGCGTCATCGATGCCCATTTGCAGCGCCACGCCGATCGCCGCCATGGCGTTCAGCACATTGTGGCGGCCGGGCATCGGCATTTCGATGCCCTCGATCCGGCGCAACGACCCGTCGCGCTCGCGGATTTGCACGTCGAAGCGATTGCCGCCGGGGATGGGCTGGACACTCTCGCCGCGAATGTCGGCCTGGGCCGAAAAGCCATAGGTGACGATGCGCCGATCCTGCACGCGCGGCAGGATCGCCTGCACCTCCGGATGATCGAGGCACAGCATCGCCGCGCCATAGAAAGGCACATTCTCGACGAACTCGACAAAGGCGTCCTTCACCTTGTCGAAGCTGCCATAATGGTCGAGATGTTCGGGATCGATATTGGTCACGACCGCCAGTGTGCCGTCCAGGCGCAGGAAGCTGCCGTCGCTTTCGTCGGCTTCCACCACCATCCACTCGCTCTTGCCCAGGCGAGCGTTGGAGCCATAGCTGTTGATGATGCCGCCGTTGATGACGGTCGGATCGATCCCGCCCGCGTCCAGCAGCGCCGCGACCATGGAGGTGGTCGTGGTCTTGCCATGCGTGCCGGCCACCGCGACAGTGGATTTAAGGCGCATCAGTTCGGCCAGCATTTCCCCGCGGCGGATGACCGGAACGCGCTTTTCCAGCGCCAGATCGACTTCCGGATTGCCCTTCTTGATCGCGGTGGAGGTCACGACCACGGCGGCGTCGCCCAGATTTTCGGCCTTGTGGCCGATCATCACGTCGATGCCCTTCTTGCGCAGCCCCTCGACCACATAGCCTTCGGCGACGTCGGACCCCTGAACCTTATACCCCAGATTATGCATAACTTCGGCGATGCCGGACATGCCAATGCCGCCAATGCCGATGAAATGAATCGTGCCGATGTCGGTGCCGACACCCTTCATGCGCAAGGTTCCTTATATTCAAAACCGTTCGCCCTGAGCGAAGTCGAAGGGCCATGCAGAGCCGAAGGCGAAGCAGCCTCGCTTCGCTCGGCAGAAGGCTTCGACAGGCTCAGCCCGAACGGGGAGAGGTTACCGTTCTTCATGCAGGAACACCCTGCAAATTGAGGCTGGTGGGCACCGGGCCGACCTTGAGCGGATCGTTCATGATCGGCGCGGGGCCGATGCTTTCGAGCAGATCGGCCATGTCGCGCGCGGCATTGGGACGGCCGCAGGCCCGCGCGCGCCGGGCGGCGTTCTGAAGGGCGCCCGGCTCCAGCGCCATCTTCTGCATCTGCTTGGCGAGCTCGACCGCCGTGAAGCGCGCCTGCGGGATAGTGCGCGCGCCGCCTGCTTCGGTCATTTCGCGCGCGTTGGCGGTCTGATGATCGTCCATGGCGCTGGGCAGTGGGACCAGGATCGCGGGACGGCCGGCACAGGTCAGTTCCGCCAGCGTCGAGGCGCCCGCGCGAGCGATGACGAGGTGCGACCAGCTGAGTTTTTCAGGCACGTCGTTGAAATAGGTCGCGAGATCGGCGGGGATTTCGAGGTCGGCGTAGATCTTGCGGACACGCTCGATATCCTCGGCGCGGCACTGCTGCGTCACCTGAAGGCGGCGGCGCAGGCTCAAAGGCAGCATGCCCAGGCCATCGGGCACGACGCTGGACAGGATCGTGGCGCCCTGACTGCCGCCGATCACGAGAACGCGGAATACGCTTTCGTCCGTCAGCGCAGGAAATTCCTCGTCCCGCAGATGCTTGATCTCCTCGCGCACCGGATTGCCGACCAGATGGACCTTGGCCGCATATTTGTCCCTCAGCCGCTCGACCACGGGATAAGCGGTCGCGATCGCATCGACGCGGCGGGAGAGCAGGCGATTGACGCGACCCAGCACGGCATTCTGCTCGTGGATCGCCGTCGGGATGCCGTCGGCCAGAGCGCCCAGCAGCGCCGGCATGGCGGGATAGCCGCCAAAGCCGACGACGGCGGTGGGACGGAACGTCTCGTTGAGGCGGCGGGACATGGCGCGGCCCGCCAGGATCGCCTTCAGCGCGCCCGGCCAGCTTTTGGGGTTCTTGGTCATGCGCCCGGCGGGTAGGACATGGACCTGCGCCCGATCGAAGATTCCCGGGATCTTGGCCCCTCGCTCGTCCGTCACCAGCGCGACATGATGGCCGCGCGCCATCAGTTCCTCGGCCACGGCATGCGCGGGAATCATGTGACCACCCGTCCCGCCGGCAGCGAGGACGAAGTGTCGGGAAATGCTCATCGACCACTCCATTTGACGACCGTGTGCCGACCCATGAAGGGATTGCGCCGCGTAAACGCGAGCAGCAGGCCGACGCCGATACAAAGCGCGAGCATAGAGGAGCCGCCATAGCTGATAAAGGGCAGCGTCATGCCCTTTGAAGGAAATATCTGCGCATTGACGCCCATGTTGATGATCGCCTGCAATCCGAACTGCGTGGTGAGGCCCGCCGCGGCGAGGATGGTAAAATTATCATCCTCGTCCAGCAGGCGCAGCAGCACGCGCACCACCACCGCCAGATAGACGCAGGCGATGCCGATGCAGGCGAGCAGGCCGAACTCCTCCCCGATGACCGAGAAGATATAGTCGGTATGCGCTTCGGGCAGGCGGAACTTGTTCTGCCCGCCGCCCGGCCCCACCCCGGTGAAACCACCATGGGTGATGGTGCGGAAGGCAAGCTCGGTCTGGTCGGGGCCCGTGTCCAGCGCCACGCCTATCCCCAGGAAGTCATTGATGCGCTGCCGGCCATTTTCATAGAACATGTACATGGCAACGAGGCCAGCAAGGCCGATGCCCGCCATCGTGCCGATGAAGCGCATCGACACGCCCGACAGCAGCAGCAGACATCCCCAACAGGCGAGGAAAATGACCGTCTGACCGAAGTCGGGCTGCTTCATCAGGATGGCGGCGACCAGCAATGTCAGCACGCCGGTCAGCGGGATGACCGGCAGGCTCATATCCTTGCCGCGCAGCGACAGCAGCCAGGCCATGGTCACGACATAGACGGGCTTCAGAAATTCCGAAGGCTGGAAGCGGAAGCCCGGCAGGTCGATCCAACGCCGCGCGCCGTTCACCGTCGAGCCCAATATCGGGACGCACAGCAGCATGAGGATGAAGAACACCGTCATGAAGATGGCGAAGCGCCGCGCCTGCGGGCGGGGCAGCATCGAGATGACAAGCATGATCGGCAGGCCGATGAAGACCCACATCAGCTGGCGATAGAAATAGATGAGCGGCGTGACCGAAACCGTGCTGGTCGACCGGTCGATCGCCGCCACCGGCGAAGCGGCCGCCACCGCGACGAGGCCGATGGCCATCAGCGCGACGATCAGCGACAGCAGGACCCGGTCTATCTCCCAGAACCAGATGGCCAGCGCCGTGCGCTCGCGCGGGACGGTGCGGTTCTTGAACCCCTTTACCAGCTCGCTCGCCCTGAACATCCCCGTCGCCCCTTCTTGGCCGCCTCAGCCGCCCGTATCCCCTTCGTCCAACGCCGCGACGGCCGCGGCGAAGGCGTCGCCGCGGGCCTCGAAATCACGGAACTGGTCGAAACTCGCGCAAGCCGGTGAAAGCAGCACCACATCCCCCGGCTGCGCCACCCGCGCTGCGCGGCGGACGGCGGCGGATAGCATCTCGCTATCATCCACCGCCATATGCTCTCGCAGCAGGTCGGCGAACATATGGCCCGCTTCACCGATGGTATAGGCCTGCGCGATATTGCCGAACCAGGGCGCACATTCGTCGAGATTGTCGGTCTTGGCAAGGCCGCCGACGATCCAATGCAGGCGTGGACGGCCATCGACCGGCGGGT
>DATEDR010000153.1:0-4169 GCA_035281605.1 Sphingobium sp.
TAGATGGCTTTTCGGCGGACGATATCGACTGTTATGCGCCGGAGCGCGCCCGTGGTTTCCAGTTGCGCTGGATCATCGCCGAGACCGATGTCGGGGCGGCTCTGTGGCGCGACAGGCAGGTCCAGGAGCGTGTACGCCGCATCCTCGCCGATCTTTCCGGCCTGCCGGAAAACGCGATCAGCGGCCGCCTTCTGATTCCGAGCCACCCCTGGCAGGCCGCGCGCCTCGAAACCGATCCATCATTCGCTGATCTCGTCGCGCGGGGACGCGCGATCCTCACCCTGCCCACCGGCGCGACGATGCAGCCGACGTCATCGGTCCGCACCGTGTTCGCACCCAGCGCCAATATGTTCCTCAAGCTCCCGATTGCGGCCCGGATCACCAATTTCGCGCGCACCAACCCGCGCGACCAGATCGCCCGAAGCATGGCGGCAGAGCAGGCGCTTGCGGCGATAGCGAAACAGGTTGCCGCCTGCGGCCTCGACGTGCTCGATGAGCCCGGCGCTGTCTGGATCGATCATCCCGGCCTCGAAGCAATTACGGCCGTCGTCCTGCGCGATGCGCCTCGGCGAGAAGCATTTGTACTGGCTGGCCTGCTCGAACCATCGCCAAACGATGGCCGGCCGATGCTAGAGACCATGGGCTGCGGCTTTTCCGGTCTCGCTGCGGCGCAAGCCTGGCTACGCGCTTACGTCCAGACGGCCATACTCCCGCCGCTGCGCCTGTTCGCCAGAACAGGCGTCAGCCTCGAAGCGCACAGCCAAAACAGCCTTCTGGAGTTGGACCGGGGAACTCCAGCCCGCCTGATCGTGCGCGACCTGGAAGGGGTCAGCATAGATCGCGAGCGCTTCGAACGCATCGCGCCGAAGCTCGAACTCGATCCATCGGTATTCTTCCTCGCCGAGGAAGCGCGCCAGCGCCTAGTCTACTACCTGATCAGCAATCAGTTGAACCATGTAGTCGCGGCAGTCTCGCTTCTGGCTGATGCGCAGGAAGGCGACCTCTGGCGCTCCATTGCAGAGGCATTGTCCACCGCTGCCGAGGATAGCCCCACCGCCGGCCTCGTCGCCTGGCTTCTCGAAGCGGAAACCCTGCCCGCCAAGGCGAATTTCACGAGCTGTTTCGCCGGTCGCGGGGAACGGCCCGATTATGTCGAGATACCCAATCCCCTCCGACCTGCGCTGCGGGATGGATATGCACTGCAGCAATCGACGGTGGCGCTATCATGACGCTGTTGAGGCCAAGCGCCGCGCAAGTCGTCGCCGTGGTGAACAGCGAACGGCCGATCTGCGCCTTCCTGCACGATCTCGATGCGCTGCGGCGGCACGTGCTGGAAGTGGTGAGGTCGCTCCCGCCCCGGGCGGAGCTGTTCTATGCCGTCAAGGCCAACAACGACCTCCGGATATTGCGAACGCTCGCGCCGCACGTTGCCGGATTCGAGGTCGCCTCGTCGGGCGAAATCCTGAAAGTGCGCGATGCGGTCGGTTCCGGAGCCCGGATCATCATGGGCGGACCCGCGCGCACGCGCGAGGATATCGAGTTGATCCTGGCGCAGGGTGTCGAACGGCTCCATGTGGAAAGCCTGCACACGGTGCGCCTCGCGAACGCCGTTGGGGCACAGGCGGGTGCGGTCCTGCCCATATTGCTGCGTGTGAACCTTGCCGGCCCAGTGCCGGGAGCAACCCTCACCATGGGAGGAGCGGCAACCCAGTTCGGCATCGCGCAATCCGATATCCCCGACGTCCTGGAACTGCTGGCGCATTGTCCGGCGCTGCGGTTCGAGGGATTCCATTTCCACACGGTCTCGAACAATCGCGATGCTGCCGGACATGCCGCGCTCTGCGCGATGGAACTCGATCTCGCCCGGTCCTGGGCGAACAAGCATGGTCTGGACTTGCGGATCGTCAATCTCGGCGGTGGCTGGGGTGTTGACTATGGCGATCCGGACTGGCGGTTCGACGTGGAAGGCTTCACCCGCGCGCTCGCACCACATGTAGCTGGCGATCTGCGCCTGCAATTCGAATGCGGCCGGATTCTCGCCGCCTATCATGCCGTCTATGTCTGCGAGATTCTCGACATTAAGGCCGTCCATGGACGTGTCTTCGCCTTGCTGCGAGGTGGCACCCATCATTTCCGGCTGCCGAGTTCCTGGGCGCACAATCATCCTTTCGTGATTCTGCCCCGCGATGCCTGGCTTCATCCCTGGCCCCGGCCCGAATGCTCCGATACCAACCTGACGCTCGCCGGCGAGCTATGCACCCCCAAGGATGTGTTGGCCCGCGATGTGCCCGTCGCGCGGGCGCGGATCGGCGATCTCGTCTGCTTCCTCATGGCGGGTGCCTATGGCTGGGATATCTCCCATCATGACTTCCTGTGCCACGCCCATCCTGAGCGCATCTATCTGAAAGAGGCGGGGGCATGAGCACGGCAATCCGCTCACCTTTTCAACTATTTGGGAGACGCGAAACGCAGCTCGGCCTCGCCGCCATCCTTGACTTCGATCGCAACGCTACTCTAACAGCCCAGATATGCGAACGATTCGCATTAGCAAATATTTGGGGGCAACACATGCTTGCGACTACTATGAATACCCGTGTCGTTCGGAAACACGGCACCGTCTCGATACTGGCCTTGCTTGCGGCGATGGCATCATCACCGGCCTTTGGCGCGGAGCGCGCGGACGGCGAAGCTGCAGCAGCCGGTTCGGAACGCGACGACATCGTGGTAACGGCTACGAACCCGGAATATCGCACCCCCGACACCACGGCGTTGAAGATCGACGCGCCACTGCGCGACATTCCGCAGACGATCGACGTCATCCCCAGTCAGGTGATGCGTGACCAGCGGGCCTTGTCGCTGCAGGACGCGGTCAAGAACGTGGCCGGCATCGGCATGGCTACCGGAGACGGCCAGCGCGATCAGTTCGTGATCCGCGGCAATATCGCTTATGGCGACCTCTTCATCGATGGCGTGCGCGACGACGCCCTCTATTTCCGCGACCTGTCGAACATCGAGCGGATCGAGATTCTGAAAGGGCCGGCGTCCGTGCTCTACGGACGCGGCTCCTCCGGCGGCCTCATCAACCGCGTTTCCAAGAAGCCGGGCACCGAGGGCGGGGAGATCGTCCTGAGCTATGGTAGCTGGGACGACAAGCGCGGCGAGATCGATCTTGGCCATGTCTTTACCGACAATGATGTTGCCGTTCGCCTGACCGGCGCGATCGAACGGTCGGACAGCTATCGGGATCAGGGCTTTCTCAAGCGCGAAGCCATCGCGCCCTCGGTATTGTTCGCGCCGAGCGAACGCACACGGATACTTCTTCAGGCCGATTATCTGCGTGACCGCCGCTTGACCGACAACGGCATTCCGGCCTTCCAGGGACGTCCGGTCGATGTCCCGGCCTCGACCTATTATGGCGCGGCCAACGGCAGGGACGTGGATTTCAGCCAGTCGGAAGTCTGGTCCACGACCGCCACGCTCGACCATGAGTTCAGCGATACGCTTCGGCTGCACAACGCCTTCCGCTACTATGACTATACGCTCGATCGGCAGAACACGATTCCGAACATCGTCAACGAAGCCGCGCGGACGGTAACGCTCAATCGCCAGAGCACCGATCGCGCCGAGCATGGCTGGTTCAACCAACTGGAACTGTCCGGCACATTTTCCACCGGGCCGTTGGAGCACAAGCTGTTGCTGGGCTTCGAAGCGGGCCGTCAGTCCAAATATGAGCTGCGCATCGATCGGGCAAACATCGCCACGGTCGATCTGTTCAACCCGGTTCTGCCGGTCCTGCCCCTGGCAGTCTCCGGCAATCCCAGCACGAACCGGACCGGCGTCTACAAGACCCTCGGGTTCTATGCCCAGGACATGATCGCCCTCGGGGAACACTGGAAGGTGCTTGCCGGTCTGCGCTATGACCGCTTCCGTCAGGAAGTCCACCAGCGCATAACGGGACAGCCCGACCTTGCGCGGACGGACACATTCTGGAGCCCGCGCATTGGCCTCGTCTGGCAGCCGACGCCGACCCAGTCCTACTACGCCTCCTGGAACAAGTCTTATCAGCCTTCCGGTGAGACTTTCGCTCTCTCGGCGAGCAGCGCGGACATCGCACCGGAAAAGACCATCAACCGCGAAATCGGGGCCAAGTTCGATCTGTTCGACGGCAA
>DATEDR010000154.1:0-11726 GCA_035281605.1 Sphingobium sp.
ATCAACTGCTGACGGAGCCGACCGCCGTTGCCCAATTGACCCTGCTGCGCCGCTCTTTGGGGAGCGATGTCGCGGTCCTCAACCGACTGAGCTGAACCCGCCATAGTAAAAATGCCTTGATTCCGCCGGTGCGGTAGACCACATGCGCAATCGGACGGAATCGATCCGATTTGAGAATGGTTCGCAACGGGCGCTTATCAGTAATGAGGCTTTCGAGTTTTGCAGATTATGCCGTGGTGCTGATGTCCGCGGCCGCGCGTCATTGCGGCGCGGGGGCCGGGTTCGACCCCGTGACGAACAGGCATCTCAAGCTGAACGCGACCACGCTTGCCGCGGAAACCGGCATTCCCCTGCCGACCGCGCAGAAGCTGGTGAGCCGGCTGTCCGCAGCGGGCCTGCTGGAATCAAGCCGGGGAACCGGCGGCGGCGTACGGCTGTCGCGGCCGCCGGCGACGATCACCCTGGCCGATGTGGTCGAGGCGGTCGAAGGTCCCATCGCCATGACCGCCTGCGTCGAACATGGCGCGCATGACTGCACGCTGGAACAGGATTGCCGCGTGCGGCCCCATATGAACGTTGCGAACAACGCGATCCGCTCCGCGCTTGCGAGCGTGACGATCGCCAGCCTTACCCGAGAAATGGCATGACCGAGGAAACCACCACCATTCGCAATCTCGAAGCGCATGAGGCCGCCGAGCGCGCCTCCACCTACGAGCATGGCTGGTCTTCGGCCATCGAGCAGGATTTCGCGCCAAAGGGCCTCAATGAAGATACGGTCCGCTTCATTTCCGCCAAGAAGAAGGAGCCGGAATGGCTGCTGGAATGGCGATTGAAGGCGTTTCGCCTGTGGCAGACGATGGACGCGCCGGAATGGGCCAAGCTCAACATCCCGCCGATCGACTATCAGGACGCTTATTATTACGCCGAGCCCAAGAAGAAGGTCGAACTGGACTCGCTGGACGAGGTCGATCCGGAGATATTGGCGACCTATCAGAAGCTGGGCATCCCCATCGCCGAGCAGGAAGTGCTGGCCGGGGTGAAGGGCAGTCGCAAGGTCGCGGTCGACGCGGTGTTCGACAGCGTCTCCGTCGCCACCACCTTCCGCAAGGAGCTGGAGGAAGCGGGCGTCATCTTCCGCTCGATCAGCGAGGCGGTGCGCGAATATCCCGACCTCATCAGGAAGTGGCTGGGCAAGGTCGTGCCGATGCACGACAATTATTTCGCCACGCTCAATTGCGCGGTCTTTTCCGACGGCACCTTCGTCTACATTCCCAAGGGGGTGCGCTGCCCGATGGAACTCAGCACCTATTTCCGCATCAACGCGGAGAATACGGGACAGTTCGAACGCACGCTGATCGTCGCGGACGAGGGGAGCTATGTCTCCTATCTCGAAGGCTGCACCGCGCCGATGCGCGACGAGAATCAGCTGCACGCCGCCGTGGTCGAGCTGGTCGCGCTGGACGATGCAGAGATCAAATATTCCACCGTCCAGAACTGGTATCCGGGCGACGAGAACGGCAAGGGCGGCATCTATAATTTCGTGACCAAGCGGGCGCTCTGCCAGGGCCGCAACAGCAAGGTCAGCTGGACTCAAGTGGAAACCGGCTCGGCCATCACCTGGAAATATCCAAGCTGCGTGCTGAACGGCGAGAATAGCGTCGGCGAGTTCTACTCGGTGGCGCTGACCAACAACATGCAGCAGGCCGATACTGGCACCAAGATGATCCACAACGGCAAGGGGTCGCGCTCGACCATCGTGTCCAAGGGCATCTCGGCGGGCCGCAGCAACAACACCTATCGTGGCCTCGTCCGCGTGGCGCCCGGCGCGGAGGGCGTGCGCAACTTCACCCAATGCGACAGCCTGCTGCTGGGCGACCAGTGCGGCGCGCACACCGTGCCCTATATCGAGGTGCGCAATCCCTCGGCCCAGGTCGAGCATGAGGCGACCACGTCGAAGATCAGCGACGACCAGCTCTTCTACGCGATGCAGCGCGGGCTGGATCAGGAAAGCGCGGTGTCGTTGATCGTCAACGGCTTTGCCAAGGAAGTGCTGCAACAGCTGCCGATGGAGTTCGCCGTCGAGGCGCAGAAGCTGTTGGGGATTTCGCTGGAGGGTTCGGTCGGTTGATCGATCTGACATCTCTCGATCAGGCAAACCGCCTGGGCTCCCCTCCCCTTCAGGGGAGGGGCCGGGGGTGGGGGCTATCGGCCGGGCGCCTCGCTGATTTAGCTGGCTTCGCTCGCGAAATGCGCTGCGAACCGACCGAACCGGAAAAGCGCCTCTGGTCAAAGTTGTCCCGCTCGCAACTCGGCGGCCACAAATTTCGCCGCCAATCTGTAATTGGTCCGTTCATTGCGGACTTCCTCTGCCCACAAAAAGCGCTGATCGTCGAAGTCGATGGCGACACGCACCGAGTAGGATCGGACAAGGCACGCGATGAGGCGTTGAACGCAATGGGCTACAGCATCATCCGCATCGCCAATCAGGACGTGATGCGGAATATCGAAGGGGTTTGTGTCGCGATCCTCGGCGCGCTGGAACAGGCGTCGGATCGTTGGGCTAGCCCCCACCCCAACCCCTCCCCTGAAGGGGAGGGGCTTAAAAACAAAAGAGACTTTACCGAATGAGCGACGAAGACGATATTCAGGATGCCCTCGCCGATTTCGCGGAAGACGTGAGCAACGGCCAATCATGGACCGCCGCGATCCGCATCCTGACGGAAGATTATGAGCTGGAGGAAGGCGAGCTTCAGGCGCGCGCCGCCAAGGATTTCGGCGATCTCGACGCCTATCAGGCGCAATGCCGCGCCGCGTTGGAAAAGGGCGACGTCGCGTTCACCGAGAAGCTCAGGACCGACAAAGCCTTCCACAAGGCCAAGGCGCCCAATCTCGCGCGCATGGGCCCTGTAACCGAATTCGTGACCGGGGTGCTGGAAAAGGGCGCGCCCGAGCCGGGCGCCGACTGGTGGCCCTACATGCCGATCAAGCGCCATATCGACACGCTGTTCCCCGCGCCGGGCGACGTGCGGGACATGGCCTTCTGGACCGCGCGGACGCTGCAACGCGCACATAAGGGTTGAATGATGCTGACGATCGAGAATCTAACCAACGAAATCGACGGCAAGGCGATCCTGAAAGGCCTGTCGCTCTCCATCAAGGCGGGCGAAATCCATGCGATCATGGGGCCGAATGGCGCAGGCAAGTCGACCCTGGCCTACACGCTGGGCGGCCGACCCGGCTATGAAGTGACCGGCGGCGATGTCTCGTTTGACGGTGTGAACTTGTTCAGCCTGGAGCCGCACGAGCGCGCCGCCGCCGGGCTGTTCCTGGGCTTTCAGTATCCGGTCGAGATACCCGGCGTCTCCAACCTGCAATTCCTGCGCGAAAGCCTCAATGCGCAGCGCCGCGCGCGCGGCGAAAAGGAATTGAACGGCGGCGAGTTCATCAAGCTTGCCAAGGAAAAGGCCTCCCTGCTCGGCCTCGACATGGAAATGCTGAAGCGTCCGGTGAATGTCGGATTTTCGGGCGGCGAGAAGAAGCGCGCCGAAATGGTGCAGATGGGCATTCTCGATCCCAAGCTCGCGATCCTGGACGAGACCGACTCCGGCCTCGACATCGACGCGCTCAAGATCGTGGGCGCCGGGATCAACGCCATCATGCGCAAGCCCGAAAAGGCGGTGCTGCTCATCACCCACTATCAGCGCCTGCTCGATTATGTGAAGCCGGACTTCGTGCATGTGCTTGCCGGCGGCCGGATTGTGAAGTCTGGCGGCCCCGAACTGGCGCTGGAACTGGAGCGCGAAGGCTATGCTGATGTGGTTGGGGCGGAGGTGGTTGCGGCGTGACCACGCTCACCCTTCCCACGCGCAAGGCCGAGGAATGGCGCTACAGCGACCTGGACGCGCTGGCCGCCATCTGGCCCACGCCCGCGCCGAGGCGCATCGATGTGGCTGCCGGGGAAAGCGCGCGGCACCATCTGCTGCAGGATGCCGGCGAAGGCGTGGCGGCGGTGCATGATTATGTCGTCACCGTTGCGGATGGCGCGCGCTGCGACTTCCATATCCTCAACATCGGCGGAAAATTCGGCCGGGTCACGCTCAACGTCACCTTGGGCAAGGGTTCGCATTTCGAACTGAACGGCGCGATCATCGGCGGCGGCGAGCAGACGCTGGAGATCGTCACTGCTGTCATCCATGCGCAGCCGGACGCAACCAGCGGCCAGACGATCCGCTCGATCCTCGGTCAGCGCGCCACCGGCAGCTATCTGGGCTCCATCAATGTCGCCCGCGACGCGCAGCGCACCGACGCCTTTCAGTCGGTCAAGGCGATGTTGCTCGACCGCACCGCCACGGCCAATGCCAAGCCGGAGCTGGAAATCTACGCCGACGACGTCAAATGCGCCCATGGCGCGACCGTGGGCGAGTTGGACAGGCAGGCGCTCTTCTACATGGCTTCGCGAGGGATGGACCCGGCGACCGCCAAGACGCTGCTGCTGAAGGCCTTTGTCGCAGGCGTGTTCGACGATGTCGCCGACGAAGCGGTCAAAGGCCGGCTAGAGACTGCTGCGATCGCCAAGCTGGAGACGCTGGTATGAACGATGTGCCATCCTCCCCTCCGCTCGGGCTGAGCTTGTCGAAGCCCTCCGCCGAGCGGAGCGAAGCGGCTTCGCCTGCGGCTCAGCCCGGCCCTTCGACTTCGCTCAGGGCGAACGGAGGTTTGCGGCTGCGCGACGACTTCCCCGGCGTCGGCAATTGGCACTATCTTGACAGCGCCGCCACGGCGCAGAAGCCCAATGCGGTGATCGACGCCATCGCCCACGCATACGGCCCCGACTATGCGACGGTCCATCGTGGCGTCTATGAGCGCTCGGCCAATATGACGCTCGCCTATGAAGCGGCGCGGCGCAAGGTCGCGAACTTCATCGGCGCGGCGTCGGACAGCGAGATCGTCTATGTCCGCGGCGCGACCGAGGGCATCAACCTTGTCGCCCAGAGCTGGGCTGGCACGCAGCTTCAAAGCGGCGACCGCATCCTGCTGTCGATGCTGGAGCATCACAGCAATATCGTCCCCTGGCAGATCGTGGCCGAGAAAGTCGGCGCGCAGATCGACGTCGTGCCCCTCACGGCAGACGGCAAGATCGACCTCGACGCGATGCAGGCGATGATCACGCCACAGCACAAGATGGTCGCGCTGGCCCATGTGTCGAACGTGCTGGGCAGCGTCCTCGACGTCCGCCGCGCCGCCGACATTGCGCATGGCGTGGGCGCGAAGATCCTGATCGACGGTTGCCAGGCCGTGCCGCGCCTGGCCGTCGATGTGCAGGCACTGGACTGCGACTTCTACGTCTTTTCCGCGCACAAGCTTTATGGCCCGACCGGCATAGGCGCGCTCTGGGCCCGCAAGGACCTGCTCGACGCCATGCCGCCCTATCAGGGGGGCGGGTCAATGATCGACAAGGTGACGTTCGAAAAAACCACCTACGCCCCTGCGCCCACCCGGTTCGAGGCGGGAACGCCGCACATCACCGGGGTTGTCGGGCTATCGGCGGCGATCGACTATGTGCAGGCCATCGGGCTCGACGCGATCCACGCCCATGAATGCGCGCTGGTCGCCAAGGCGCGGGCGGCGCTGGAGAGCCTGAACAGCGTGCGCGTCTTTGGGCCCGAGGATTCGGCTGGCATCCTGTCCTTCGAGCTTGAGGGGGTGCATCCGCACGATGTCGGCACCATATTGGACGAAACGGGCGTTGCCATCAGGGCGGGGCATCATTGCGCGCAGCCGCTGATGCGCCACCTCGGCGTCGAGGCGACGGCACGGGCCAGCTTCGGCATCTACAGCGACGACAGCGATGTGGACGCGCTGATCAAAGGCATTGAACGAGTGAGGAAAATCTTCGGATGAGCGAGCGGAAGATTTTGGTGGAAGAAGTAGAGGCGATCGAAACGCCGCCCAAGGCGCGCGTCGACGATGCGGGTGACGCCGCGCCGCGCCAGCGCGACTATCTCGACGGTTTCCTTGCGCAGAAGCCAGCGGCAGCGTCGGCGGGCGAGCCGGGGGGCAGCGTCTATGACGGCGTGATCGACGCTCTTAAGGAAATTTACGACCCGGAAATCCCGGTCAATATCTATGATCTTGGCCTGATCTACGGTGTCGACGTTACCGATGATGGTCATGTCGTGGTCACCATGACGCTGACCACGCCGCATTGCCCGGTCGCCGAATCCATGCCGGGTGAAGTCGAACTGCGCGTCGGCGCGGTGCCGGGCGTTGGCGACGCGCAGGTGAACCTCGTCTGGGATCCGCCCTGGGACCCGCAGAAGATGTCGGATGAGGCCAAGCTCGAACTGGGAATGCTCTGATGACCCCTACTCCCAATGGCGAAACCAAGATCCGCGCCCGCCCTGCCGCCGTCATCCTGACGCCTGCCGCCGAGCAGCGCATCGCGGACCTGATGGCGAGCGCGCCCGACGGCGCGATCGGCGTCAAGCTGTCGACCCCGCGCCGCGGCTGCTCGGGCTTTGCCTATTCGGTCGATTATGTCAGTGAAGAAACCAAGTTCGACGAGAAGATCGAAACCCCGGGTGGCGTCTTCTATATCGACGGCGGCTCGGTGCTTTATCTGATCGGGTCGACGATGGACTGGGTGGAGGATGACTTCACCGCAGGGTTCGTCTTCAACAACCCCAATGCCAAGGGCAGTTGCGGCTGCGGCGAGAGCTTCACCGTCTAGGACCGACCCGCTCCAACCGTAAAAAGGGGCAGGCTGCGATGACCCCGCATCTTCTGATTTTCGGCATGGGCTACACCGGCTCCCGTCTCGCCGACCGGCTGTTGCAGGAGGGTTGGCGCGTTACCGGCGTTCGACGCGCCGGCGATGCGGCATCCCTGGCCTTCGACGACGAGAGCGCGGTTAACGCAGCCTTGGCGCAGGCGACGCACGTGCTCTCGTCCGTCCCGCCCGAGGGAGAGCAAGACCCCCTTCTTGCCCGTTATGGCGATGCCATCGCCCGGGCGCCGGCATTGTGGACCGGCTATCTTTCCTCAACCGGGGTCTATGGAGATACAGGTGGCGCCTGGGTCGATGAAGCGAGCCCGGTCGGCTCTGCCCGCCGCACCGCCCGGGTGCAGGCCGACCTTTCCTGGGGCGCCCTTCGTCCCGATATGCGGTGCTTTCGTCTGCCCGGCATCTACGGGCCGGGCCGCTCCGCCATCGACCGGGTTCGTGAAGGGCGCGCGCACCGGGTCGCCATGCGCGATCAGATGTTCAGCCGGGTGCATGTCGACGACATCGTGGCAGGGATCGTCGCGTCCTTTGACGGTCCCGCCGGCATCTACAATCTGGCGGACGACCTGCCTTGCGCGCAAAACCGCCTGATCGAGGCGGCTTGCGATTTGCTGGGCATGCCGCATCCGCCGCTGCTGACGCTGGAAGAGGCGGGGCTTTCTCCCGTGGCGCGCGGCTTCTATGCCGAAAATCGGCGGGTCGCGAATGGCCGGGCGAAGCGCCTGCTGGGTTGGCGTCCCCGCTATCCAACCTATCGCGAGGGGTTGGTCGCCTGCCTCGCCGAAGCAGGATAAGCGGCTCGCCGCATCACTTACCCGTCGTTAACCAAATCGCGCGAAGGGTGTCCCTGACAGCTTGTCGGAAGGGACAGACCATGGATCGCGTCGATCATGTTTTTGCAGCGCTCAGCCGGCGGATGGGCACCCTGTCCGTTCCCGAACGCCCTATGCCCGCGCGGGAGCCTATCGCCAGCCTGATCGACCGGGTGAACGCCGCCAAGCGGCTTTACGAGCCGGGCGCGGTTCGGCGCTAAACGCGTTATTCCTTGGCTTCCTCCGGCGCGCCTTTCGCCCGGAGCGCGATCCCCATGCCGGCAACCGCCAGCAGAGCGCCGGCAATGCCCAGCGCGGACCAGCGGTAGCCCTCCGCCAGCGTTGAGATCAACATCGCGATCACCGGGATGAGGACGCTGGTATAGGCGGCCCGGCCCGGCCCGATCCGCTGGATCAGCCGGAAATAGAGCGGGAAGGTGACGACTGATCCGGCCAGGCCGAGCCAGGCGAAGCCCAGCAAATAGCCTGGCCGCCATTCCATCACCGGCGGCCCCGTCGTGATCCAGGCGAGGGCGGCGTTGATCGCGGCGCCCATCAGCATAGCCCAGGTGAGAACCGCCACCATCGGCAATCGGCGGGCGATC
This sequence comes from Sphingobium sp., assembly GCA_035281605.1. Classification (GTDB taxonomy): domain Bacteria; phylum Pseudomonadota; class Alphaproteobacteria; order Sphingomonadales; family Sphingomonadaceae; genus Sphingobium. Next base: position 8,202 of record DATEDR010000154.1, read on the forward strand.
TCCATCCCCTGCATGACATTGGCGACCGACGCGCTGAAGAGGCCGGCGACGCTCAACCCGATCCCCAGCAGCACGGCGTCCGCCATCACTGGAGCTGTACGATATTCGCGCAGCAGCAGCATGGCGATCCCCGCAATCGCGACGATCGACCCTAGAAGAAAGGCCCTGCTGATCGGCTGGCGGAACGCGATCCAGCCGAGCAGGCTGTTGGGGATCAGCAGCAACGCATAAACAGTCGCGACCACGCCGGAGGTCAGAAAATGCTCAGCGCGATAGACGAAATTGAAGTTGAGGACGAACTGAGCCAGCCCCAGCACCGCCGCGAAGGCGATGCCCGCCGGCGGCAGGCGCAGAGGCAGGCGGCGCGCGAGGGCGAAAAGCGCCATGCCGACTCCGCCCAGCAGGAAGCGATAGCAAACCGACCAACTCGGCGGCACGGCGGCAAGCTGGTCGCGGATCACGATCCAGGTGGAACTCCAGATCAACGTCACCAGGAGGAAGGGCAGGACGATACCGCCCTTCTTCGCCATGGCGGTCATCCCAACGCTTTCAATGCCTGCGCAAGCGGCCGCACGCTGGCAGGATCCTGAGCCCAGTTGGTAACGATCCGCGCCGCGCCCTCGCCCCAATCATAAAAGTCGAAGCCCTGCGCGCGCAGGCTGGCCGCCTCCGCAGCGGACAGGCGCAGGAACAGCTCGTTCGCCTCCACCGGATGCAGCAGGCGGCCGGGAGCCGCCTCGGCCAGAGCGGCCGCGGCGGCATTGGCGGCGCGGGCGTTCTGCAGCCACAGATCGCCGTCAAGCATCGCCAGGATTTGCGCCGCCAGATAGCGGCCCTTGGAAAAAAGATGCCCGCCCCGCTTGCGCCAGCGTTCCGCTTCGGCAGCGCGCGCTTTCGCCAGGGGACCGAAAAAGACCAGCGCCTCGCCGATCATGCCGCCATTCTTGACACAGCCGAAGGAGAGGATGTCGACCCCCGCGCGCCAAGTGATATCGGCGGGATGGCAATGAAGATGCGCCACCGCATTGGCGAAGCGGGCCCCATCCATGTGGAAGCCCAGGCCGTGTTCCTGGGCTAGCGCGCCCAGCATGGCCACCTCGTCGGGCGTGTAGACCAGGCCATATTCGCTCGCCTGGGTTATGCTGATCGCGCGCGCGGGTATCTGGTGCACGTCCGGGCGGATCGCCTTCAAGCGATCCTTCACGGTCTGGGGGCTTAGCTTCGCCCCTTCCCCGGGCAGCGTCATCAGGCTCGCGCCATGGGTGTAGAAGCCGGGCGCCCCGCATTCATCGACAGCGATATGCGACTCTTCGTGCGCGATGATGGCGCCATAGGGCGGGCATAGGCATGCAAGCGCAATGCTGTTCGCGGCCGTGCCCGTCGCGATCCACATCGCCTCGACTGGCGCGTCGAACAGGTCCGAAAAGGCGCCGTCGAGCCGCGCGCTCCACCGATCGCCGTCATAGCCATGGTCGGCCCGGTCCGCGGCTGCGATCGCCGCCATCACTTGCGAGCAGACGGGCGTCGCATTGTCGGAGAAAAAATGCATGGCCGGGGAATAAACCCCCAGCCTGTCCCGGCCAAGAGGCCAGCGGACGCTCAGCGGCCCTTCCTCAGCATGAAATTGGACAGTAATAATGACCAATTGTTTCGAGGAGCCGTTTGTGACATAGGCGGCCCTCCCAAAGGAGCATGATCATGGACGTCCAGCAGAAGTCGCGCTTTACCGTCAACCGCAGCAGCGAGGCTCTGTCGGCGGATCAGCGCGCGATATTGCTGGAAGATCCGGGTTTCGGCCGCGTGTTCACTGATCACATGGTGACGATTCGCTACACCGAGGGACAGGGGTGGCACAGCCACAGCCTGGGCCCGCGCGAACCGTTCCAGCTCGATCCCGCCTGCGCTGTCTTGCATTATGCGCAGGAAATCTTCGAAGGGATGAAGGCATATCGCCTGGCCGACGGCAGCATCGCCATGTTCCGGCCCCAGGAAAATGCGCGCCGATTCGCCGATTCGGCCGAGCGCATGGCCATGCCGGCCCTTCCCCAAGACCTGTTCATGGAAGCGATTGAGGAGTTGGTCAGGATCGACGCCGACTGGATCCCGGGCGGCGAGGGCAGCCTCTACGTGCGCCCCTTCATGTTCGCGAGCGAAACCTTCCTGGGCGTGCGTCCGGCGAATGAATATATTTTCTGCGTCATCACCTCGCCCGCGGGCGGGTATTTCAAGGGCGGGAAAACGACCGTCACGCTTTGGGTGTCGGAACATTTCACCCGCGCGGCGCGCGGCGGCACGGGCGCGGCCAAATGCGGCGGCAACTATGCTGCCAGCCTCATCGCGCAGAAGGAGGCGATCGCCCACGGCTGCGATCAGGTCGTCTTCCTCGACGCTGCCGAAAACAAGTGGGTCGAGGAATTGGGCGGCATGAACGTCTTCTTCGTCATGGATGACGGATCGATCGTCACGCCTCCTCTGGGCGGCACCATCCTGCCGGGCATCACGCGCGACAGCATCATCACGCTGGCGCGCGCCAAGGGCTATGATGTGCGGGAGGAACCGTACAGCTTCGCTCAATGGCGCGCCGACGCAGTGAGCGGCAAGATGCAAGAAGCTTTCGCCTGCGGAACCGCGGCTGTCCTGACCGCGATCGGAACCGTCAAGAGCGTGGATGGCGATTTCACTATCGGCAATGGCAGTGGCGGACCTGTGACCGAAGCGCTGAAGACCGAACTGACGGGCATCCAGCGCGGGACGGTGGCCGATCCGGCGGGCTGGGTGCACAAGCTTCGGGCATGAGCGCCGTGATCGTCGCAGCGAAGGTCGGGCTCCCGCTTCCCAATCGGGCGCCGACCGCCTAAAAGACCCGCATGCACCGCTTCGACGTCGTGATATTGGGTGGGGGCCTTGTCGGGCTGACCCTGGGCATAGCGCTTTCCGGCCATGGCGTGCGCTGCGCCGTGATCGACCCGGCCGATCCGGTCGAAACGACCGCTGCCGGCTTCGACGGTCGCGTCTCGGCCATTTCCTCGACCAGCCATGCGATGCTCTCGGCGATCGGCGTGACCGATCATCTGGAGGGCAAGGGTTGTCCGATCGACCGCATCTGGGTGAGCGACGGGCTGGAGCCGGGCGCGCTCGACTTTGCGCCGGATGCCGATGACGGCGTCATGGGGATCATGTTCCCCAATCGCGACCTGCGCGTGGCGCTTCGTCACAGGGCGGAAGAGTCGGCGCTGCTCACCCGCTTTCAGCCGGACCGCGCCACCCGCGTGGACCGCGATGCCAATGGCGTTACGCTGACGCTGGCGAGCGGGCAGACCCTGCACGGCGCGCTGCTGGTCACTGCCGAAGGGCGCAACAGCCCGACCCGCGAGGCGGCGGGCATCCGCACGACGCGCTGGCAGTACAAGCATACGGCCATGGTGACCGCAATCGACCATGAGGTGCCGCACGGCAACACGGCGTACGAGATTTTCTACCCGGGTGGCCCCTTTGCCCTGCTACCGATGCTGCCGGGCACGCGCT
>DATEDR010000155.1:0-2065 GCA_035281605.1 Sphingobium sp.
AAGATAGCGGTGGCGATGCCGCGCGAAATGGAAACGCGCGGCCCGCGCCTGTTCCTCCTCCGACAGATCGCGCAGGGCGAGGTCCGACGGCGCATCGGCGGCGACCAGACGCAGTTCCAGTCCCGCCTGCACCGGCAAGCCGGCCGCATGGATCATTGGGTCGCGGCGTCGGCGTGGACGGGGGCCGTCCGCTCCGCCGTCTCCGCTATCTCGCGGCGACGGCCTCTCAACGCGGAGTTGGCGACGAAGTCGCTCAGAAGGCGCGGCGGGTCATCGTCCGGAAGCGATTGCAGCCGGCGCCGGATCCGCCATCCGACATGGGCGATGATCCAGGCCAGATCGGCGCAGATCGCATAGGCGCGGCCATGGTTCTGTATGAAATAGCGCCGTCGCGCCTCGAACCAGTAGCGTGGCATGCGCCGCACCACGGCATTCTTGCCCGTGAGGCCGGTGCTCTGGCCGGCAATGTGCAATATCCGCGCGCTGGGCGCATACCAGCATTGCCATCCGGCCCGGCGCGCGCGCAGGCAGAAATCGGTTTCCTCATAATAAAGGAAATAGGCTTCATCCATCGGACCGATCGCGTCGAACACACCAGCCCGGATCATCATGCTGGCGCCCGACACCCAATCGACGGCCGTCGCTTCATTCCCCATCTGCCACAAGGTGGCACGACTGCTCAGCATCCGGCTGACGAGGCCCGTCCTGGCGCCGCGTTCCAGCTCCCCCAACGCCGAGGGGAAGCGGAACGCGTAGGGCCATGTCACGCCGTCGGCATCTTCGATCAGGCTTCCCGCTATGCCCGCGCAGGGATGGGCATGCATGAAGTCCAGCAGGGCGCGAAGCGCGCCTTGCCGCACGCGCGTATCGGGATTGAGCAGCCAGACGAAGGACGGCGTGAAGCCTTCCGGCGCTGATGCGACCGCCAGGTTGACGCCATAGGCAAAGCCGCCATTGACGTCCGACGCGACCAGCATCGCCCAGTCCGACCAGCCACGCGCCGCGATCGCCGCGCCGATCTTGTCGACCGAACCGTCGCCGGACTGGTTGTCGACAATCACTACCCGCGCATTGGGATAGGTGGCGATCTCGTCCGCAAGGGTCGACAGGCAGTCAACGACCAGCCCGCCCGTCCGGTAATTGACGATGGCGATCAGGACCGGCGATCGCCGGTCCCGGAAGGAGGGATGGTAGTTCATGACATGGCCGCCGTCATGATCGGTTCCACGGGGGCCCCGGCAACCTCGCCGTCGGTGACGGGGAGGATCGGGCCGGCCTGCGCGACAAGGACTTCATCGATCGCCTCCTGCATGAGCCGGGCCAGCGTCCCCACATTCGGCTCCTGCAGCGCGCTGCTATGGCCGCCCGGTATGTCGACCACCTCGATATGATTTGCCACCCGCCGTCCCCAGCCAAAGGCGTGGTCGGCAAACTGCGCGCAATAGGGACTATCGTCGGGGGCGCCATTGCCCTGGGTCGCCTTGAACAGCACCACCTTCTGCGCGCATATCAGCCCGCGCGGGCGATGGCGGCGATGCGCTGCCTTGTAAAGGTCGAGGAAGGCCAGCGTCGCGGGCGCCGCTTCCCCGCTACGGGTCGCTGACGCAACCGCCTGATCCATCCGGCGGCGTTCCAGTCGCGACGACAGTTCATAGGACAGCATGTTGCCGAACTTGCGCATCAGGCGCGGCACCAGCGCGCCGATGCCCGTCAGCGACGTGCGGCCGATGACGTCCCGTACACGGCTCCAGCGCAGCCGCATCTCATGGAAGGGGCGCTCAAGCGCCTCGACATCGGCGGCATCGATGATGCCGACAAAGCTCACCTCCTCGCCTTCGACCTCCAGCTGCCGCGCCATCTCGACCGCGATCACGCCGCCGGCGCACAGACCCGCGAGCATGTAGGGGCCGGATGGCTGGACCTGCCGCAGCCGGCTGACATGGCTGCGGGCAAGGTCGACGATGCTCGCATGGACATAGGCGCCGTCCGGATGCCGCTCGGGCTGGATGCCATAGACGGGCGGGCCTTGCAGCTGCATGGCGAGGGTTCGGTACAGTAGCGTCTC
>DATEDR010000156.1:0-3096 GCA_035281605.1 Sphingobium sp.
CTGACCGTGGCAAGAGGGTGGGGGCTCAAGGGCCTTCACCCTTCCAACCTGTGAACAGCCGTGACAAGAACAGCCCATGAGTGAAAGACCCCATCTGCTGCTCGTCGATGACGAGCGTTCGATCCGCGAGCCGCTGGCCCAATATCTCTCCCGCAACGGCTTTCGCGTTACCGCCGTCGACAGCGCGGCGGAGGCACGGGTCCGCCTTAACGCCAATGCGATCGACCTTGTCGTGCTCGACATCATGATGCCGGGGGAGGACGGGCTGTCGCTTTGTCGTCATATTCGCGAAACGAGCGAGATCCCGGTGATCCTGCTCACCGCCAGGTCGGAGGAGACGGATCGCATCGTCGGGCTCGAAATGGGAGCGGACGATTATGTGCTCAAGCCCTTTTCGCCGCGCGAGCTGGTGGCCCGGATCAAGGTGATCTTCCGTCGCGTGGCGACCGGCGGGCAACGGGTGACGGCGCCTGATGGCGCGACCTACGCCTTTGCGGACTGGCTGCTCAAGACGCAGGAGCGGACGCTGGTCGACAGGGAGGGCGTGGCGCTGCCGCTCTCCACCGCCGAATATAATCTGATGCTCGCCTTTGCGACGCGGCCCAACCAGGTGCTGAGCCGCGATCAGCTGCTGGACATTACGCAGGGCAGGGAGGCCAATGCCTTCGACCGGGCGATCGACAATCAGATCAGCCGGCTGCGCAAGAAGATCGAGCCCGATCCCAAGGCGCCGACGCTGATCAAGACGGTGTGGGGCGGCGGCTATACGCTGGCCGCCGACGTGCGCAAGCTGTGATGCGGCTGCGCCTCTGGCCCCGGAGCCTGGTCGGCCAGATCATCCTGTTGGTCGCGATCGCGCTGTTCGTCGCGCAGGCGATCAATTTCGGGCTGTTGCTGCGCGAGCGTACCCGGCTCACGCTCACCGCGCAGACCGCGCCGGGCGTGTACCGGATCGTCGATGCGCTGGACAGCCGCGGCGAACCGCGCGACGGCGACCGTCCCTTGCGCGCGCGCTTTGTCGAGGGGGTGCCCAGGCTGAAAGGCGAGGCGCGGCCCGAGGTGGAGAAGCGGGCGCTGACCATGTTTGCCGATGTGGGATTGCCGATCCGGTCGATACGGGTGGTCGAGGATAGCCAGCCTCCGCCCCTGCGTCGCTGGGAAAGGCTGAGAATGAGGACCGACCGCGAATTTGACGGGGGTCATCGTCCCCGCCGTCTTGTCATGGCGGCTGAATATGCGCCCGGCAAATGGGTGGTGACGCAGAGCCGCACGGGCGACCGGCCGCCGCGCTTTGGCGGATGGCTCGTGGGACAGACGCTCATCCTTTACGCGATCGTGCTGCTGCCTCTGCTGTGGGTAGGACGGCGACTTGCGCGGCCCCTGGGGCAGTTGACGCGATCGGCCCAGCAGTTCGCGCGCACCGGTTCCGCCGACCCGGTCGAGGAGCGGGGGCCGGGCGACGTGCGAGACCTCACCACGGCCTTCAACGCGATGCGCAGCCGCATCTTCGCGATGCTGGACGAAAAGGACCGCATGCTCGGCGCGATCGGTCATGATCTGCGCACGCCGCTCGCATCGCTGCGGGTGCGTACCGAATCGGTCGAAGACGAGGGCGAACGGGCGCGCATGTCCGAAACGATCGACGAGATGAACCGGATGCTCGAGGATATTCTCTCGCTGGCCCGGGCCGGGCGCAGCACGGAGGCAGCGCAGAAGGTCGACCTGGCTGCGCTGGCCGATGCCGTCGTGGAGGATTTCATCGAACTGGGCTCGTCTGCGGAAATGGCGGACAGCGGCAGGGCCGTGGCGTCCGTGCGGCCCCAGCAGATCCGGCGCGCACTGCGCAACCTGATTGAAAATGCGATCGTCTATGGCGAGCGAGCACATGTGTCCGTGGTGCGGGAGGGCAGCGCGATCCGGCTGGTGGTCGCGGACGACGGCCCCGGCATCGCCGAAGACCGCATGGACGAGATGATGATGCCCTTCACCAGGATGGAAGGATCGCGCAATCGCGAGACGGGCGGCGCCGGGCTGGGCCTGGCGCTGGTGCGCGCAATCATGGCGGAGCATGGCGGCGCATTGCGGCTCGCCAATCGGGCGGGTGGTGGGCTGGAGGCCAGTCTGGTGCTGCCGGCGTAGCGCTGCCGGCGTCGGCCGGTTGCTATTCCCTCGTGCCATGTAGGATTGGGGTGACACACGAGCCGACCGAGGCGCGCAAAGGCGCGGTTTTCCGCCGAAGTTCACACCATATGCGCGCGCGTGCGCAGGCGCGCGTAGGCGTTGTGGGAAGCGGATCGACATTTCAAAGAACGGGTCGGGATAGGCAGGTCGGGACGATGTAGGACAGCGGAAAGCGAAAGCGCGGACGGGAAATAGGATGTTTTTTGCGCTGGTTGTGGCTGCGCGGTTACAGTCGGCGGAACTGGATCGGTTGGCGACCAAAAGCGGAAAAGGAGGGGGTGCAGGTAGGGGCAAGCTGCCATTGCCGGAAGCAAGATGATTCGATATTTCGAATAACGACGAAATATCGAATCAGGTGTTCTTTGGTGAAGACGTATCAACGGGTGGATCTGCCTGAGGCCGTCGAAGCGCTTTCGGCGCTGGCGCATAGCCACAGGCTAGCTGTCTTCCGTCTGCTGGTGAAGGTGGGCGCAGAAGGTGTGCCCGCTGGAGAGATCTCGCGGGCGGTGGGGGTGTTACCGAACACGCTTTCAACCCATCTGAGCATTCTGGGACATGCAGGCTTGATCCGGTCGCGTCGAGAAGGACGGTCGGTGATCTACTCTCCTAATTTTGACAGAATGCGCGATCTTCTGAGCTTCCTAGTCGCGGACTGTTGTGAAGGGCGCCCCGAGATATGCGGGCCGCTGGCGGATATGGCAAAAGCCGCTCAAGATTGCCCCGCCCGATGAGCTTGTCCCGAAATATTGCTGCTGAGGCGTTGGGCACCGCCCTGCTGCTGGCGATCGTCGTGGGCTCGGGGATCATGGGCGAGCGGCTGGCGGGCGGGAACGTCGCCATAGCCCTCCTCGGCAATACGTTGGCCACCGGCGCGGGCCTGGTCGTCCTGATCACCATCTTCGGACCGGTCTCGGG
>DATEDR010000157.1:0-7574 GCA_035281605.1 Sphingobium sp.
TGCGCTACCCGCGCGCCGAGGCCGGGGGCGATCCGATCGAAATCCTCGCCGCATCTGGCCGCGAGGTCGTGCCAGCCGGGCAGGTCGAGCGCGTTGCGCCGTTCGCCGGTGAAGCCTTCCGCCGCGCGGTGCAGTTGTCCGAGCGCCGCGCCCGCCGCGCCGGCCTGTCCCGCCGTCGGCTCGGTCACGGAAATGCCGGTCAGAAATTCTATGAGGCAGGCGGGCCGGCCGCCCAGTTGCTGCAGTCGCTTGCCGTCCCGGTCGGGGATGAAGCGGGGCACCAGGCATCCGCGCGCGCCCAGATGGTCGAGCAGGTCCATGAAGAAGGGCAGGTCCGCTTCGTCCACCCGCTTTTCATACAGGGTCAGGATGTAGCGGTGACCGCGGCCGTCCGGACCGGTGGTTTCCAGCAGATAATTGCTGTTCTCCACCCCTTCGGCAATGCCCTTCGCCGACACCAGCCGGCCGGCATCGTAGCGGGAAAGGAAGGCGTCGATCTCTTCGGCGGGGACATGGGTATAGACGGCCATGGACTTACGCCGCCTCCAGTCCGCGGGGGAGCTTGAAGGATATGCTTTCGCGCGCGGTTTCCACCTGTTCCTCGGTCACGTCGAAGCGCGTGGCGATGCGATCCACCACCTCGCGCACCAATATTTCGGGGGCCGACGCACCGGCGGTCAGGCCCAGCGTGACGACGCCGTCGAGCCAGGCGAAGTCGATGTCATCGGCGCGCTGGATCAGGCGCGCGGGGGTGCCTTCGCGCTCGGCGACTTCGACCAGCCGCAGCGAATTGGAGCTGTTGGGCGCGCCGATCACATAGACGGCGTCGCATTGCGCGGCGATCGCCTTGACCGATGCCTGCCGGTTCGAGGTCGCGTAACAAATATCCTCGCCGCGGGGCGCATGGATGGTCGGGAACCGGCGTTTGAGCGTCGCGACGATCGCGGCGGTATCGTCCACCGACAGCGTGGTCTGGGTGAGGAAAGCCAGCCCGTCCGGATCGGCAGGGGCGAAGGCCTCGGCATCCTCGACGGTCTCGATCAGGGTCATGTGACCGGCATCGACCTGACCGAAGGTCCCGATGACCTCCGGATGCCCCTTGTGCCCGATGAACAGGATGTGCCGGCCGGCCTCGACCTGCCGTTCGGCCTGGCGGTGCACCTTGCTGACCAGCGGGCAGGTGGCGTCAAGATAGTCGAGCCCGCGCTCCTGTGCCTTTTCGGGCACGGCCTTGGGCACGCCATGCGCGGAAAAGACCACTGGCGCGCCGTCGGGCACCTGATCCAGTTCCTCGACGAAGATCGCGCCCTTCGCCTTCAGATTGTCGACGACATATTTGTTGTGGACGATTTCGTGCCGGACGTAGACGGGGGCGCCATATCGCTCGATCGCCTTTTCGACGATGATGATGGCGCGGTCGACGCCGGCGCAAAAGCCGCGCGGGGCGGCGATGAGCAGCTTCATGGGCGGGCGAGCATTCATGAAAAAGGCGCTTAAGCCAATGTCGCCGCGGAAGGAAGGGGGGTGAGGCGGCGCGCATCCTGCTTTCGGTTGCGCGAGCCGCAGGGTCCGGATAAGAAGCCCACGCCTGTTCCCAGGGGATTATCACGTGACCTTTTCTCGAATTGCGCTGACCGGAATGCTGGCCCTTGCTCTTGCAGGCTGTTCGCAACGGGGAGAGCTCGATCCCACCGGCGGCATCGTGGCCGTGCGGTCGGCCTGTCCCGTGGCGGCGATCCCGGCGCAGACCGGCGACATCACCCTGTTCAACCCGGCCGGCAGCACCGATGCGCGCGCGATCGACGTGGAGGCGAGCATCACCAATCTGCGCTCCACCTGCTCTGAGGGCGCGCAATTCTATAGCGAGGCTACTTTCACCGTGAACGCGCGCCGCACCGACGCGACCGCCGCGCGTCAGGTGACGCTGCCCTTCTTCTCCGCCGTGGTGCGTGGCGGCAACGCCGTGGTCGCCAAGCGCGTCGGCCAGGTGGTGCTGGATTTCCCCGCCGGCCAGGCCCGCGCCAGCGCGACTGCGAAGGCCGGCTCCTATGTCGACAGGGCCGCGGCATCGCTGCCCGCCGACATTCAGGCCAAGATCACGCAGAAGCGCAAGGCGGGCGATGCCGACGCGGCGATCGATCCCTTCGCCCAGCCCGACGTCAAGGCGGCGCTGCAGCGAACCAGTTTCGAGCTGCTCGTGGGGTTCAACCTGACCCAGGATCAGCTCCGATATAACGCGACCCGTTAAGCCCCAGCTTAGCACCCGTTCGGGCTGAGCTAGTCGAAGCCCTCTACTTGTGAAGAGAAGAGCAGCCTTCGACAGGCTCAGGGCGAACGGACCTTGTGAGAAAGTTCGTCCCTTGTCCCTTTACATCCGTTTCACCGCGCACCTGAACGCCGTCCTCGACGCGCTGGAAGCTGACGGAACGCTGCCCGCCGGGCTCAATCGCAAGCCTGTGACGGTGGAACCGCCCCGCGATGCCAGCCATGGCGACCTGGCCACCAACGCCGCGATGGTCCTTGCCAAGCCGGCGGGCACGAACCCGCGCGCCCTGGCCGAGGCGATCGTCGCCGGCCTTGAAAAGCTGGAGGAAGTGGAAAGCGCCGCCATTGCCGGGCCGGGCTTCATCAATCTGCGGCTGACCGATGCCACGTGGCGCGCCGAACTGGCCGCCATCCATGCCGAGGCGCAGGATTATGGTCGGTCCGACGCGGGCGAGGGCGTCACCGTGAATATCGAATATGTCTCTGCCAACCCGACGGGCCCCATGCACATGGGTCATTGCCGTGGCGCGGTGGTGGGGGACGCGCTCGCGACGCTGCTCGAATATATCGGGCACAAGGTCATCCGCGAATATTATATCAACGACGCGGGCGGGCAGGTCGACGTTCTCGCCCGTTCGGCCCATGTCCGCTATCGACAGGCGTTGGGCGAGGATGTGGGCGCGATTCCCGAGGGCCTCTATCCCGGCGATTATCTGGTCCCCGTCGGCCAGGCGCTGGCCGCAGAGCATGGCGACGCCTATGTCGGCGCGCCCGAAGGCGCATGGCTCGTCCTCTTCCGCACGACGGCGGTCGCCGCGATGATGGAGATGATCCGCGCCGACCTGGCCCTGCTCGGCATCCATCACGACATTTTCGCGTCGGAAGCCGAACTGCAGGCGGCGGGCAAGCCCGAAGCCGCCGAACAGTGGCTGCGCGCCCACGACCTGGTCTATGACGGCGTGCTGGAAGCGCCCAAGGGCGAAACGCCTGAGGATTGGGAGCCGGTGGAGCTGCCGCTGTTCCGATCGACGAAGTTCGGCGACGACCAGGACCGCCCGATCAAGAAGTCCAATGGCGGCTGGACCTATTTCGGCGCCGACATGGCCTATCATTTCCAGAAGGCGCAGAGCGCCGACCAACTGATCGACATTTGGGGCGCCGACCATGCCGGCACGGTCAAGCGCATCCAGGCGGCCGTCGCGGCACTGACGGAAGGGCGCGCGCGCTTCGACGTCAAGCTCATCCAGATGGTCCGGCTGCTGCGCGACGGCGAGCCGGTGAAGATGTCGAAGCGCGCCGGCAATTTCGTGACGCTGGCCGATGTCGTGCGCGAAGTGGGCAAGGACGTGGTCCGCTTCACCATGCTGACGCGCAAGGCCGACGCGCAGATGGACTTCGATTTCGCCAAGGTGGTGGAGGCGTCGAAGGACAATCCGGTCTTCTACGTCCAATATGCCCATGCGCGGATCAGTTCGCTCGGACGGCGGGCGGAGGAGGCGGGACTGGACCTTCCTGCGCCCGACCTGTCCCGCCTTGGGACGCAGGAATTGGGGCTGGTGAAGCTCGCCGCCCAGTTTCCCCGGGTGGTGGAGAGTGCCGCTTCCGCCCGCGAACCCCATCGCATCGCCTTTTATCTCAATGACTTGGCGTCGGAGTTCCACAGCTGGTGGAATTTGGGCAATGATGATCCGCGCGCCCGCGTCATCCTGACGGACGATGTGGCTACCACGTCCGCGCGCCTTTTCTTGAGCCGCGGAATCGGGCAGATCATTCGCAACGGCCTCGCCCTGATGGGCGTGACCGCACTGACGGAAATGCAGTAGCGAAGCGGGGATTTGGCAGGATGGGCGATTTTACGCGGGGGCGGCTCGATCTCGACGACGAAGAGCGTCTGCCCTGGCTTGAGCCCGGCATCGAGGATGAAGAAGAGCAGGGCCTCTCGCCGCTGCGGCTGCTTGGCGTCATCCTTTGCGGCTTGCTGCTGATCGGGGTCGTCGTCGGCGGCATCTGGCTGTTGCAGGATCGGCAGGGCCAGGGCGGTCAGGGCACGCTGATCGCCGCTCCGCCGGATGATTACAAGGTTCCGGCGAGCCAGGCGGACGCGAAGAAGTTCGAAGGCGAAGGAGACGCCAGCTTCGCCGCCAGCGAAGGCGTGGCGCGCGACGGCCGGATCGATCCCAGCCGCGTACCCGAAGCGCCGATCACGCCGTCGGCACCCAGCGAATCGCGCCCGACCCATCCCGGCAAGCCATCCCAGAGCGTCAGCACGCGGGTGGCCGACGAAACCCAGGCTCGGCCCGCGACGGCTCAGCCCCGCCAGGGCGGCGGCGCGGTGATCCAGCTGGGCGCCTATGGCAGTCAGTCCGGCGCGCGCGACGCCTGGACGCGCCTGTCGAAGCGGTTCGCCTATCTGGCCCCGCTCAGCATGACGGTCGAACCGACCGAAGTGGGCGGCAGCACCCTCTATCGCCTCCGCGCGTCGGCCGGGGCGCATGCGGGCACCTTGTGCGGCAAACTCAAGGTGGCGGGCGAAAGCTGCATCGTCGTGAATTGACCAGCCAGTTCCCTCTCCCGTGAAGGAGAGGGTGCGGCACAAACCCCTTCGACACCGCCTCCTGCAGTCGCTACCATCCTGCCTCATGAAACCGGTAATCTTCGGCCTGTCCGGCGAGACACTCTCCGCTGACGAGCGCGCCTTCTTCGCCGATGCGCAGCCCGCGGGCTATATATTGTTCCGCCGCAACATCGTCGATCGGGCGCAGCTTCGCGCGCTGACCGACGCGTTGCGCGCGCTTCATGGCCGCGACGACCTGCTCATCATGATCGACCAGGAGGGTGGGCGCGTCGCCCGGATGCAGGCGCCGGTCTGGCCAAGCTTTCCGCCCGGCGCGGTGTTCGACCGGCTCTATGACCTGGCGCCTTCCAGCGCGATCGCGGCGGCGCGGGCCAATGCGCAGGCGATCGCCGTCACCCTTGCCGAAGCGGGCATCACCGTCGACGCGCTGCCGCTGCTTGACGTGCGGCAGGACGGCGCGAGCGACATCATGGGCGACCGCACGCTGGGCGCGGAGCCGATGCGGGTCGCGGCGCTGGGCCGCGCGGTGATCGAGGGCCTGGCGCAGGGCGGCGTCGTCGGCATCGTCAAGCACATGCCCGGGCACGGCCGCGCGATGGTGGACAGCCACCACGACCTGCCGATCGTCACGGCCGACGAAGAGGCGCTCGCCGTGGATCTTGCGCCCTTCCAGACCTTGAGGGACGCGCCGATCGGCATGACCGCGCATGTCGTCTATACCGCCTGGGACCCCGATCTTCCGGCCAGTCTATCCGCTTCGGTCATCGACACCATCATCCGGGGACGGATCGGCTTCAATGGCCTGCTCATGTCGGACGACCTTGACATGAAGGCGTTGAAGGGAAGCATCCCTGAACTGGCGGCGGGCGTGGTGGCGGCGGGTTGCGACCTCGCGCTCAACTGCTGGGCGCGGATGGACGACATGGTCGGCATAGCCGAGCGCCTTCCCGACATAAGCGCCGTATCGAAGGCCCGCCTCGACCGGGCCATGGCCTCGGTCCAGCCGAACCAGGACGGGGGCGCGCCTCTGGGTCAATTGCTGGCGACGCGCGACTCTCTGCTGGCGTTGGTTGCCGCGTGACAGGAGCGGCTCGAGGCTTGGCGGGGGGAGGCTGAGCGATGGACGACCTCTTGGCTCTGCCGCCAGCGCCGCGGCCCGACACGCTGACGGTCAGCTTCGAAAGCTGGGAGGGGCCGCTCGACCTGCTGCTCGCGCTGGCCCGGACGCAGAAGGTCGACCTGCGCGAAATCTCGATCCTGGCGCTGGTCGAACAATATCTCGCTTACGTCGAAAGCGCGCGGAAGCTGAAGCTGGAGCTTGCCGCCGACTATCTGGTGATGGCAGCGTGGCTCGCCTATCTCAAATCCTCGCTGCTGCTGCCCAAGCAGGCGCAGCCCGACCCCAGTCCCGAAGAATTGGCGCTGCGCCTCCAGTTGCGGCTCCAGCGGCTGCAGGCGATGCGCGAGGCCGGCGCCCGGCTGATGGCGCGCGATCGGGTCGGCCGGGACGTGTTCCTGCGTCAGCGTCCCGAAGGCCTCCGCCTTGTCCGCCGGGCGAAATGGGCCGCCAGCCTGTACGACCTGCTGCAATGCTACGGCCAGATTCGCGCGCGGACGCAGCCAGTGGTCCATATGGTCGCGGCGCGGCCGGTGATGACGCTGGACGAGGCGATCCAGCGCGTCGGAACGCTGGTCGGTTCCGCGATCGACTGGACAACCCTGGAATCCTTCCTGCCTGCCGATCAGGATGGACCGATGGCGAGGTCCGCGCTCGCCAGCAGCTTCGTCGCCGCACTGGAACTGGCGCGGCAGGGGCGGCTGGAAATCCAGCAGGACGGGATATTCGAGCCCATCTATTTGCGCGCCGCGCTGCCGGATGAAAACAGGGAGCGGCTGTTGTGATTGACGAGCCCGACGATTTCCTCCGTGCGGTCGAAGCCGTGCTGTTCGTCAGCGAACATCCGCTGACGCTTTCGGATCTTAGGCTCCATGTGGGGGAGGCCGGGGATCTGCCCGCCGCCTTGGCCGCGCTTTCCGCGCACTATGCCGGGCGCGGCATCAACCTGGTCGAACGGGGCGGGCGGTGGCATTTCCAGACGGCGGCCGACCTTGCCCACATCCTGCGCCGGGAGAAGGACGAGACCCGCAAGCTTTCGCGTGCCGCCATGGAGACGCTGGCGATCATCGCCTATCATGAGCCGGTCAGCCGCGCCGAGATCGAGGGCATTCGCGGGGTTCAGGTGGCCAAGGGAACGCTGGACGTGCTGATGGAGGCGGGGTGGGTGCGGCCTGCCGGCCGGCGCGAAGTGCCGGGCCGGCCGCTCATCTATGCGACGACCGTAGAATTTCTGTCACATTTCGGGCTTAGCAGCCGCCGCGACCTGCCAGGCATAGACGATCTGCGCGCTGCCGGATTGCTTGACCCGGTCGATCTCGCGCTGGAGGGCCTGGGGGCTCAATCCGTTCTGGAAAATGACGAGGAAGAAGCCTAGAAAGGGCTTCGTTTCAGGAGAAAGTCAAAATGGGTTCCTTTTCGCTGATGCACTGGGTCATCGTTCTCCTGGTGGTCATGCTGCTCTTCGGTGGTGGCCGGATCTCCGGGCTGATGGGTGACGTCGCCAAGGGCATCAAGAGCTTCAAGCGCGGCATGGCGGAGGACGATGAGGCGAAGGCTCTCGACCAGCCGCCGCAGACGGTGACCGCGCCGACGCAGGAAAGAGCGTCCGGCTAAGGC
>DATEDR010000158.1:0-2591 GCA_035281605.1 Sphingobium sp.
AACGGCAGCGGGATCCAGAAGGCGATCAGGCCATTCCAGGCGAACGGCCTGGTCTTGAAGAACAGGATGAGGAATGCCGCCACGCCGGTGAGGATCACCCACAGGGTCAGCCATCCGAACCAGCGTGGAAACAACGGTCTCGGCTGCCGGTCGCGCAGCCCACCCATGGCTACGGCAACATTCTGCGCGATGAAGGGCGTGAAAGGCAGCAGAAAGGAAATCCAGCCCAAATCGTTCAACAACAGGATAAGGTCCGGGTCGCGATCGGGCCGGAAGGCGGCTGTCCCCCACATGAAAAACGGTATCACCATCCCGCAAGTGGCCAATGGGCCGCCTGCGGCAACCTGTATGACGGAGACGAAGGCCGGTTCGCCATTGGCCCGTTCGATGCGGCGCAGCTGGGCGTAAAGGATGCCGACTATGGTGTACCACGGGACCGTGCCGAGCAGGCAAATCAGCACGCCGAGGCGGATGGAGTTTGCGTTCGCGGCGTAATGGGCGGCGATCTCGGCGGCCGAAGCACTGGGCAGATGCGGCGGGATGAACTTTCCGAAAACGAAAAGACCCAAGGGCATGGCCACGCCCATGATGATGAGCGCCACCCAGAGACTCGTGCGTTGCAGGTTCGTATGAATGACACCCTCCCCTTTTTATGTGCAACCGGCCTCTTCGGGATGGCTGCAGTCGTCGACCATCAGGCCGATGACAATCAATCGCTTGATGATAATTCACGAGAACCGGGGGAGTAACCATAGCAGAACAGGATAAAACCGGCGGGCAGGCCTTGTCCCGGTCAGATAATTATAATTCTTCGCGCGATGTTTTAGCGCGAGCGTAGATTCCGATCCTGTGCTTGCCGCTTGAGCGCCTCGCGGCCGATCGGTTGCGGCCTTGGCCGCCATTCGATAGGAAGCCGCATCCATGTCGATTACGATCGCCCTCGTCGACGACGACCGGAACATCCTGACATCGGTCTCGATCGCCCTTCAGGCCGAAGGCTTCCTCACCCGCGTCTATTCGGACGGCGAAAGCGCGTTGAAGGCGATCGTCGACAATCCGCCCGATCTAGCGGTGCTGGACGTCAAGATGCCGGGCATGGACGGGATGGAGCTGCTCAGGCGCCTGCGCGAGAAGAGCATGGTGCCGGTCATCTTCCTCACCTCCAAGGATGACGAGCTGGATGAGGCGCTGGGCCTCGCCATGGGGGCGGACGATTATATCGCCAAGCCCTTCTCGCAGCGGCTGCTGATCGCCCGCATCCGGGCCGTCCTGCGTCGCGCGGAGATGCGCGCCACTCCGGAATCGGACAGCGAACAAGAAGCGGCCCAGATCGTGCGCGGCCGGCTGTCGATGGACCCGGCCCGGCACCGCGTCAGCTGGAACGGCCGCGACGTCACGCTCACCGTTACCGAATTCATGATCCTCGAAGCGCTCGCGCAGCGCCCCGGCGTGGTCAAATCGCGCAACCAGCTGATGGATGTCGCCTATCAGGACGATGTCTATGTCGACGATCGGACGATCGACAGCCACATCAAGCGCCTCAGGCGCAAATTCCGCGCCGTCGACGGCGAATTCAAGGCCATCGATACGCTCTATGGCGTAGGATATCGCTTTGCGGAGGAATGACGATCGCGAGCTGGCGCTCCGCTGGTCGAACCGGTGGACGCTGACCCACCGCATATTGGCGGTCAACATCTTCGCGCTCGTCATCGTCGCGGGCAGCCTTTTCTATCTCGACAGCTTCCGCAGCCGGCTGACGACGGCGCGCCTGAGCGAAGCGCGCACGCAGGCGATCATTGCCGGCGATGCGCTGTCGGTCGCTCCCCGCGCGCAATGGCCTGCGCTGCTGCGCCGGATCGGGCAGGCGTCCAACAGCCGTCTGCGCGTCTACGGGCCGGACGGCGCCAGGCAGATCGACAGCTGGGAAGGCACACGGCCGACCTACGGGCTTCGCGATCCCGAGGTCGAACCTTGGCCCAAGCATATCGCGAGGATGCTCGACAATGCGCTGGACGCGATCGTGGGCGCCAAGCAGCCGCCGCTTTATGTCGAAGCGGCGGCCGATACGCTCGCCAGCTGGCCGGAGGCACGCCAGGCGATCGCCATCGGCGGCACCACGACGGCGCTGCGCCGCGCGCCCGAAGGAACCGCCTTCGTCTCCGCCGCAGCGGCAATCCCGCGCGCCGAGTCGGTGCTGCTGCTCACGTCCAACGCGCGCGACGTCAGGCGGGTGGTGCGAAGCGAGCGATTGTCGCTTGGATTCGTGCTGCTCTCCACCCTGATCCTGTCCATTTTCCTGTCGGTGTTCCTGGCCCGGACGATCGCCCGGCCGCTGCGCCGGCTGGCACGTGCCGCCCATCTGGTGCGGCTCGGCCGGGCGCGCGAGGTCACGGTTCCGCTGCTCCCTTCGCGCCGCGACGAGATCGGCCTGCTGGCGCGCGCGCTTCACGATATGACCCAATCGCTGCGCTACCGCATCGATGCCACCGAGGCTTTTGCCGCCGACGTCACGCATGAGCTCAAGAATCCGCTCGCCTCGCTCCGGTCGGCGGTCGACAGCCTCGAACGTGTCGACGATCCGGCGCTGCGAA
>DATEDR010000159.1:0-5586 GCA_035281605.1 Sphingobium sp.
CGTGGTGACGATGTCGCTCTGCTTCGGCGCCTATTTCGCGGCCATCGTCGTCATCCCGCAATGGCTGCAGATTTCGCTGGGCTACACCGCGAGGGACGCGGGATACGTCACCGCCTTCACGGCGATGACCGCGATCATCGCGGCGCCCGTGGCGGGCCGCGCGCTGGGCAAGGTCGATGTGCGGCTGATGATTTCAGGGGCTGTCATATGGATGGGGCTGGTCGCGCTGTGGCGGTCGGGATGGACCAGCACGGCGGATTTCTGGACCCTGGCATTGCCGCAGATCGTGCAGGGTTTCGCCATGCCCTTCTTCATGATCCCGCTGACCACGCTGACGCTGGGATCGGTTCGGCCCGAGAAGACGGCTTCGGCGGCCGGGATGCAGAATTTCCTCCGCACCCTGGCGGTCGCCGTTTCGACGTCCCTCGTGCTGACCGGCTGGGGCAATGGCCAGCGGGTGGCGCGCAATGAGATGGTCTCGACGCTCGACCCCAATGTGGCGTCCCGGTTGGAGGGTACGGGCCTATCGCCCGAGCAGGTGCCGCAGATGATCGCCAATCTGGTGGACCAGCAGGCAACCGTGCTGGCGATGAATCATGTCTTCCTGATTGCCGCGCTGATCCTGTTTCTGGCTGGCGCGCTGGTCTGGCTCGCCCCGCCTCCCACCGGCAAGGTCGATACGTCCGCCGCGCATTGATAGCCCGCGTTCAGCCTAGAGCGACGTGCCGCCCGACGCCGACGGCGTCGAGAAAAGGCGCGTCATGGCTCGCCACCACCAACGCGCCGTCATAGCCGGCCAGCCCCTGTTCGATAGCGGTGATGCTGTCGAGGTCGAGATGGTTGGTCGGCTCGTCCAGCATCAGCAACGGCGGCAGCGTTTCGCCGCCCAGCAGGCAGGCGAGGCCCGCCCGCAGCATCTGACCGCCGCTGAGCGTCCCCACCCGCTGCAGGGCCAGATCCGCGCGGAACCGGAAGCGGGCGAGGGCGGCCCGCACGGCATTATCGGTCGCGTCTGGATGCAGCCGCGCGAAATTTTCGGCGATGCTGGCCGCGGGATCGAGCAAGCTGACCCGCTGGTCGAGCAGGGCGGCCGGCACCGGCCTGACGACACACCCTGACCAGGGCGCCAGCGTCCCCGCCATGACCCGCAGCAGGGTGGATTTCCCCGCGCCGTTCGGACCGGTCACGGCGATCCTTTCCGGTCCGACGATGCTGAGGCTGAAGTCGCGCAGCACGGCGGCGTCGCCATGCCCCGCCGTCACCTGTTCCAGCGTCACGATCCGCTGGCCCGCGGCCACGCCCGTCGAGGGAAGCGCGACGGCCAGGCTGTCGACGATTTCGACGCGGCGGCGCGTCGCCTGCGCCGCTTCGGTCGCCTGCACCCGTAGCCGCTCCGCCAGCCGGGCGGCATCGCCGCCGGACCGTTCCGCCTGATTCCGGCGCGCGCCGATCAGGATGCGGGGCATGTCGCCCTTCGCGCCCTTGCGCCTGCCGGTGGCGTCGCGCCGCTGCTTGCGCTCGGCGGCAAGCTGGCTGTCGCGCGCGGCCTCCTTCATCCGCCGCTCGGCCTGGGCAAGATCCTGCCCGGCCGCCGCAAGTTCGATGTCCTTGCGGGCGCGATAGGCCGACCAGTTGCCGCCGTAACGGGCGAGGCCAAGCGAGGTGAGTTCGGCGATCGCCTCCATCTCCTGCAGCAGCGCCCGGTCATGACTGACGATGATCGCGCCCGCGCGCCAGCCGGCCAGCAGGCCAATCAGCGCGGCCCGCCCCTGCGCATCGAGATTGTTGGTCGGCTCGTCGAGCAGCAGGAAATCCGGCCGCGCCAGCAGCGCGCCGGCCAGGGCCGCTCGGGTGCGCTGCCCGCCCGACAGGCTGGCGAGCGGCGTGCCGGCGTCCGCGACGAGGCCGACCTCGCCCAGCGCCTCTTCGATCCGGGCCGGCAGCGTCCAGTCGCATGCTTCCAGATCCTCGATCGCGGCGTCGCCCGCCTCGGCCTTCGCCAGCAGGGCCAGCGCATCGCGCACGCCGAGCAGGTCGGCGATCGTTTCGTCCGGCGCCACCTGCACGCTTTGGCGCAGCGTCGCCACCGTGCCGTCCACCTGCACGCTGCCGGAACCGGGCAACAATGTTCCGCCGATCAGCGCGAGCAGGGTCGACTTGCCGACGCCATTGCGCCCGACAAGCCCGATCTTTTCGGGGGAGAAATGAAAATCAAGGTCCGAAAGGACGGGCGTACCGTCAGGCGTGGACCAGTGAAGATGCGACAGGATAATGGCAGGCATGGACGAAAACTTCCCCGAAAGCAGAGCGAATGGGCTGTGCGATCAGGTTGTTGTCCATGGCGGCGATCCTTTTTGAAAACGGATTGTCCTGATACAATAGGGCGTCCGGCGGAGCAACCGGCTGCACCGAGCCCGATTGACGCGGCGCAGCATCTCTCCCACTGAAAGGCGAAAAGGGTGGGTCCATGCGAATCGTCATCATCGATGACAGCGGACTGCGCGCGACGGTTCTGGAAGAAGGACTGCGCGAGGCAGGCTATGACGATATTCATATCGTCCCTCCGCGCGGCGGCTTCGTCGCGCGGCTCGAACGCATGGCGCCCGACGTGGTGCTGATGGACCTGGGCAGCCCGAGCCGCGACACGCTGGAGGAAATGCTGTCGGTCAGCCGCGCGCTCGCCCGCCCGATCGCCATGTTCGTCGACCAGTCGGACGAAGCGATGATCGGCGCGGCGATCGACGCTGGCGTGTCCGCCTATGTCGTCGACGGGCTGCGCAAGGAACGGGTCAAGCCGGTGCTGGAACTGGCGGTGCGCCGGTTCAACGCCTTCGCCAAATTGCAGACGGAGCGGGACGAGGCGCTGACCGCGCTGTCCGACCGCAAGATCATCGATCGCGCCAAATCCATCCTGATGAGTCAGCGGGGGATTGCCGAACCGGACGCCTATGCATTGCTGCGGTCCAGCGCGATGAACCAGGGAAAGAAGATCGTGGACGTCGCTCAGGCGCTTATCACCGCCAGCGACCTGCTCGGGGGAGGTCTATGACGACATCGCTGCGCATCGCGTTCCTGCCGCTGACCGACGCCGCCGTGCTGGCGGTGGCACGGGAAAGGGGTTTTGCGGAAGAGGAGGGGATTGCCCTTGATCTCGTTCGCACGGTCAGCTGGGCGACGCTGCGCGACCGGCTGATCTTCGGGCAGGTGCAGGCCGCGCACATGCTGGCGCCGCTGGCCGTCGCGGTGACGCTGGGGCTTAGCCAGCAGCCCGCGCCGCTTTCCGCGCCCTACAAGCTCAACGTCAACGGCAATATGCTGGTGATGGCGAGCGCGTTCGCGCAGGCGCTGGATCCCGATGTCGTCGCCCGGCTCGACGATCCGCTCGGCACCGCGCATGATTTCGCCGCGGCGATCGGCCTGTGGCGGCGCAAGCCGGTGATCGGTGTCGTTCATCGCTATTCCAGCCATGCGATCATGCTGCGTTACTGGCTAGCGAGTGCGGGGGTCGATCCGGACCGCGACGTGCTGTTGCGGGTTGTGCCGCCATCGCTGACGGTCGAAGCGATGCGGGCGGGGGAAATAGACGGCTTCATCGCGGGCGAGCCATGGGGCAGCGCGGCGGTCGAGGCGGGCCTGGCCGAGGCGGTCGCGATCGGCGAGCGCATCTGGCGTCGCGGCGTTGAAAAGGTGCTGGCGTTCCGCACGCCCTGGCTGGACGAAAATCCCGACATTGCCGACCGGCTGCTGCGGGCGCTGGCGCGTGCGGCCGGCTGGTGCGACGAGCCCGGGAACAAGGAGGCGCTGGCGCACATGCTGTCGCAGCCGCATTTCGTCGACCAGCCCGCTGCCCTGATCCAGCGCGCCCTGTCGGGCCGCATCGTCGCGCGCCCGGACATGGCGCCGATCGACATGCCGGATTTCCTGCTGTTTTCGCGCGAGGCGACGGCCTTTCCATGGCGCAGCCAGGCGCTCTGGATCTATTCGCAGCTCGTTCGCTGGAAGATGGTAGAGCATAGCGAGGACAAGGCGGCAAAGGCGGGGTCCGTGTTCCGCCCCGATATCTTCCGCCGCGCGCTGGCCAACAGCAATGTGCCGCTGCCCGGGGCCAGCATGAAGGTGGAAGGGGCGGTCGCATCGCCTCTCGCGGTCGGATCGAAGCGGGGCGAGCTGACGCTGGGGCCGGACAGCTTTTTCGACGGGCGCGTGTTCGACCCTGAGCGGATCGAGGATTTCCTGGCGAGTTTCCCTGGTTCGGGCGGCTGAAAAATTGTGCCTTGCAACATAATGCGAATCGCGGGAT
The DNA here is from genome assembly GCA_035281605.1 of Sphingobium sp. GTDB lineage: Bacteria > Pseudomonadota > Alphaproteobacteria > Sphingomonadales > Sphingomonadaceae > Sphingobium. Next base: position 4,301 of record DATEDR010000159.1, read on the forward strand.
AAGATAGGAGTCGCGCGACGAAGCGCGTTTATGGATGAGCCCGCCCAAGGTTGGGATCGCGCTCTCCTTCGATATTTTTCAGCAAAGCCGCTGACCGGATTCCGTGAAGAACGGGGTCCGGCGGTGGCTTTTTTCGTGTCCAATGCACAAGGGTTGAAGGACGTTCATCATGGCAACTGCTTATTGGGATCGCCCGGAAGGCGAGGGGGAAGTCGGCCAGACCAGTTTCTGGAAGGCGGGGCACACGCCGACGCTGGTCGCTGCGTTCCTCTATTTCGACCTCGCCTTCATGGTGTGGGTGCTGTTGGGGCCGCTGGCGCCGTCCATTTCCAAGACGCTGGGCCTGACGCCCGCTGAAAAGGGGTTGATGGTTGCCGTGCCGACGCTGATGGGCGCCGTGCTGCGGGTGGTGAACGGCCTGCTGGTCGACCGGATCGGGCCCAAGCGGTCGGGCGCGATCAGCCAGGTGATCGTGATCGCCGGACTGTTCACCGCCTGGATGGTGGGCGTGAACAGCTTCGCCGGCACGCTGGCGCTGGGCGTGATCCTGGGCTTTGCCGGGGCGAGCTTTGCGATCGCGCTGCCGCTCGCCAGCCGCTGGTATCCGCCCGAGCATCAGGGCAAGGCGATGGGCCTGGCCGGCATGGGCAATTCGGGCACGGTGCTCGCTTCGCTGTTCGCGCCGGTGCTGGCCAAGCTGTTTGGCTGGAATTCGGTGCTGGGCCTTGCCTGCATTCCGCTGACCATCGTCTTCATCGTCTATATGATCATGGCGAAGGACGCGCCCAACGCGCCGCCGGCCAAGAAGCTGGTCGACTATTTCAAGCCGCTCAAGACGGCCGACGCCTGGTGGCTGATGGGCTTCTATGCGGTGACTTTCGGTGGTTTCGTGGGCCTGGCCGCGAGCTTGCCGATCTATTTCACCGACCAGTTCGGCCTGACCCCGATCGTCGCGGGCTATTGCACTGCGGGCTGCGTCTTTGCCGGGTCGCTGATCCGTCCGATGGGCGGCGCGCTGGCTGACAAGATCGGCGGCGTCAAGGCGCTGATGATGGTCTATGTCGCCGCCGCGCTGGCGTTGGCAGGGGTGGCCTATGCGCCCACGCTGCTGTCCGCGTTGGGCCTGTTCGTGGCGGCGATGCTGGCGCTTGGCATCGGCAACGGATCGGTGTTCCAGCTGGTGCCGCAGCGGTTCCAGGAAGAGATCGGCGTCATGACCGGCCTGGTCGGCATGGCGGGCGGCGTCGGCGGATTCTACCTCGCCTCGTCGCTGGGTATCGCCAAGC
>DATEDR010000160.1:0-3144 GCA_035281605.1 Sphingobium sp.
TGCAGGTCGGACTGGCGGAAATAATCGCGGGCCTCGAAGCCCAGGTCGACCATGCCTTCCTGCAACAGGCCCTCGAGCAGTTCCCGGGCCCACAGCCTGCACCATAGGCCCTTGCGCGCTACGGACAGCAGGAATTCGTCGAGTGGCGAATAGAGCAATAGAGCCTTGGCGCCGGGGCGGATATGCAGCGCGCCCATCGCCAGGCCGTTGAACACATTGGACGGCTTGAGCACCACCGCCTCGCCCGCGCCGAACGGCCGCGACAATTGGCCCAGCACGTCGTTCATGACCACGGCATGCTTGCGGACGTCGGCCCCGCGCTTTCGCCAGCCGGCCATATCATTGAGCATCACCGGCTCGGAGATGCCCATCGCGCTGCCAGACCGGTCCAGTGCGCGAACCAGCATGGTCGACGCGCAGAAGGCCGAATGGAAGACGAAATGGAGTGGGGCCTGGTCGCCGAGTTGCCGTGCCGCTTCCTCCCGCGGAATGACGACCGCATTGGGCTCTTTGCCGAGGTAATCGTCGATCGCGAAGGGGACTTCGGCGTGCCGCGCCCGGCTCACGCGACGGTAATGGAAAGCGTCTGCCTGTTCATCATAGCGATGCGCCAGCCATTCGGGGTCGGCGACAATGCTCGCGGCGCTTTCCGTCATTGCCCGACCTTGCCGTCCGCCCCGCCCGCTGGCAAGCAAACGGAATGTCACAAACCGTCCAGCAGGCCGCCGCGTACAACAGCCAGGGCATGAACGCGCTGCGCCAGGGCGACTTCAAAGCTGCCGCCCAGGCATTCGAGCGAGCCATCGCGGCCGATCCTCATTCGGGCGCGCTGCTGCGCAACCTGGCGTCGGCCCATCGCGGCGCCGGCAGTGATGAAGCTGAGCTCAGCGCGCTGGAACGTGCGCTCGACATCGACCGCCGCGACCTCGTCGCCTGGATGCGCAAGGCTGAGCTTCACCAACGGCGCAACGAAAATGGCCCCGCGTTCGAGGCGTGGAACGCTGCCCTGGCCTTGGCGGAACCGCTGCGTCCGTGGAGCGGGCCGATGGCAGAATCGCTTCAGCGGGGCGCCCAATTCGCGGCTGGCGCGGTCACCATAATTCGCGGTTCGGTCGACACTGCCCTTGCGCCCCTGCAAACAAAACTAGACGAAACCGAAACGCGCCGGGCCAAGGCATTTGTCGATGCGGCGCTTGGGCAGCGGCGGGTCTATGTCAACGAATGCCACGGCCTCTGCTATCCCTTCCTGCCGGCCGACGAATTCTTCGATGAAAAGCATTTTCCCTGGTTTGCCGAACTTTCGGCGGCAACCGATGCCATCCGCGGCGAATTGGCCGAACTGCTCAAGAACCCGGGCGAGGCGCTGCGGCCCTATGTCCGGATGGAATCGGGCATCGGCGAAACGAAATGGTCGGATCTCGACAACAGCCTCGATTGGGGGGCAATCTTCCTCTGGGAATATGGCGAGCCCAACCGGCCGGTGCTCGACCGCTGCCCGATCACTGCCAAGACCCTGGCAGCTCTGCCGCAGTCCCATATCCCCGGCCGGGCGCCTAGCGCCTTCTTCTCCATGCTGAAACCGCATACCCGCATTCCGCCCCACACCGGCGTCACCAACACCCGCGCGATCATTCATTTGCCCCTGATCGTTCCGGATGGTTGCGGCTTCCGCGTCGGCGGTGAGACCCGGCCATGGATCGAAGGCAAGCCGTTCGCGTTCGACGACACGATCGAGCATGAGGCTTGGAATGACAGCGGCGAGCTTCGCTCCGTCCTGATTTTCGACGTTTGGAATCCGCACCTGACGGAACGGGAGCAGCAGATCATTGCGCAATATTATGAGGCGTCGGACGGTGCCGGATACAGCGCTAGCAAGGGAGAATGACCGCCACCTTGTTCATCGCAAGTTGATTTTCGTTATGAAATATCGGTTAGTTCGGACAAGAGGTCGGTTATCGGCGCATCAATTCATTCGAAGGAGCCCCAAGCATGCGAGTAATGATAGCTGCGGTGCTGAGCCTGGCCCTTGCCGCCCCCGCCCTTGGCGCCGGTGAGAAGCAGCCGCCCAGCCGCATGCCGTCGGAAATGACCCCGACCGAGATCAAGGCATACAACGCCGACATTGAGCGGTCGCATCCCTACTACATCACCTGCCGCAAGACGGAGGTGATGGGCTCTCTGGTCAAAAAGCTGCGGGTCTGCCGCACCAACCAGCAGTGGAAGGAAGCGTCGGCGAAGGGCAATGAAAATGCCGCCGACACGCTCGAGGCGATGCGCCGGGCGCCGGTCAACAGCAGCAATTAGGGCGTTCTAAATCCAGGAGTCGGCTATGCGCGGTTTCAAGGTTGCATCCATTTCAGTCCTGGTGACGCTCCTGCCCGTCCAGGCTCAGGCGTCGGATTCGGCGAAATCCCCAAGCAAGATGTCCTCCAGCGAAATCGCGGAATATAACAAGGGATTAGACTCCTCCGACCCGGCCTACATCAAATGCCAGCGCATCGCGGAAACAGGTTCCTTGATCGGCAAGAAACGAGTTTGCCGCACCAATGCGCAGTGGGCTGCCGCGTCGGAATCCGCCAATCGCGAAACGCGCGACATGGTCGAAGGCATGGCGCGCTCCGGCGGCTCCAGCGGCAATTAATTCGTGCGTCAGGCGGGCTGGATGACCAGCCCGCCGTCGCCCTCATCCACCTTCACCGTCGACCCATCTGGGACTCGTCCGGCCAGGATCTCGTCGGCCAGCGGGTCCTGCAGATATTTCTGGACCGCGCGCTTCAGCGGCCGCGCGCCATATACCGGGTCATAGCCGACCCGGCCGAGCCAGGCGCGGGCGGCATCCGTCAGCTCCAGCCGGATCTTGCGATCCTCGAGCAGCTTTTGCAGGCGCTGAACCTGGATATCGACGATCGGCCCCATGTGGCTGGCCGACAGGCGGTGGAACAGGATGATCTCGTCCAGGCGGTTAAGGAACTCCGGCCGGAAATGGCCGCGCACCACCTCCATCACCTGCGCCTCGACATTGGTCGGATTTTCGTCCTCGCCCAATGACGCGAGATATTGCGAGCCGAGGTTGGAGGTCAGGATGATGATCGTGTTGGTGAAGTCGACGGTCCGTCCCTGGCCGTCGGTCAGGCGGCCGTCGTC
>DATEDR010000161.1:0-2240 GCA_035281605.1 Sphingobium sp.
GCCTCTTAGGGACAGAGCCGGGCAATTGCCACAGTCCAGCCTGACGCTTATGGCCTGCTTCATGGCAGGCACAATTCTTTCCATCCTGATGCTGGCGGGACTTCTCCTCACCGGCGGCGGCATCTACGCGATCATGAAAAAGGGTGATCGCAAGCGCGGCACGCTGATGATCATAGCCGGATTGGTGATGTTCGCCAATGTCGTGATTTCAGCGATCCCAGGGCCAGACGTCGCGGCGCTGGAGCAGGCGGGCCGCTGATCAGGCGTGCAGCGCGACGGCGGCCAGCAGGTCGGTTTGCGTGACCAGCCCGCGCAGCATTCGGTCCTGATCCACGACGATGGCTTCGCGACGGGCGCCGCTGGTCAGCGGGCGCAGCAATTGGGCGACCGGCGTGTCGGCGGACACGAGCAGCGGCTCCGACGCGATATCGCCCACATTGCTCCCTGGCCGCGCAAGGTCGAGCGGACCCACCAGGCCACGCACCCGCCCGGCATCGTCGATAACGGGCAGGGACAGCAGGCGGCGATCATGCAGCAGCGTCTGGGCGTCGCTCACCGGCTGGCTTTGGCGAATGGCGATGACGTCGCGCGACATGATCTCGCCGCAGGTCAAGTCGCCATGGACGCGCTCGGCGGCACGGACCTCCGCATCATGCAGCACCGCCTGGAGGTCCGCCGCATCGATGTCCAGCGCGTCCCCATAGGCGTTGAGCGCCTCCTCCACATCCTGTTCGGACGGACTGCGCAGCAGCGGGGCGGGATCCGAAGTGCCGTGGACGTTCGGCGTCTTGGGCGCGACATGCGGATAGCTGTGCCCGGCGATCCGATGGAACAGGATGGCGACAACCAACAGCAGCGCCGTATTCATCCCGACCGGCACCAGCGCGAACATATAGTCGGGCGCGGCTTGCCCGCTCGCGCCCAGGACCGCCGAAAGCGCGACCGCGCCGCCGGGCGGATGGAGGCAGCGCAGCATCGACATCACGGCGATTGCCGCGCCCACGGCGACGGCGGCGGCGACAGTGGGATCGGGGAAGAGCCGCGCGATGGTGATGCCGACCAAAGCAGAGATGACATTGCCGCCAAGTACCGGCCAGGGCTGGGCGAGCGGGCTTGCGGGAACGGCGAAGAGCAGCACGGCCGAAGCGCCCATCGGTGCGACCAGCAGCGGGTGGGCAATGCCGTTGCCGAGCATGAGGCCGCAGAGAAGGCCGGTGATCGCGATGCCGCCGATCGCGCCGCTTGCCGCCTTCAATCGGTCTACGAATCCGGGGCCGGGCGGGGCAGGCACGAAGGCGCTGTAATAGCGGCTCCAGATCAGGCGGACGTCGGTTTTCTCGGCACTCATCGGAAGCCGCCGCTAACGGCCATTCCGCCTACCGCCAAGTCGATATTTGCTGGGCCGAACAAAGCGCAGCTTCACGAGCGTATAAAAGCAAAAGGGGCCGCCGAGCGGCAGCCCCAGCCCTTTCGATCGCTAATGCCCGGATCAGCGGATCGGTGAATCCGGCGATAGGCGCATGTCGAGATAATTGTCGACCGACTTCATCAACTGCTCCAGTTCATGCTCGAAAAAGTGGTTCGCGCCACGAATTTCGTCATGATGGATGGTGATGCCCTTCTGCGTGCGCAGCTTGTCGACCAGTTTCTGGACGGCGCTGGCCGTGACCACTTCGTCCGCCGTCCCCTGCACGATGATGCCCGAAGAGGGGCAGGGCGCGAGGAACGAGAAATCATACATGTTGGCCGGCGGCGCGACGGAGATGAAGCCGCGGATTTCCGGGCGGCGCATCAGCAACTGCATGCCGATCCAGGCGCCGAAGGAAAAACCCGCGATCCAGGTGGTCTGCGCTTCGGGATGGAAGCTTTGCACCCAATCAAGCGCGGCGGCGGCATCGGAAAGCTCGCCGATGCCGTTGTCGAACGTGCCCTGGCTGCGGCCCACGCCCCGGAAGTTGAACCGCAGCGTCGCGAAGCCCCGCTTCACGAAAGTCTTGTAGAGCGCCTGGGTGATGCGGTCGTTCATCGTCCCGCCGCCCTGCGGGTGCGGGTGCAGGATCATGGCGACCGGCGCGCGGGGGCGAGGCGGGGGGCTGAAGCGGCCTTCGAGGCGACCTTCGGGTCCGGGAAAGATTACGTCGGGCATGGCACCTGTTATGGTTTTGGGCCGGCCACCATGAACCATGACGGCGGCGAATGGATTTGGCGCAAAAGCCTGTGCTGGCCTTGCGCGGCAGACG
>DATEDR010000162.1:0-8523 GCA_035281605.1 Sphingobium sp.
TCGGCGGCGACAAGATGGACGAAGCGATCGTGTCCTGCGTCCGCCGGCACCATAATCTGCTCATCGGCGAAGCCACCGCCGAGCGCATCAAGAAGCAGTTCGGCGTGGCGCAACCGCCCGAGGATGGCGTGGGCGAAACGATCCACATCAAGGGGCGCGACTTGGTGAATGGCGTGCCCAAGGAAATCTCGATCAACCAGGGCCAGATCGCCGACGCGCTGGCCGAGCCGATCAGCACCATTGTCGAAGGCGTGCGCATCGCGCTGGAGAACACGGCGCCCGAACTCGCGGCGGACATCGTCGATCAGGGCATCGTGCTAACCGGCGGTGGCGCGCTGCTCAAAGGGCTGGATGACGAATTGCGCGACGAGACCGGCCTGCCCGTCACCATCGCCGAGGATCCGCTGACCTGCGTGGCGATCGGAACCGGGCGAGCAATGGAAGATCCGATCTTCCGAGGCGTATTGCAGACCGTTTAAGGCCAGGGGGACGACAGGATGGCGCGGCCACCCAGCCGACGTCCCGGCCACAACCGGAAGGCGCAATATAGCCTGTTCGCCAGCTATGTGGTGGCGATGACCGGCGCTGCGGTCGGCCTGCTGCTGGTGATCGTCGCGATATTCGATCCGACCGGCTTCGCGGCGATCCGCACGGGAACGTCCGAAATCACGCGCCCCGCCTCGCTGGGTCTGCGCAACATGGTGAGCGGCGTCAGTTCGATCGACGAGGTACTGGCCGCCTATTGGCGCGCGGGATCGCAAAATGTCGCGCTGCGCCGGCAGGTCGAAGCCGACCGGAACCGCATCATCGAAGCCAAGGCCGTGGCGCAGGAAAATGCGCGCCTCAAGAAACTACTGAAGCTGGTGGACGAGGATCAGAGCGAGTTGCTAACCGCGCGCTTGATCTCGTCTTCCTCGAGCAGTTCGCGGCGTTTCGCTCGGTTGAATGCCGGCCGCTGGCAAGGCGTCAGGCCCGGCATGCCCGTGCGCGCGCCCGAAGGGTTGATCGGCCGCATCCATACAACGACGCCCAATACGTCCGAAGTGCTGCTGCTGACCGACAGCAGCAATATCGTGCCGATCCGCCGCGCGGCCGACAGCGTGCCCGCCATCTCCACCGGACTTGGCGACGGCACGCTGGAAATCCGCTCCTTGGCGGCGGGGCGCAATCCCTTCAGCCCGGGCGACATATTGGTCACGTCCGGGGTCGGCGGCATCTACCAGCCCAATATTCCGGTGGCCGTAGTGGTCCGGATCGAGGGCGAGATCGCCTATGGCGTGCCGCTCGCCAACCCGTCCAAGGTCGACGCCGTCGTGGTCGAACGGTCCTTCGAAGAGGCCGTGACACGGAGCGAACCTGCGGCTGGTCCGGACCTTGCGGCGCCGGAAATCGCCGGCAACGCCACCGCCCCATGATCGACCCGCATCTTCCTTATGTCTCTCGCCTGGGCCGTCACCCGTCGCGCTTTCGGCTGATCGGAACCCCGATCATTACCGTGATGCTGGGATCGGCGATCACGATCTTGCCGGTTATCGCCCAGGCCCCGGTGATGCCGCCCTTCGGCCTGCTGCTGCTGCTGACATGGCGGCTGCTGCGCCCCGAATTGTGGCGTACCTGGATCGGCCTGCCCCTCGGTCTGTTCGACGACATCATGAGCGGACAGCCGATCGGTTCCGCCATGTTCCTGTGGACCGTGACGCTGATCGGCATCGACGCCGTCGAACATCGCATGCTCTGGCGCAGCTATCGGCAGGACTGGCTAATCGCCGCCGCTGCCATTATCTTCTGCGTCGCCGGCGGGGTGTTCTTCGCGCGCATCACCGGCGGAGGAGACATCAACCCGCAACTGGTCGCGCCGCAAATGGTCTGGACGATCCTGCTCTTTCCCTTCGTGGTGCGGCAATGCGCCCGTGTCGACCGCTGGCGCGTGATGGCATGAAGCTGCCCAAGTTCAAGCGGAAGACCGTCAACGAAGCTGCCCTGTCCTTTACCTTCACCCGCCGAGCGATGGTGGTCGGCGGGTTGCAGGCCGGCGTCGGCGCACTGCTGATCGGCCGCATGGCCTGGATCAGCGTTGCCGAAAACGAGAAATATAATGTCCTGTCGGAAAGCAATCGCGTCAACCTGACGCTCATTCCGCCCCGGCGCGGATGGATTCTCGACCGGAATGGCAAGCCGCTCGCGAACAACCGCACCGATTTTCGCGTCGACCTGATCCCGGAGCGGGTGACCGATCCGGACGGGACGATCCGCAGCCTCACCCACTTGCTGGCGCTCACGCCCGAGGATGTCGACCGGATCAAGACCGACCTGGACAAGTCCGCCGGCTTTCGGCCCGTCCAAGTGGCGGAAAAGCTGACCTACGATCAGTTCGCCGCCGTCAGCGTCCGCCTACCCGACTTGCCAGGCGTCGCGCCCAGCCAGGGATTTTCGCGTTATTATCCCGCTGGCGCGACGGTCGGCCATCTTCTGGGCTACGTCGGCGCGGCCTCCGCCAAGGATTATGAAGAGCGCAAGGACCCGCTGCTGATCACGCCGGGGTTCAAGGTCGGGAAGGACGGCCTTGAAAAGTCGTTCGACCGCGAACTCACAGGCAAGCCGGGCGCCAAGCGGGTAGAAGTGACGGCGCGCGGCAAGATAGTGCGGGAACTGACCACCCGCCCGGACACGCCCGGCAACCCAATCAAGCTCACCATCGACGCGGGCCTGCAGGAATATGCGGGGCGGCGATTGGCGACGCAGAGCGGCTCTGTGGTGGTGATCGATTGCCATAATGGCGATGTCCTCACCATGGCGTCGATGCCCAGTTTCGATCCCAACAGCTTTTCCGACGGCATCGGCCATCTGGAATGGGAAATGCTGTCGAAGGACGATCACGTCCCCTTGCGTAACAAGACGCTGCAGGGCCTCTACCCGCCGGGATCGACCGTCAAACCGATGGTGGCGCTGGCGCTGCTGGAGGGCGGGATCCAGCCGTCCGAAACGGTAAACTGCGCCGGCGCGATCCGTGTCGGCAATACTCTCTTCCACTGCCACAAGCGGCGCGGCCATGGATCCGTCAACATGCGTACCGGAATCGCGCAGAGCTGCGACATCTATTTCTATCAGATGGCACAGCGGATCGGCATGGACCGGATCGCCAGCATGGCCCGACGCGTCGGCATGGGCCAGAAATTCGCCCTGCCTTTTCCGAGCCAGAGTTACGGCACGGTGCCCGACCCTGCATGGAAACTTCAGAAATATGGACAGAAATGGCAGGTTTACGACACCGTAAACGCGACCATCGGCCAGGGTTACATGCTCATCAATCCGCTCCAGATGGCTGTCATGGCGGCCCGGCTGGCAACCGGGCGACAGTTGATGCCGAACTTCATGTTCGGCGCGCGCCGGCCCGCGCCCGTCCCCGTCGGCGTGGCGGAACAGCATCTGGTGACGATCCGCGACGCCATGAGCGCGGTCGTCAACGGCGGCGGCACTGGCGGCGCGGCGCGGATCAACATTCCCGGCATAATGATGGCGGGCAAGACCGGCACCGCGCAGGTTCGGCGCATCACCATGTCGGAGCGCGCTGGCGGCGTCAGGGGTAACTCGTCCCTCCCCTTCAAGCTGCGCGACCATGCGCTGTTCCAGGGCTTTGCCCCTTTCGACAATCCGCGCTTCGCGATCGCCTGCATCATCGAACATGGCGGCCATATGAACCGCAACGAAGACGCGCCCATGATCGCGGCCGACACCCTGACCTACCTGTTCGATCAGGCGAAGGCCATGGAAAAGCTGGAGACGCTGGAAAAGACCTGGGGCGGGCCGCCAGCGGAGCGCCTTACCCGCCAGATGGCCGCATTTCGTCTCGCCAAGGCGATTCAGAAGGGCGAGGCGCCTGCCGTCGAAGCCGCCAACGCGACGGAAGCGACCAACGCCACGAATGCCGCGGCAGCCAACACAAGCTCCGCACAATCTGAAGCGGACGACGCGCCGCCCCCGCCCGGGTCGAGCCCGGTCGCTGCCCGATGAGCATTGTCCCCGAGCCTCTGACCGAATTTCCCTGGCGGGTCATCGGCATCCTGCTAGCCATAGCCGGCTTCGGCACGCTCGTGCTGTACAGCGCGGCAGCCGGAAGCATCACACCCTGGGCGCTCAACCAGGCAGTCCGCTTCGTGATCTTTTCCGGCATGGCTCTCGTGTTGAGCCGCATCCCGCTGGAATTGTTCGCCCGGTTCGCCTTCCCAGCCTATGGCGCGGTGCTTCTCTCGCTGGTCCTCGTCGAATTGATCGGGGGGGTCGCTGGGGGCAGCCAGCGGTGGATAAATCTCGGCTTCATGCAGTTGCAACCGTCTGAGTTCATGAAGCCGATCATCGTCCTGGCCGTCGCCCGCTTCTATGCCCTGCTCCCCGTCGGCGAGATAAGGCGCTGGAACGCCATATGGCCGGCGCTGGTCCTGATCGGCGTCCCCTGGGCGCTGGTGCTGGTCCAGCCCGACCTGGGCACCGCCACGATGATCGCTGCCGGTGGTGTCACCGTCATGTTCCTCGCCGGCTTGCCCTTGCGGCTGTTCGTAGGATCGGGGTTGGCGGGCGCTGCCATCATCCCGATCGCATTCAGCTTCCTCCACGATTATCAGCAGAAGCGCGTCCTCATCTTCATGGATCCGGAAAGCGATCCGCTGGGCGCCGGCTATCATATCAGCCAGTCGAAGATCGCCATCGGATCGGGCGGCATATGGGGCAAAGGGTTCCTGAAGGGCACGCAGAGCCATCTCGACTATCTGCCGGAAGGGCATACCGACTTTGTTTTCGCGACGATGGCGGAGGAGTGGGGGCTTGTCGGCGGCATTTTCCTGATCGGCGCCTTCCTCCTGCTGTTCCGCTGGGGCATCGGCGTATCGTTGCGCGCAAAGGACAAATATGCCCGGCTGGTGGCGGCGGGGCTGACGACGACCATATTCTTCTATGTCGCGATCAACCTGATGATGGTGATGGGCCTTGCCCCCGTGGTGGGCATTCCCCTGCCCTTCATGTCCTATGGCGGCTCCTCGATGCTGACGGTGATGTTGTGCGTAGGCATCATCATGGCCATCGAACGGTCGGGCCGGAGGAGCACCCCTCGTCGCGGAAATTGGGCGTAAATCCGCCACTCGGCAAAAATTCGTGCAGCGAAGCAAATTCCTGTTTGCAAAGCTGGAGGATAATGCTAACCGCCCGGCCACGCCAAGGCGACACCCCGATCGGGGCCAGCCAAAAGCCGGTGTGGACGCATAGCTCAGTTGGTAGAGCAGCTGACTCTTAATCAGCGGGTCCTAGGTTCGAGCCCTAGTGCGTCCACCATTTCTTTCAAAGACTAGCCTTCATTTTGGACAAGGTACAGCCTCTGCCGAGGCGCACTATATCCGGCCTCCGGTTCCGCCTCGCTGCACCTCCGCCCGGGTATAGCGGCGGTGAGCATAATCCACTAACAAACCAATCGGTCCACTCGATGGGGGCAGATCAACATTTCCCTCGGGGTCTCACCGCTTCGGATTCTGCACGAATTCCGGTTGTCTGCACGAACCCAGGTTTCACGATCACAAGAAGCTGAGCTTTGACCTAATCCGGCCTTCAGCCGATCGGTGACGCAACTGAGCGCTGGTGACATATACCAAATGTAGCTTGGAACCACTTTCGGCAGAGGCCAGCGGTTGTCTCGCATCAAGTCAAGCGCGATCCTGGCTTCCGTCAGGGTGTTGGCATTTTCCATGACGCGAAGAGTCGCCCTGGGAGCGCTATTATCTCCGACCGATGACGCGAAATTCGCCGCCAAGTCCTCGACGCGTCATTGAACTTTCTCCTCGCCGTGAATCGGCGCGGAAAGTCCTATAGGGGCACTGCCTATTGTGTGGTCCATAACAAAATGGCGTATGCGGAATGGCGCAACCATAACAAACAGCTTGTCCCCGCATTTTAAGGCGCGACGGAGTTGCTACAGAACTTGCTACTCAGATCGTTACAGAATTTCCTGCGAGTCACTGAAAATAAATCATTTTTGAAAATGGTCGGGGAGACAGGATTCGAACCTGCGACCCTCTGCTCCCAAAGCAGATGCGCTACCAGGCTGCGCTACTCCCCGACTTGATGGGGCCTTAGCGGCGAAGCAGGCTTGCCGTCAATCGCGCATCAGCGGAATAGAAGCCACAGAATGATGATGATGGGGATGGGAACGCCCAGCAACCAAAGCAAAATGCCCTTGCCCATCGTGACGCTCCTCCATCGGTCTGGAGAGTGAAACTTATAGAATGGGGGAGATGTTCCAGCTTTCGATCGCCAGGGGGGTCGCCAGCCCCCCTGGACTGAGCTTGTGTCAGAGCGCGTAGTCGAGCTGGGCCCAGAATTTCCTTGTGTCGGCATCCCCGGCGTAGCTGGCAATGCCCTGCCGATCATAAGCGGCATATTTTACCAGCGCGCTCAGATGCTTATCGATCTTAAGCGTGATCTGCGCATTATATTCGTCGCCATAATGGATCGAGAGCCGGTCGCTGCTGAAGCGATGAGCGGCAAGGGAAGCGACCAGTGGTCCCATCTTGCCCAGCCGAGGCAGGGTGTAGGCGATGCCCGCATAATAGTCCTGAATACCGGTCGCAGGGGTCGTGAGGAATTTGTCGGCCCAGCCGTTGAACTTGTGCAGCGTGGCGAAGGGCGTCTGAAAAGCGAAGCCGGCGGCTACGCCGCGCGCGTCGCCGTCCGACCCCAACAGTTCATATCCAGCCGTCAGCCTGAATGCCGCGATGTCCAATCCCAGCTCCGCCGTCGCGAAGTCCGCGGCATAATCCACCGGGTTCCCGGCATAATCGCTTTGACGCGCATAGCTGACGAGGTAGCCGAGCTTCACCCCCTTGCCGATCGGGACCGCCCCTGCGAGACGGGCGCCATAGGTTTGGCTGCTGTTCCGCAGCAGGGCCGCGACCGGTTCATCCTGGTCGACCAGATAGGCAAAGCCGGTTACCGTCCCGAACTTCATCTTGTAGGAGATGTTGGCGAAGAGATTGTCCCCGTCGATACGCGTTGGCCGGCTCGTCGATCCGAACCTGCCGCCATCGACGCCCCAGATGGTCCGGGCGGACATCGCGTAGCTAAGGTCGATCTTGAGGTTCTTAACGCCCATATATTCGATGCGTACCGCGTCGAAGGTCTGCTCATTCTGCCGCCAGGCGACGGATCCGACGAAACGCTGATCGTCCAGGTTGATCCGCTGGCGGCCCAGAGTCACGATCAGCGGCTTGGTACGATATTGCAGCTGGACGCGGTTGAGCTCAACATTTTCCGGGTCGGCCACGACCGGATACAGCGTCTTTCCATTGACGCCGCTATTATAGTCCTCGTTGATCGCCAGCGTTCCTTCCGCTTCGGCCAGGAACGCCAAGGGTCCCGTCGACAGTTCGCCCCCCGCGCGCATGCGGATGGTCACGGCATCGGCCTGCCGGTCCTCGATCAGGGGTGGCGGGCCATCCTGCTCCACCCGCTCATATCGGAGGCGAGCGTCGATGATCGGCTTGAACGCCACGCCCTGTGACAGCGCCGGCGTTGCGATGGCGCCCAGCGCCGATGCAGATAGCAGAAAATATATCGTCTTCATAAAACCCCCTTCTCATGCCTGATGTCCCGGCCAGTCAGGCATCCTCTCCGGTTCTTTTTGGACCATGCCCTTGCCGACGTCTCTCCGCCGGGATTGCCCTGTTCGAAGCGCGCGTCATCGGAAGCGGGCCGCACCGCGTCCCGCTCTTCCGGCGCGCCTCCGCGGCCAAGGCGAAAAAAAAGCCGCCAGGGCGAAGGTCGTTGCGGACCTGCCCAAGCGGCGTCATTGCCAAATTGCCAACCGACCCTTCCCGGATCGGGAACCGGTGTCCACCGTCGTCGGCGGGCTCCGGCCTATCTACCGAAGCGTCCCTGCCTCGACGGGCGTAAGCTGGCACTGATCCTGGGCCCCCGCAAGCAAAATTTTTGCACTGCACAAGATGAAGAAGCCACAGTCAGTCCGGCTTTCGGAACAGCCGCTCCCGTCACGCGTCTCTCCGGCATGAACCAAGCGATGAGAGCAGCGCCCATGCCCCGGTCCCAACGGCTCCCCGAACAGCAGGTCGAAAAGCTGTCCCTGCCGGAACGCATCGACGTCCGGATCATCGAGAAGATGCGCCCCATCTTGCAGAAGCCGGCTGTCCGAAAGCTGGGAAAGTTGGGCAATCTGGGTGACGAACCGCCTTTGCTGGCGATCTCCGCCGCCTTGCTGATCGGAGGAACGCTCACCCGGACGCCGCCGCTGCAACGCGCGGCGATTCGCATGGCACTCGCCCATGTCATCGCCATCGCATTCAAGGAATTGGGAAAGAACAATATCGACCGCACCCGTCCAGACGAACAGTTGAAGGACGGCACCTATCATATGTCCGCCGGCCATTCCCGCGGCGCGGACCTGCGGTCCTTCCCCAGCGGTCATACGGCAGGGGCGCTCGCCGTCGCCCGCGCCTTTTCCCGCGACTATCCGCGCTACACCAAGCC
>DATEDR010000163.1:0-2485 GCA_035281605.1 Sphingobium sp.
CAGCCTGGAGCAGCCGAGCCGATGCGACCGGGCCGGGTCTTCGACAGGGGCGAAATAAACGAAGGGGACGATTTTCATCGCCCCCTTCGCTCCCCTTTTAACGTCGGCTGCCATGGCAGCGTATCGCTCAGAAAGCGTTGCTGATCGAGCAGGCCGCAGGGCCTAGAATGACGACGAACAGCGTCGGCAGGATGAACAGGATCAGCGGCACCGTCATGATCGCGGGCAGGCGGGCGGCCTTTTCCTCCGCGCGCATCATGCGTTCGTGGCGGAATTCGGCCGATAGCACGCGCAGGGCGGACGCCAGCGGCGTGCCATATTTCTCGGTCTGGATCATGGTCGTGACCACGCCCTTGATCGAATCCAGCTTCACGCGGTTCGCCAGATTCTCGAACGCCATGCGCCGCTCGGTCAGGAAGCTGAGTTCGATCGCGGCCAGCTGGAACTCGTCGCCCAGTTCCGGATAGGCCTTGCCCAGTTCCTTCGAAACGCGGCTGAAGGCGGCGTCCACGGTCAGGCCCGCCTCGGCGCAGATCACCAGCAGGTCGAGCGCATCGGGCAAGCCCTTGCGGATCGCGGCGGAGCGCTTGGCGATCTTGTTGTCGATGAACAGGTCGGGCGCCTTGTAGGACAGCAGCAGCGCGCCGGCAAAGGCCATGAACTTCTTGAAGAAGCTCCAGTCGGGGAACATGTCCACGCCATAGATCAGCAGCGCGGCCGTGCCACCGATGACGATGGGCAGCACCATCCGGCCGAAGATCACCGCGACGGCCCAGTCCTTCGACCGGATGCCGGCCTGCGCCAGCTTGGTCTGGGCGTCCTTCAGCTGGTCGTCCTGCAGCACCTTCAGGCTGGACAGGAAGGACCGCATCTGATCGGTCGCCTGGTTCTTCTTCACCAGCTTGGCGCGGCGCCGCGCGGTGGAGGCGGTGATGCCCGCCTTCAGCTGCTCGCGCCGTTCGTTCAGCGCCTTGACGCGCTTTGCCATCGGATCGCGCACGGTCATCACCGTGTAGAGCGCGAACAGCATCGCCATGGTCGCCAGCGCGGCCAGCAGCGTGCCGAAATCGGTCGCGCTCATGCCGAACAGCGTGCCGGCGGGGACGGGAGCGGATTCCATGTCTATCTCCTTCCCATCAGATTTCGAAGTTGATCATCTGCGCCATGATGAAGACGCCGATGCCCATCCAGCACATGCCGCCCACTCCGATCAGCTGCATCAGCGACAGGCCGAACAGGCCCGCCGGATCAGGCGTGAAGAAGGGGCTCATATAGGTGAAGTTGATGTAGGTGATCAGCGCGAAGACCAGGAAGGGCAGGGCGCCGATGATATAGGCCGATGCCTTGGATTCCGACGACATGGCGCGGATCTTCAGCTTCATCTGCGCGCGCTGGCGCAGCACGGTAGCCAGATTGGACAGGGTTTCGGCCAGGTTGCCGCCCGTTTCCCGCTGGATCGCCAGGCTGATGACAAAGAACTGGAATTCCGGCGTGCCGAGGCGATCGGCGGTTTCCTGCAGCGCCTGATCCATCGTCTTGCCGATCTTGATACGCTCGGTGATCAGCTTGAATTCCTCGCCCACCGGCCCCGGCACTTCGTTTGCGACGACGCCCAGCGTCTCGGTGATCGGCAGGCCCGATCGCAGGCCGCGCGTCAGCAACTCCAGCGCGTCGGGAAACTTGGCGTTGAAGGACATCACCCGCTTGGTGATGAGGCGCCCGACCCACATGTGGGGCAGGGCAAGGCCGGCCGCCAGGCTGACCATGATCGCCAGCAGCGGCGGCCATCCGCGGATGAACATCAGCGCGCACAGTATCAGGAAGATGACGGCGCAGGCGGTCATATACTGGCTGACCGTCCATTTCTTGCCGGTCATGCGGATACGCTTCGCCAGATTTTCGGGATTGGGCACCAGGGACACGAGCATGCTCATCTCGCTGCCCGGCTGCCGGTTCGAGATCGCCTTGCGCATCCGCGCTTCCATCAGCGCGTCGGCGGAGCCGCTATGCCGCTCGCGGATCAGCGCGACACGGCGTTTGCTCGCCTTTTCGGCCGAGGGACCCGCAAAGGCCATCGCGACCAGACCCAGCAGGGTCAGCATCAGCATTGCCAGCAGGAAGATATTGCCCATGTGATCGCCCGTTCCGATGAGATCGCGGCGCCGTCTAGCGGCCGCGACCGGCTTCAATGCTTATGCCGTGGCCTTGTCCTTGCGACGGGCCGGGATCATGGACTTGAGGTCGCCGATCTTGCCCAGCAGGGAATCGCCCTTCTTCTTCGCCGGCTTGCCGTCATCCTCGACATCGTCCGCTGCACCGACGACCGCTTCCATCAGCGTGATGCAGGCGGCGCCGACCTTGCTGCCCTTGGCGGTTTCGGCCAGCGTCTTGCCGAGCTTGGCCGACTGGGCCGCGACGCGCAGGTCGAACGGGATCAATATGTCGACCTTGCGTTCGATCGACGTCTCGAAATCCTTGCGGCTGA
>DATEDR010000164.1:0-9414 GCA_035281605.1 Sphingobium sp.
TCCAGCCGTCGGCTCGGCCATCGCAGGCGGCCTGTCGCGCGCCGTGATGATCCGGTCCATAATCTCCACGTCGCGCGTGGATCCGATCCGGCAGGGGGTGCATTTGCCGCAGCTTTCCGCCGCGCAGAATTCCATGGCGAAGCGCGCCATATGCGCCATGTCGACGCTGTCGTCGAAAACCGTGATCCCGGCATGGCCGATCAGCCCCCCAGCCTGCGCAAAGGCTTCATAGTCGAAGGGCAGATGGAACATGCTCGGCGGGAAATAGGCGCCCAGCGGTCCTCCGACCTGCACCGCGCGCACCGGCCTTCCGCTGGCCGTGCCTCCGCCGATGTCGTTCACCAGTTCGCCCAGCGTAATGCCGAAACCGATTTCATACAGGCCGCCATGCTTCACATTGCCCGCCAGTTGCACCGGCATGGTGCCGCGCGACCGGCCGAAACCGACCGCGGCATAGGCATCCGCCCCTTCCGCCAAAATGAAAGGCACGGCCGCCAGCGACAGGACATTGTTGATGACCGTCGGCTGGCCGAACAGCCCCTGGATGGCGGGCAGCGGCGGCTTGGCGCGCACCTGCCCGCGCTTGCCCTCGATGCTGTCGAGCAGCGCCGTCTCCTCGCCGCAGACATAGGATCCCGCGCCCTCGCGCACCTCCAGCGTGAAGGGCGCGACCAGATGGGCCGACGCGTCGATCGCCGCGCGCATCGTCGCGATCGCGAACGGATATTCCGACCGGATATAGATATAACCATGGGTCGCGCCGACGGCATGGGCCGCGATCGCCATGCCCTCGATCAGGCAATAGGGGTCGCCCTCCATCAGCATGCGGTCGGCGAAGGTGCCGCTGTCGCCCTCGTCGGCATTGCAGACGATGAACTTGGGCGCGGCGGGCGCGTCCAGCACCGTCTGCCACTTGATCCCCGTCGGGAAGCCCGCGCCGCCGCGCCCGCGCAGCCCCGACGCCTTGACCGCGTCGACCACCTGCTGCGGCGCCTGCTTGCGCGCTGCTTCCAGGCCTTTCCACCCATCATGGGCGGCATAGTCGGCCAGGCTCAGCGGATCCACGATGCCGCAGCGGGCGAAGGTGAAACGCTGCTGCCCCGCGAAGAAGGGCAACGCCTCGACAGCGCCGAGCCGGTTGGCATGGCTTCCGTCCAGCACCGCCGCCACCTCGCCTGGGGCCACTGGGCCATAGCCGATGCGCCCTTCCGCCGTCTCCACCTCGACCAGCGGTTCGATGTCGAACTGCCCGCGCGATCCGGTGCGGATGACGTCACAGCCGGCATCGGCAAACGCACGCGCCACGTCGTCCGCGCCCAGCGCGACCGATGCCATGTCGCGGCTGATATATATCCGGCTCATGCCGCCACCTCCGCCGCGATTCGGTCCAGCGCCGCGCCGTCGATCCGTGCCACCGGCCGGCCGTCGACCAGTGCATTGGGGCCGATCGCGCACAGGCCCAGGCAATAGACATGCTCCAGGCTGACCTGCCCATCGGCGCGCGTTTCTCCCATCGCAACGCCCAGCCGCCGCGCGGCCTCCGCCTCGATCGCGGCGCCGCCCCGCGCCTGGCAGCTTTCCGCCCGGCACAGTTTCACGACATGGCGCCCCGGCATCGAACGGCGGAAATCATGGTAGAAGGTGACGACGCCATGGACGTCGGCGCGCGACAGGTTCAGCGCCTTCGCGATCGCAGGGACGACCGTGTCATCGATATGCCCCGCTTCCTCCTGCACCGCATGCAGCAGCGGCAGCAGCTGATCGCGCGATGCGCCATGCCGCCTGGTCCAATCCTCGATGAAAACGTCTATCATTATCCTGCCCGTCCCGGCGAAATTTCGCGCGTAGACTGCGCCTTTCCGGGCGAGCGGTCAAATTGGACTCGGGCATATCTGATAGAGAAAGTCTATGAGACCGGGTGAAATCCCGACGGCAGGCGCAGGCTGCGCGCGACCCCCAGCACCGCTTGCGCCAGCGGCCCCATCGGCGCGCTGTCCGACACGATGACGCCGACGCGGCTCCCCGGCCCCATTTCCGGCAGCGTCTGGAACCGCGCCCATTCCAACCCTTTCAGCAGCGAGGCATGGCTGTCCGGCAGGATCGAACATAGCCGCCCCTGCTGCACCAGCCCCAGCAGCGCCACATAGCTGTCCGCCATCACCAACGGCCGCAGCACAAGCCCCCGCTCGGCCAGGCGCGCGTCCAATATCCGCCGGTTCTGCATCCCCTGGTGCAGCAGGCACAGCGGCAGGCTCGCCAGGTCCGCCCAGTCGAGCGGATCGGGCACGGCCACCCCCCCTTCGGCGCTGACCAGCATCGACCGCTCCATATAGAGCGGCACCGACAGCGCATGGGCGGGCGGCTCGAAATCCAGATAGGTGACGCCCGCATCCAGCTCGAACGCGGCCAGATACCGCTCGATCTGGCGCGACGTCAGCGCGCGCACCGAGATATTCAGCCCCGGATGCCGCGCCAGCATGGCTTCGGCCAGGCATCCGATCGCCGGCATCGCCGCCGGTATCGCGCCCAGCCGCAATTCGCCGCGCAACGGCCCGCGCGCCGTCGCGGCCGCCTTGCCCAGCGCATCGGCGGCGGCGACCAGCTGCCGCGCCCAGGGCAGGATCGCTTCCCCTTCCTCCGTCAGCCCGGCATATTTGCGATCGCGCCGGATCAGCCGCTTGCCGAGCTGCGCCTCAAGCGCGGCAACGCCCGCCGAAAGCGTGGGCTGCGAGACATGGCACGCCGCCGCAGCCCGCGCGAAATGCCCCTCCCGCTCCAATGCCAGAAAATATTCGACCAGACGCGTCTGCATGCCTCCGCCATAGGCGGATCAGGGCGGCTTTCATAGAGAGCCGCTATGGGCAAGCGCCTACAGCCGGTCCATCCGCAGCCAGCGCGGGTCGCCCATCCACGCGCGCTTGAGCGCCGCGTCGGCCGCCGCCGCCTCGGCCCCCCGCCCCAGCGCCCGATGAGCCGACGCCACGCCGTACAGCGCCCATCCATTGTTGGGCGCGCGCTGCAACGCCGTCATGAACGCGTGCGCCGCCTCGTCATATCGGCGCTGCCGATACAGCACCGCGCCCAGCGATTGCTGCACCGGATAATACCAATAGGGCGGCTCCATATAGGGGATCCGCTCCTCGATCGCGATCGCCGCGCGATACAGCCGCTCCGCCTCGCCCAAGCGCCCTCCAGCGGCGGCCCAGCGAGCACGCGCCACCTGTTCGGCAAGCTGCAGCAGGTCGCGCGCCGGCACGCCCTGATCGATCATCGCCTGCACCGCGCCGCCCTCGCGCAGCGCCCGCAACTGCCCGATTTCCGTGTCGAACCCGGCCCGGTCCCGCTGCTGCGCCCGGGCGATCGCGCGCGCATAATGCCGCATGCCCAGGGCATAGGGCAGCCGCGCGTCGGGCGCGGGCATCGCCAATATCTGCTGCGGCGTGGCAAACTGCGTGGCGGCAAAATAGGGCGCGGCGTTGATCGCCTGAATCCAGCCGATCTTCGCGCTGGTCCCAGGGTCGAGGATCCGGCTCAGCCTGCCCGCCTCGCTGATGGCGGTGCCCATGTCGCCGGCCATCTGCGCGGACGTGACGATGAAATGGACATTGTGCGGATAATAGCCGTAGCGGACCATGCCCCGGTCGCCGCTGCTTTTGATCCATTCCTCGTCGGCCCGCGCCGCCGCGATGTTGACGCGCAGGGAATCCTGCCACCGCCCCAGCCGATAATGGATGTGCGCGGGCATGTGGACCAGGTGCCCGGCCCTGGGAGCAAGCGGCGCCGCCAGCCGATCGGCGGCCGCTTCCGCGCGTTTCGGGTCGGGCCCATTCTCCATCAGGTGGATGTAGAGATGCGCGGCTTGGGGATGGTCCGGATTGCGCGCCAGCACCGTTTCGACCAGCCGCACCGCATCGCCCAATCGCGGCTGCGCGGTTCGCCGGTCGGCCTGCCAATAATCCCACGGCCGGGTGTCCATCGCCGCCTCCGCCGCGAGCAGGCTGACATCGTCATCCGCCGGATGAGCCGCCGCGACGTTCAGCATGGCATCGGCATAGGCCGCGTCCAGCGCCGCTCGATCCGCGCCCGCATCGGGCGAATAGCGGTTCATCATCGCCGCCGTCAGCGCCTGTTCGACGGGCGTTCCCTTTCGCGCCAGCCATTGCGCATAGCGGGCGAGGCCGACCGCCCGCGCATTGCTCGCCGGGTCCATCGGCGCGTTGATGTTCGGTCCATGGGCCAGTGCCTCGCCCCAGAAACACAGCGCGCAATCGGGGTCCAGTCGCTGGGCCTCGCGGAAGGACGCGATGGCGCCTGCATGGTTGAAGCCATAGGCGAACGCCATGCCCTGATCGAAAAATCGCTGCGCCTCGGGGCTGGCGGTGGTGATCGGGACGTGGATGGAGCCGAGATCGGAAAGCAGCGTCGCGCGTCCCGGCGGCGCCGCCTGCACGACGGAGGCAGCCAGGGCCAGCCTGGCGCGCATCGCATTGGCCGCGCCTTTCCCGCCGCACAGGTTGCGGGCCCAGTTGGTCGGGTCAAGGGATGTCAGCAGTTCGGGCGAATATCGCTGTTCCGCGGCCGAATGAACACTCATCAGCATGGCAGCGGCCGGCGCGAGGATAAGCGGACGCACGATCCTTTTCATCGCCATTCTCCAGATCGAGAGTCGGTCGACGGTCGCCTTCCATAGCATATTTGCGTGGGCCGATCAGCGTCCAATCGTCCTACCGCGCCAGCAGCGTCGCGCCAGCGGCGACCAGCCCCGCCACGCTTCCCATGGCGACATAGGCGCCCAGCCTCACCCCGCCAAGCCACCCCGCCATCGCCGCCTTGACCAGCGTGTTGACGCCGACCGCGACCGCGATCGCCTGGACCGCCGTGTCAATCGCCCGGTGGCCCTGGCGCGCCATGGAAATGGTGATGGCGTCCACATCGGCAATCCCCGACAGCGCTGCCACCGCCAGCAGCCCCGTCTTGCCCGCCATGTCCTGAACGATTTCGGCGGCGAACATGACGACGGCGATGGTCGCGGCCAGCTTGATCGTCGTGCCGAGTTCAAGCGGGTTGGTGATCGCAATGCCCGGATGGGTGCCGTCCGTCCGCCGGAACAGCAGCAGCCCGGCGGTCGCCGCCATCACCAGCCCCATGGCGGCGAGCGGCCACAGCAGCGGCAGCAGCAGCGCGCGGTTGAGCAGCGACGCGACCACGCAGACCCGCGCGACCATCACGACCCCGGCGATCAGGATCGCGCCGGCCAGCAGGCGGTCGGATTCCTTCTGTTCCTTGCTCAGCTTGGCGAGGGTCAGGGTGACGGCGGTCGACGATGCCAGCCCGCCCGTCACCGCCGCCATCACGATGCCCAGCCGGTCCCCGAACAACCGCACCGCCACATAGCCGCCAAAGGAAATCGCGGCGATCATGATGGCCAGCAGCCAGATCTCCGCCGGATTGATCGATCCCCATGGATCGATCGCGCGGTCGGGCAGCAACGGCAGCAGCAGGAAGGTCATGGCGAGCAGCACCAGCACCGCGCGGATTTCCTCCCAGCGCAGCGCCGCCACCCATTTGTGCAACGGCTCCCGCAGCGCCAGGATCACCGTCATCGCGACCGTCACCGCCGCCGCGATCTGCAGGTCGCCCAGCACCGCATAGGCGCCCAGGATGAAGGTCAGCAGTCCGGCGATGACGGTCGTCCCGCCGACATCCTGCGTCGCCTTTGCCTCGATCCAGTGGAATATCCCGAACAGGCCGGCAAAGCCCAGAAAGCCGAACCCCAGCAGCAGCGGCCCCGTCAGCGGCACCAGCGCGCCGAACACGCCGCCCAGCAGGCCCGACAGCGCGAAGGTCCGCAGCCCCGCCGCCCGTTTCCCGTCCTGCTGTTCCTCGCGGCTGTGCCACCCTCTTTCGAGGCCGACCAACACCCCGATCGCGAGCGCGACGGCCAGGCGACTGAGATATTCTTCCATGCAACCACAATGCCTTGCGCGCCCCACGCGCGCAAGCGGCGGGCGCCGGCCTCACCGTCTGTCACGGCTGAGCCCGGGCAACTGGAAAGGGTTTCAGAGTCTGTATGAAAATGCGCGCCCGGCGGATTGCCCCGCCGGCCCGCTCCCGCCAAGGGGAGTAGGCCGGTGCCGCCCGAATGCGCTCTGCGCGCATTTCCAACGAAGGTCTTTCAGATGCTGAAGGCGCAATGACTGGCGCCGGTCTGCAAGCGCCGCCAATTCTCCGCATTCATATGCACCAGCGTTCTGTGATCGCCGCCTTCGAAATAAACGTCCTCGTCGCCCAGCATGGCGTCGTCGACCAGCGTTCTTATCCCATAGGCCGCGCCGACCGGCGGGATCGCGCCAGGCGCGCAGTCGGGGAACAGCGCCGTGGCGCTCGCCTCCTCCGCCAGCGCCACATCCTCCGACAGCCATTGTTTCAGAAAGCCGAAGCCCACCTGCCTGGAGGCGGGAACGACCGCCAGCATATAGCCATCTCGTCCTTCGACCAGCACGCCCTTCGCAACTTGCCGGCCTGGCACATGCGCCGCTTCTGCCGCTCTCGCCATTTCGGCAACGGGCTCGTGCGCTATCTCGTCATATCTGGTGCCGCACAGGTCCATATAACCGCGCAGCTTTGCTGAAATCGTCATGGCACCCTCCTTGCTCGCATGGGAGCGAGGTTCCGTCTGCGCCCCCGGCTTGGGCAATGGTCCTGCGCCGGGAGGCGTCGTGACTGCCTTATTGGATAGCATATCGCGCCTTCGGAACCAATGACCGACCGGGCCTTTGCACCTGTCGCCCCCCCCGATCGGCTGCCGCGAAGATAAAAAAACGGGCCGGCCTGGAGGAGCCGGCCCGAGGGGGAAACTCTTTGAAGAAAAGAGCCTCCGGGTCGCACGGGGGAACCGTGAATTCAGTACATATGCTGCCCGCCATTGATCGACAGCGTGCTGCCGGTGATGAAACCCGCCTCGTCGCTGCACAGGAAGGCAACGCCGCGGGCGATCTCCTGCGCCTGGCCCAGACGGCCGACCGGAATTTTCGCGACGATCTTTTCCAGCACCGGCGGCGGCACGGCGGATACCATGTCGGTATCGACATAGCCCGGGGCGATCGCGTTCACCGTCACCCCGAATTTCGCGCCCTCCTGCGCCAGCGCCTTGGTGAAGCCGTGGATGCCGGACTTGGCGGCGGCATAATTGACCTGGCCATATTGGCCGGCCTGCCCGTTGATCGATCCGATATTGACGATCCGGCCCCAGCCCCGCTCACGCATGCCGCCAAAGGCCGCCTTCGCCATGTTGAAACAGCCGCCCAGGTTGATCCGGATCACTTCGTTCCAATCGTCGAAATTCATCTTCGCCAGGACGCCGTCCCGAGTGATGCCGGCATTATTGATGACGATGTCGACCGGACCCAATTGTTCCGAAACGGCTGCGTACCCGTCCAGGCAGGACTGATGGTCGCCCACATCCCATTTGAAGACCGCAATACCTGTCCTGTCGGCGAACACCCGGGCCTTTTCCTCGTTGCCCGCATAGTTGGCCGCGACCGTGAAGCCCATGTCCTTCAGCGCCAGGCTGACCGCCTCGCCAATCCCCCGCGTTCCACCTGTAACGATAGCGACTCTGGTCATAACGATCCTTCTCTTCTGGAGTATCGTGCGCAAAAGTGGGCACCGGTTTTGCGCAAAAACGATGCGACAACAAAATTTGGAGCGCGCGACCCACGTCCGATTCAACGCAGCGCCCTAAACGATCAGGTCCTCTCCTCACTCCTCGCCCGCGACGATCGCGGCGCGGGTCGCCGGCTGAAGCGATTTCCAAGCGATCGGAGCCGATCGCTGGTGAAGAAATCGCATTCAACAAATGATTTAGAGCGGTGATCTGATTCAATCAGATCACCGCTCTAAATCATTGAGGAAAGCCGCGCTGCTCGCGGCCATCCGCCTGCGCTTCCCGTGGCACCCGCATGCGTTCGCCCGATCCGGAAAGCCGGCCTCCGGAGACGGCCTCCATCGCGGACAGGAGCGAGGCCGAATAGCGTTTAGGTTCGAGGCGTTTCTCTACCGGCATGATGCTCTCCCAGGAACGTGCTCGCCCTTTCGCGCTTGACCTAACTCGACCGGACGCAGGAACCCACCGGGCGGCTTGCGCAACCAGCCCAAAAACTCTTTCCATATTATTCGTGAGACATATTCACCCGTGACGACTTAATAATCGCCAGTTTTACGGCAATAATGAATAAATTAATATTCTATATTCTTGATATTATTAACTATTAAGAAAATACATCAGAAGAATAGGCAGATACGCGGTCACCGCGTCTGAAAACATTCTTTACCGAAGCGGGTCTAGCTTTCCGTAAAGGAAACTTCCAGAACGGCAGACAGCCGTCAAGACTGAAAAGCAACCGCCCTCATGATTTTACCACTGATAATTGTTATGGCGAACTCTGGTTTACCTTTGTACAACTTTCCGGGCCTCCCGCGGCTGCTCCTGACCGGGTCGATCAAATCCTACGCGAAAATCCCTCCTCTTCACCTTCCATTCAACCATCCTTACCTAAGCGACAGGACCAACCCCTTCGCAGAGGCTGCATGCTCAAATCGCTGGCGACAGCTCTTTTCCTGACCGTCCTGCCGCCCACCGCGCTGCTCTCCGCCGCCAGGGCGGAAACCTATTATGTGAACTCACTCAGCGGCGATGACGGCTTCAGCGGAACGTCCGGCGATCGGCCCTGGCGCTCGATCGCACGCCTGCACGACGTTCCGCTTCAGCCCGGCGACCAGGTGCTGCTGGCGGCGGGCTCGACATGGAAGGAGCCGCTCACCCTCACCCGATCCGGCAAGGCCGGCGCCCCCATCGTGATCGCCGCGACAGGGGACGGTCCCCGCCCGCGCATCGAGGCCGGCGGCGTCTCGCCCCATGCCGTGGCGGTACTGAACGCGGACCACGTGACCATCAGCGGGCTGGAGGTGACGAACGACGGCCCTGTCCCGGCGCCCCGCTTCGGCGTCCTCGTATCTGCCGAGAACAGAGGCGTCACGCGCGGAATCCGCATCACCGACCTCTATGTCCATGACGTGCGCGGCACCAATGACCGCAAGGATAATGGCGGCATCGTCTTCCGCGCGATCGGCTCCAGCATCCCCACCCGCTTCCATGATCTTCGCATCGAACGGAACATCGTCTGGCGGGTCGATCGTTCGGGGATCGCGGGCATCAGCGACCAGGTGACGACCGGCAACTGGTTCCCCAGCCGCAAAGTCGTCATCCGCGACAATTATGTGGCGGATGTCGGCGGCGACGGCATCGTGCCGCGCGGCACGGACGGCGCGCTCATCGAACATAATATCGTCTACCACGCCGGCAGCCGGGCGCCCGGTTACACTGCCGCCATCTGGCAGTGGAGTACGGACAAC
>DATEDR010000165.1:0-3696 GCA_035281605.1 Sphingobium sp.
GAAAGCGCAGAAGCACAAGCGCCGGCGGTCTCCAATCCGTCCAGTCTGCACTCTGGCGCGCGGGCCGGACGAAACGCCGCAGCCAGCCCATGACCGCAGAGCCACGGGCGGCTTCATCATAACCGGGCCGGGCGATAACGGCAATGGGCATTTGCCGCGCGATGCC
This sequence comes from Sphingobium sp., assembly GCA_035281605.1. Taxonomy (GTDB): domain Bacteria; phylum Pseudomonadota; class Alphaproteobacteria; order Sphingomonadales; family Sphingomonadaceae; genus Sphingobium. The sequence goes on from DATEDR010000165.1 coordinate 167, forward strand.
GCGCCAATCCCTCCACTGACCGAACTGGGCGAGATTGTCCGCGCCCATCAGCCAGATGAACTCATGCCGGGCGAAGCGCCGGCGGAGCGCCTTCACCGTGTCGATGGTGAAGCGCGTCCCCATCTGCCGTTCGATCGCGGTGGCACGGATCGGGGCGCGCCGCGCCATGCGGCGGGCGCGGGCGAGCCTTGCAGGGAGAGATGCCATGCCCGCCCGCGGCTTCAGAGGATTGCCGGGGGACACGAGCCACCACACCTCGTCGAGCGCCAGCGCATCCGCCGCGAACAGCGATATCGCCCTATGCCCGCCATGCGCCGGATTGAACGAGCCGCCCAGGAGGCCAATGCGTGCCATTGCCCGCCCATGCCAGTTGGCGCCCCTCAGAGCAATGATCGCCCGGTCTTTTACAATTGCTTAGCTAACTAATTTCAAGAAAAATGTGGAAACAGCAAATATCCTCCACTTCACTTTCCAGTGCTGCGGTTTAACCTCCAAAGAAAATGGGCCAGCCATGAAAACATGACTGGCCCGTGTTCGCGGCTTTAGGGGACGTTTTGACCGTCAATCCATGCTAAGCATGCTGACGCTCCCCACGCTTACGCACTGCCGCTCGCCCTCCCGCGGGCGATCTGTGGGGAAGATGGTAACCCAGATCAGGCGAGTCGTCTCGCCCAAATCCCGCGTCTACCCGATGATCGGCTCGGTTCAGCCCGTCAGGCGCCGCCGCACTGTGCGCGATGAAGCAATTTCTGGTCTGCGAGCACCAGCGCCATCATGGCCTCCACGACGGGCACGCCCCTGATTCCCACGCACGGATCGTGGCGCCCCTTGGTGACGATGTCCGATGCGTCGCCCTCGCGCGTCACGGTTTCTACCGGGACCAATATCGAACTCGTGGGTTTGAACGCCACGCGCAGCTTGATCGGCTGGCCAGTAGAGATGCCGCCGGCAATGCCACCGGCGTGATTCGCCAGGAACAGCGGCGTGCCATCCTCGCCCGGACGCATAGGATCGGCATTCTGCTCGCCGCGCAGGCGGGCGGCGGCAAAGCCGTCGCCAATCTCCACCCCCTTGACCGCGTTGATGCTCATCATGGCGGCGGCGAGTTCGCTGTCGAGCTTGGCGTAGAGTGGCGCGCCCCAGCCGGCGGGAACGCCGCTCGCGACGCATTCGACCACCGCGCCGAGCGAGGAGCCGTCCAGCCGCGCCTGATCCACCAGCACCTCCCAGCGTTTGGCGGCTTCCGCATCGGGACAGAAGAAGGGGTTGTTGTCGATCTCGCCCGCATCGAATCGGGTGAAGTCAATGGCATCGCCGCCGATCTCGCTGACATAGGCGAATATGTCGACGTCAGGAAGGACGAGGCGGGCGACGGCACCCGCAGCCACGCGGCTGGCCGTTTCGCGCGCGGAGGACCGGCCTCCGCCGCGATAGTCGCGAAAACCGTATTTGGCGTCATAGGCATAGTCGGCATGGCCGGGGCGGTAGGCCTTGGCGACCTCCGAATAATCCTTCGACCGCTGGTCCATGTTCTCGATCATCAGACTGATCGGAGTGCCGGTGGTCTTGCCCTCGAACACGCCGGAGAGGATGCGGACCGCGTCAGGCTCCCGACGCTGGGTCGTGAACTTCGACGTGCCGGGCTTGCGCTTGTCGAGCAGCGGCTGAATGTCGGCTTCGCTCAGGGTCAAGCCCGGAGGACAACCGTCGACGACCGCGCCGATGGCCGGCCCATGGCTTTCGCCCCAGGTCGAAAAGCGAAAGACGCGGCCGAATGTGTTGAAGCTCATGCCCTGCCCTCTTGTGCCCGATCAGCCCTTGTCGAGGGCGATGTCGGGGGCGTCCTCCGCCTTCATGCCGATGACATTATACCCTGCGTCGACATGATGGACCTCGCCGGTCACGCCCGAAGCGAGATCGGAGAGGAGATAGAGTCCCGCGCCGCCGACATCCTCGATCGTCACGTTGCGGCGAAGCGGGCTGTTCAGCTCGTTCCACTTCATGATGTAGCGGAAATCACCGATGCCGCTTGCCGCCAGCGTCTTTATAGGACCGGCCGAGATGGCATTGACGCGGATATTTTCCGGGCCCAAGTCCATCGCCAGATATTTGACGCTGGTTTCCAGCGCCGCCTTGGCCACGCCCATCACGTTATAATGGGGGATGACCTTTTCAGCGCCATAATAGGACAGCGTCAGCAGGCTTCCGCCTTCGGCCATCAAGGCGCGCGCGCGCTTGGCCACGGCGACGAAGCTGTAGGCGGAAATGTTCATCGTCAGCAGGAAATTTTCGAGGCTGGTGTCGACATATTTGCCGCGCAGCTCGTTCTTGTCCGAAAAGCCGATGGCGTGAACGACGAAGTCGAGCTTGCCCCAGCGCGCCCCGATCTCATCGAAAGCGGCGTCGAGCTTGGCCATGTCGGAGACGTCGCAGTCGATCAGGAAGTCCGAGCCCAATTCCTCCGCCAGCGGGCGCACCCGCTTCGCCAGCGCTTCACCCTGATAGGCGAAGGCCAGTTCGGCACCCTGCGCACGCAACGCCTTGGAAATTCCCCATGCCAGCGACTTGTCGTTCGCCAGGCCCATGATGAGCCCACGCTTTCCCGCCATCAAGCCCGTCATTCTGTCGTCCCGTTCCCTTTGCTTTCCGGCGCGATCCGTTCCAGTTCCTCTTCGGGAAATTCAGCGAGCGCCGCATTGAGTTCCGCGCCAATTACCACGCCAAGCCCGACGAGGAAGAAAAAAATGAGCGTGATCATCACGCCCGCCAGGCTGCCATAGGTCGCATCGTAACCGCCGAGCAGCGACAGCGTGGGCGGAAGCAGCATCGTGACGCCATACCACCATAGCGCCGTCGCGATCGCGCCGGGCAGTTTGGGAAAGCATTTATCCTTGTAGGCGCTGGGCGTGAGCGAGAAATAGAGATAATAAAGCGCGAAGCACAGGATCACCATCGGCGCCAGCCGGGTCACGGCTACGATGCGCATGGCGTCGTCGGCGAAGGGCAGGATCTGGTGCAGGAACTGGTCGACGCCGGTGATAACGACCTGCAGCGAAAAAGCGAACATCACCGCGAAGACGCTGACCAGGGTGATGCCGATCGCGGTCAGGCGATAATGCCAGAAGGGGCGCGTGCTCTTCGTCCCGTAGGCGCGGCGCAATATGTCGCGGATCGTTTCGATCAGGCTGCCGACGGTCCACAGGCCGACGATCCCGCCGAGCCACAGCAGCGGCCCGGTGCGCGCCGTCAGCACGTCGATGATCGGCTGCTTGATCACATCGGCGACGCCCGGCGGCACCGTTTCCAGAAAGGCGCCCACCGCCGCCAGCCCGTCCTGCGACCGGCCGAAGACGCTCGCCACCGCCGCCGCGACGATGAAGAAGGGAAACAGCGTCATCAGCGAGAGATAGGCGAGGTTCCCGGCATGGATGAACCCGTCGCTGTAGGTGCCCACCGCGACCCGCTTGGCGATTTCCAGCATATAGGAGCCGGGCGGAATACGGTCGATTTGGCGGTTGATATGGGCGCGG
>DATEDR010000166.1:0-2126 GCA_035281605.1 Sphingobium sp.
TATCATCGAGCAACTGCCAGGATGGCTCGATCATTATAATCGCGTGCATCCGCACCGGGCTCTCGGCTACAGATCGCCGCGCGAATTTATCGACCGTTCAACCCATGAGGGCCTGTCAGACCATTAGGGGGCAACAACACGGCATCAAAACCTCATGCTAGCAAGGCGCGATGCCATACTATAGCGGCAATCCCACATAATTTTCAGCGATCGTCGTCTGCGCCGCCTCCGATGACGCGATGTAATCGAGATCAGCCAACTGCATCCGCCGATCGAAGGCGTCATTATCAGGGAAGCGGTGCATCAAGCGCGTAAGCTGCCACGAAAAACGCTCCGCTTTCCACACCCGTGCCAATGCCTTGTCGGAATAGCCCGCCACCGCATCGCCATCATTGCCCTTGAAATAGCGGATCAGCGCGTCGGACAAATAGGCGACGTCCGAAGCCGCGAGATTAAGCCCCTTGGCTCCCGTCGGCGGCACGATATGCGCGCTGTCCCCCGCCAGCATCAAGCGGCCATGGCGCATCGGTTCGAACACGAAGGAGCGCAGCGGCGCGATCGACTTTTCGATCGCCGGGCCGCGCGTGATGTGCGCGGCCGCCTCTGGCCCAAGGCGCGCGGCCAGTTCGTCCCACAGCCGGTCGTCGGGCCAGTCTTCGACCCGTTCGTCCAACGGCACCTGGATATAATAGCGGCTGCGCGTCGCCGATCGCATAGAGGCAAGCGCAAAGCCGCGTTCATGATTGGCGTAGATGAGTTCATGATTGCACGGCGGCACGTCAGCCAGAATGCCCAGCCAGCCGAATGGATGGACTTTCTCATAACCAGTCGCGACCGATGCCGGGATCGCCCGACGCGAAGGCCCGTGATAGCCGTCGCAACCGCAGATGAACTGCGCGTCGATCCGATGCTCCGCGCCGTCCTTGCCATAGGTGACACAGGGCGCGTCGCCCTCAATATCGTGCACCGCGACATCGGCGGCCTCATAGACGATCTCCAGCCCGCGTTCGGGCGCCGCCGCCATCAGGTCGCGCGTCAGTTCGGTCTGGCCATAGACCATGACCTGCTTGCCGGTCAGCGCGGCGATGTCGATGCGGATCAGCCGCTCGCCGTCCGCCAGGAAAAAGCCGTCATGCGGCAGTCCTTCGGCATGCATGCGCGCGCCCAGCCCCAGCCGGTCCATCAAATCGGTCGTGGTCCGCTCCAGCACGCCCGCGCGGATCCGGCCCAGCACATAATCGTGCGCGGCCCGCTCGACGATCACGACATCCAGCCCTTCGGCCCGCAACAAATGGCCCAGTAGCAAGCCAGCCGGCCCCGCACCAATGATGGCCACCTGCGTCTTCATAGCGCCTCTCCAACGATCCCGATTATCGCCCGACTATGCGCGGCCACCGGGGCGATGGACATGGCAGGTCCAACCCATTATATGGATTATTCAACATATTTTGAAGACCGGACCATTCCGTGAAACATGCCACCGCTACGCCCGCTTTTCCGCATTTTTATCTCTACGGAGAGCCACAGCGCGCCGTTGCCGAAGGCTTTGTTCATGTCGAAAGCCTGGACGATCGCTCACGCCCCAGCGAATGGACGATCCGATCGCATGTGCACAAGGATCTGAACCATATCATCCTGATCGCACAGGGCGGCGGGTCGATGCAGGCGGAGGAGGCGAGCGTGACGTTCGAGGCCCCGTGCCTGCTGCTCGTGCCCGCGGGCATCGTCCACGGCTTTACCTGGCATAACGAATCGCGCGGGCAGGTGACGACCATCGCCGAGACCTATCTGCGCCATCTCTCCGAACGGGACCCCGACCTCGCCCCCTTGTTCCGCCGCGCCCATGCGGTGGGGTTGCTGGAGGAGGACCGGACGATGATCGAAGATGCGCTCGACCAGATGGGTCGGGAACTGGGCTGGGCGGGGCCGGGCCAGCGGGCGGCGGTGGAAGCGGGCCTGCTGTCGATCATGGTCCGCGCGCTGCGCCGTTCGCGGCTGGAGGGCACGTCCGGGGCCGAGCGGGGGCGCCATGTCGCGCTGGTCGCGCAATTACGGGAGCGGATCGAACAACGCTTTCGCTTGCGGGAGCCAGTCGATGTCCATGCACGGGCGCTGGGGGTCAGCCC
>DATEDR010000167.1:0-3982 GCA_035281605.1 Sphingobium sp.
CGTTCCAGCGATAGACGGCGCGCTCCACGACATTGCGCAGCTCGCGCACATTGCCCGGCCAGCCATGGGCGTCCATTTCCGCGCTGCAGGCCGGGGAAAAGCCCGGCCATTGCGGCCAGCCCATCTCTGCGGCCATGCGCCGGCCGAAATGCTCGGCCAGCACCGCGGCGTCGCCTTCGCGCGCGCGCAACGGGGGAAGGGTGATGACTTCGAAACTCAGCCGGTCGAGCAGGTCCGCGCGGAACCGTCCGGCCTCGGCCGCGGCGGGCAAGTCTTCGTTGGTGGCGGCGACGATGCGGACGTCGACCGTCATCGGCCGCGATGCGCCGATGCGGGTGACCTCGCCATATTCGATGACGCGCAGCAGCCGTTCCTGCGCCGCCATGGACAAGGTGCCTAGCTCGTCCAGGAACAGGGTGCCGCCGTCGCCTTCCTCGAACCGGCCTGCGCGGGCGCGGGCGGCGCCGGTGAAGGCGCCCTGCTCGTGCCCGAACAGCTCCGCCTCGATCAGCGTCTCGGGCAATGCGGCGCAGTTCATGATGATCAGCGGCTGGTCCCAACGGGGCGAGAGATGGTGGAGGCGCTCCGCAACCAGTTCCTTGCCCGTGCCGCGCTCGCCTACGACCAGGATGGGCCGGTTGAGTTCTGCCGCGCGTCCGGCCTGTTCCACGGCGTCCAGAAAGGCGCTCGCCTGGCCGATGAACTGGGTGTTCTTTTCCATTACCAACTTATGGTGAAACTTACCACATTTCGGCAAGTTATAAGATGTTTTGTTGCTGCCGCCACGGTGGAAATCGGCGGATTTCCGCCCTTGCGTGATTTTGGCACGGCTACTGCAACGCCGGAGACGCAGCGGCGGCGTATCAGGAGTGAAGTTCAGATGGGTATCTTTTCCCGCACCCGCGACATCATCGCGGCCAACGTCACCGACCTGCTCGACAGGGCGGAGGACCCGGCAAAGATGATCCGCATGATCATCCTCGAAATGGAAGAGACGCTGGTCGAGGTGCGCGCGTCCGCCGCCCGGACCATCGCCGACCAGAAGGAGATGCGCCGCCACATCGCCAAGCTGCAAGGCTTGCAGGACAGCTGGACCGAAAAGGCGCAATTGGCGTTGAGCAAGGACCGCGAGGACCTGGCCAAGGCTGCGCTGGTGGAAAAGCAGAAGGCCGCCGACATGGCCGAACAACTGTCCGAGGAAATCGACCTGCTGGACGAGTCGCTCAAGGCGTCCGAAGAGGATATCGCCAAGCTGCAGGCCAAGCTGCGGGAGGCTCGCACGCGGCAGAACAGCTTGGTGACGCGGATGGAAAGCGCGCAGAACCGTCTGCGGCTGCGCGAAGCCTATGCCGGCGAGAAGGTGAACGAGGCCTTTGCCCGCTTCGACATGCTGGAGCGGCGCGTCGACATGGCCGAGGGGCGCGCCGATGCCGCGGCTCTTGGACAGCAGCCCAAATCGCTGGAGGATGAGATTGCGGAGCTGAAGGCGGCGGACAAGGTCGATGCCGAACTCGCTGCCCTGAAAGCCAGCATGAACAGGGAAGGGTGATCCATGGAGGAGGTGTTCCTGCCCATCATCATCGTCGGCATGCTGTTCATCGGCATGCCCTGGCTGATCCTGCACTATGTCACCAAATGGCGGCAGGCGCCCAAGATCACCGACGAGGACGAGAAGCTGCTCGATGAACTGCACCTGCTCGCCCGGCGGCTGGAAGAAAGGCTGCAGACGGTGGAGCGCATCATCGCCGCCGACAATCCCGATTTCCGTCCAGCCCGTCCTTCGATGGACGAGGGCTATGAATTCGACCGTAGGAGCTGACATGACCGCGCGCCGCACCAAATTCTATCTCGACAAGCAAAATGGCAAATGGATGGGCGTATGCGCCGGCATCGCCGACTATACCGGGGTCGACGTGGTCTGGGTTCGGGTCGGCGCCGTGCTCGTGACGCTGATGGGGGCCTTCCCATGGTCGCTGATCGCCTATTTCGCCGCCGCCTATTTCGCCCAGAACAAGCCGCTCGGTCTTTACAGCGACCGCGACGACGAGAAATTCTGGCAGGGGGTGCGGTCCAACCCGGCGCGCTCGACCCGCGACGTGCGGTCGAAGTTCCGCGACATCGACCGGCGCCTTGCAGACATCGAAACCTATTATACCAGCCGCAACACGCGCCTGGCCGAGGAGATCGACAGGCTGCGCTGAAAGGCCTTCGGGCCGCGCGGGCGCGGCGCATCGATACCGTTTGGATGGGAGACCCGAATGCAGGACCCATTTTCGATACTCACCTTGGCCGGCCTGGGCCTGGCAGGGTTGGCCATCATCGCCGGCACGATCCTGCGCGGCTGGAACGGTTGGCTTGACCTCAAGCGCGCCGAACTGGCGCAGCGGCCGGGGGAGGGCGCGTCTTCTTCCGCGGCGACGCGGATCGAGGTCGCCGACCTCAAGGAGCGCATCCGCAAGCTGGAGGCGATCGCGGCGGGCGTGGACATCTGAAAAGCGGCTTTCGCGCGCGGTTTTTGTGCCTATATGGCTGATATGACCCAAGTGCCTGCCCTTGCCGATCTCTATGAGGAATATGAGTTTCTGGACGCGGACGACCGCTACCGGTTGCTCATTGAACTGGGCCGGTCGCTCGAGCCCATGCCGGACGCGCTCAAGACGGACGCGACGCTGGTGCGCGGCTGTTCGGCGGCGGTCTGGGTCTATCCCACCGTGCTGGACGATGGACGGCTGCATTTCCTGGCCGACAGCAATGCCGCCATCACCAAGGGGATCATCGCCCTTGTGCTGCTGACCGTCCAGGACAAGATGCCCGCGGCGATCGGCGCTGCCGACATTGAAGGGGCGCTGGATCCGTTCGACCTTCGCAACCAGCTAAGTTCCAACCGGACGCAGGGCATCCCCAACATGATCGCCCTGATCCGGCAGACCGCCGCGCGGTATAGCTGAGAAGGGGAAACCTGCCGCCCTGCCTGCGTTCTTCCTTCCGTAAGCGAAACGGAACGAGAAGGAGAAAGCGCCATGCGCGGGTTGATGATGCTGGCCACGGTGGGGCTGCTCGCGGGCTGCTCGCCCGCCGATAAGGAGGGGCCGACGCAGCGGGAGCAGATCGGCCAGCAATGGAAATATGAGGGCGGCGAGGGCGGAAAGCCCAAGGTGGCCTATATCGGCAGCGCCAACAGCGTTGCGACGATGACCGCGCAGGATACGTTCGCCGTGCTGCTTGTGCAGCCAATGGATGAGGGCGGCGCGCAGGTGACGGTAAAGCTGGTCGGCGCGCCCTTCACCTGCGACCTGTCCGATTGCCATGTCACCGCGAGCGCCGACGGCGGCAAGGCCCATGAGTGGAAGGGGCGGATGGCCGAGAACAAGGACGGCATCGAAGTGCTGCCCGCGGCGAAACCCTATGAGTTGATAAAGGCGGCCAAGACGGTGAAGGTCGACCTGATCGTCGGACCCAAGGACAAGAGCTTTCCCTTCGCCTTCAACGTGGTCGGGCTGAAGCTCGAAAGCTGATCTTGCCCTGCCGGCGTGGCATCTGACGCGGGGACAGGGCTATTCCTGCAACGACACGCCCGGGCTTCGAGGGTCCGCCGCGCCGATCCACCGGCCATCGGCGGCGCGTTCGGCCGCGTTGGCCTTGACGCCCATCGGTGCGATGGTGACCGTGTGGCCCCAGCCTTCGAGCGGCGCCTTCATCCCCTCCAGCGCGCTGCCCTTTTCCAGGATCAGCCCATCGGCGTTGAAGAAGAGCAGGCCCTGCGCGATCGACTCCTGCGCCGACAGGCCCCAGTCGAAATGCGCGATCAGCGCCTTGGCGACCTGCATGATGATGGTGCGTCCGCCCGCCGCGCCGATGGTGAAGACGGGCATGCCTTTCCCGTCATAGACAATGGTCGGCGACATGGACGACAGCGGCCGCTTGCCCGGTTCGACGCGGTTGGCGACGGGCGCGCCGTCCTTGTCCGGGGTGAAGCTGAAAT
>DATEDR010000168.1:0-6215 GCA_035281605.1 Sphingobium sp.
AGCGAAGCTTTTCGAGCGTGAATTCGTCGCGGATCCCGGTGCCGAGCGCCTGGATAAGCGTGCCGACTTCCTTCGACGAAATGATGCGGTCGAAACGCGCGCGCTCGACGTTCAGGATCTTGCCCTTCAACGGCAGGATCGCCTGATTGTGCCGGTTGCGCCCCTGCTTGGCCGAACCGCCGGCCGAATCACCTTCGACCAGGAAGAGTTCGGACTTGGCCGGGTCGCGTTCCTGGCAGTCGGCGAGCTTGCCGGGCAGCGAGGCGATGTCCATCACGCCCTTGCGCCGGGTCAGTTCGCGCGCCTTCTTCGCCGCCTCGCGCGCGGCGGCGGCGTCGATGACCTTCTGGATGATCAGCTTGCCGTTCGCCGGATTCTCTTCCAGCCATTCGGCCATCTTGTCGGCCATCAGGCTTTCGAGCGGCTGGCGCACTTCGGACGACACCAGCTTGTCCTTGGTCTGGGACGAGAATTTGGGATCGGGCAGCTTGACCGACACGATCGCGGTCAGCCCTTCGCGCATGTCCTCGCCGGTGAGGCTCACCTTCTCCTTCTTCAGCGCGCCAGACTTGTCCGCATAATTGTTGAGCGTGCGGGTCAGCGCCGCGCGGAAGGCGGCCAGATGGGTGCCGCCGTCCCGCTGCGGGATGTTGTTGGTGAAGCAGAGGACGTTCTCATAATAGGAGTCGTTCCACTCCAGCGCGACGTCGATCGTGACCTCGTCGCGGGTGCCCGAGATCGCGATCGGATCGGGCATGAGCGGCGTCTTGTTGCGGTCGAGATATTTGACGAAGGCCGCGATGCCGCCTTCATAGAACAGCTCGATCTCCTTCTTCTCCTCATGCCGCGCGTCGACCAGGAACAGGCGTACGCCGCTGTTGAGGAAGGCCAGTTCGCGATAGCGATGCTCGAGCTTCTCGAAATCGAATTCGGTGTGGTTCTTGAAGGTGCCGGCATCGCCGGGAATCTTTTCGATCGAGGGCAAGAAGGTGACGCGCGTGCCCTTTTTCCCTTCGGGTGCGTCGCCGGTGACCTTCAAGGGTGCGACCGCGTCGCCATAGGCAAAGCGCATATAATGCTCCTTGCCGTCCCGCCAGATATGCAGGTCGAGAAATTCGCTGAGCGCGTTGACCACGGAAACGCCCACGCCGTGCAGGCCGCCCGATACCTTGTAGGCATTGTCGTCGGACGTGTTCTCGAACTTGCCGCCCGCGTGGAGCTGGGTCATGATGACCTCGGCCGCCGAGACGCCTTCTTCCTTGTGGATGTCGGTCGGGATGCCGCGGCCATTATCCTCCACGCTGACCGAACCGTCGGGATTGAGCGTGATGAGGATGCGGTCGCAATGACCCGCCAGCGCCTCGTCGATGGCATTGTCCGACACCTCGAACACCATGTGGTGCAGGCCCGAACCGTCATCGGTGTCGCCGATATACATGCCCGGCCGCTTGCGCACCGCATCCAGGCCCTTGAGGACCTTGATGCTGTCGGCGCCGTAACTGTTGGTGTTGGGGCTGTTCTGACTTTCCTGGCTCATGCACGAGCATATAGGGAAGCACCGCAAGAAACTAAAGCGAAACATGGCGGCTTTCGCTTGGGCGCGGGCGGGTCTATCAGGCGCAAATGCGAGGCCTTGCTCTCCTGTTTCTGCTGCTGCCGGCCTGCTCGGACAGCAGCGACGTGCTCGAGCAATTGCCGAACAGTTCGATCGCCGGCGCCCCGCGCGAGGATATGCCCGAAACGCGATTGGAAGCGAAGCTGAGCCGGCCGGTGACGATCGGCGAGGACGGGCCCCGGCTGGACGCCTGTGGGGCGATGGGCCTGGCGGCGCGGGTCGGGGCGAAGGGGCTGGCTGTGCGCGCCGCGCCCTTTGCCGAAGCGCAGGAGATCGGCCGGCTGGCCGAAGGCGCGCGAACCTATGTCTGCTCCCGCAGCCACGACCAGAAATGGCTGGGGGTGGTGGTGATGCCGGCCCAAGGGCAAGGCGCGGCGCCTATCGACTGCGGCCTGTCCGATCCGGTCGACCGAAAGCAGCCCTATGACGGCCCCTGCGCCAGTGGTTGGGTGTCGAGCGCGTCGATACGGCTGATCGCGGGGTGAAGCCGCATAAATGGCCTTTTATAAAGAGCCGTGAGATCCTAAAGGGACGGAATTGATCTCCAACTGGATTTGATTCTCATGTCCGCTTCAGCCATCCGGCCGCCTTCCCTGCTCCGCCTGCTGGGCGCGTGGCGAGCCGAGGACAGCGCCGAGCCGGCCTATCGCCAACTCGCCCAGGCGCTGCGCATGCTTGTGCTGGATGGACGGGTGGGCCTGAACGTTCGCCTGCCAGGCGAGCGGGAGCTTGCCGGCGCGCTCGGGCTCAGCCGTACGACCATCGCCGCGGCGTTCGACCGTTTGCGGGACGAGGGCTATCTGGAAAGCCGGCAGGGATCGGGCAGCGTGACCCGGCTACCGCCCGGCCGGGTCGAACCGGACCTGCCGGACATCAACACCCTGGCCAGCGGCAACATCCTCAACTGGACCCACGCGGCGCTGCCGGCGGCGCCCGGCGTGGGCCGCGCCGTGCGCGGGGCGGTGGAGATGCTGCCGGCCTTCCTGGGCGATCTGGGCTATGATCCGTTGGGCTTGCCGCTGCTGCGGCGCGCGATCGCTGCCCAGTTCGAGCGGCGCGGCTGTCCGACCACGCCGGACCAGATCATCGTCACCAACGGCGCGCAACATGGCTTCGCCCTGCTGCTGCAATGGCTGACCGGACCGGGCGACCGCGCGGTGATCGACCATCCGACCTATCATAATGTCGTGCAGGCACTGCAGCGCGCCCATGTCGTGCCGGTGCCGGTGGGCCTGCCGACGGAGGGCTGGGACATCGACGCGATGGACGCGGCCTTTCGCCAGACATCGCCCCGCTTCGCCTATGTCATCGCCGACTTTCACAATCCCACCGGGCGCAGCATGGACCCCGGTACGCGCCGGGCGCTGGTGGAGGCGGCGGCGCGCAGTCGTACGCCGCTGATCATCGACGAGACGATGGCGGCCATGGGGCTGGATTTTCCCGCGCCACCGCCCGTCGCGATCCATGATCCGTCCGGAAGCCAGGTGATCACCATGGGATCGGCGAGCAAGATCTTCTGGGGCGGCCTGCGCGTCGGCTGGATTCGCGCCGACGCGCAGACGATCGCCGCCCTTGGCCGGCTGCGCGCGACGATGGACATGGCGAGCCCGGTGGTGGAGCAGCTTGCCGTCGCGCAGCTTATCGAAGCCGATGAGGGGCTGGGCGCGCGTGCCGACATGCTGCGCGCGCGACGCGACCATCTGATCGGGGCGATCGACAGGCATCTGCCGCACTGGCGCGTCGAATCGCCGGCAGGCGGGCTGTCGCTCTGGGCGGAGCTGCCGCGGGCGGAGGCGACGGCGCTGGCGGCGCTGGCGGAAAGCCATGGCGTCAGGATAGCGCCGGGGCCGCGCTTCGGCGTTAGCGGGGCGTTCGAGCGGTTCGTCCGCTTGCCCTTCACCCTGCCCGAAGAGCAGTTGACGCTGGGGGTGGAGCGGCTCGCGGAGGCCGACGCCCGTCTGCATGCGCGCCTGCCGCGCGGCCGCGATTCTCTGGCGGCTGCGTTGGAGGCGGATCGGTTGATCTGACGGCGCTGTCAGAGTGCATGGCCGAGGGAAATTGAAGACAGGCGCTGTTCCAGAGCTCGCTCAGGCCAAAGCGGACCTGCTAAAAAAGGCCGCGCAGGATGTCCCGCGCGGCCTTCCTCTTTTCGCGAGGCCGGGCTTACGCCGCCTTCTTGTCTGCCTTGTAGCGCTCGATCGCTTCCAGCGTGATCCGGCGGGCGTCTTCAGCGCCGCCCCAGGTGCCGATCCGCACCCACTTGGTCTTTTCGAGATCCTTATAGTGGGTGAAGAAATGCTCGATCTGCTCCATCACGATGCCGGGCAGGTCGTCCTTTTCATCGACGTCGCTATAGTAGGGGAAGGTCTTGTTGTCCGGGACGCACACCAGCTTTTCATCGCCGCCGGCTTCGTCTTCCAGGTTCAACACGGCGATCGGCCGCGCGCGGACGACCGAGCCGGGGACGAAGGGCGAACGGGCGATGACAAGCGCGTCGAGCGGGTCGCCGTCGGGCGACAGGGTGTGGGGCACGAAGCCGTAATTGGCCGGATAGCGCATCGGGGTGTGCAGGATGCGATCCACGAACAGCGCGCCCGATGCCTTGTCGAATTCGTATTTCACGGGTTCGCCGCCGACGGGAACCTCGATGATGACGTTCAGGCTGTTGGGCGGATCGTCGCCGACCGGGATCAGTTCGATATTCATGACAAGCTTTCCTAAGCGTGGGCGTTCGGGTGATTATGTTTTCGGTCTGAGCAGCCGGTCGAGGCTGCCGTCACCCTCTCCTGATTTTTCGAGGCGCGGATAGCGCAGCCCGCCCGAATAAGCGAGGGTCAATGTGCGATAGTATTTGTCCTGGCGTAGGATGATCTGCATCGGCCTTGCCGCTTTCAACGCGGCCTTGAACACATCGCCCGAATATTCATCGCCGTTGATCGCGACAATTTTCGCGCCGGTGACCAGCCCTGCCTTGAACGCCGGACTGTCCCAGACGACGTTGGAAATCTCGCCATCGGCCTTGACGATCAGGCCGACACCGAAACTCTGGTCGACCGTCTTGCCCTCCGCCGCCTTTGTATAGCTGTTGGGCGTGTCGCCATAGGCCAGCCTGTAGCCGCCCAGCGTGAAGCCGCCCTTGGGCGTCTCGCGCGTCGTGTCGTCGACATATTTGCCGAAGAAGCCCGCCCAGTCATAGGGCGCGACGCCGTTCAGGGTGCGGACCAACTCATCGCGATCATAGACGACCTGGCCCCAGTCGCCCGGCTTGATGCCGAAGAAAGCCCTGGCGAAATCGTCGAGTCCCTTGGCGCCCTTGGTCTGCTGGCGGATGATCGCGTCGGCCTCCAGCCAGATCATCAGCCCTTCATTGTAATAATCCTCCGACCGCTGCCAGCTCGACCAGCCCTTGGGACGGCGCGCGGAGACGATGGGGTCATGGGTCGTGTCCTCCATCGGCCGCCATGCGCGGCCCTTGGTCGTGTCGAGCTTGGCTGCGATATGGGCGTAGGCGTCGAGCGTCTCCTGCTTGGTGAACAGGCCCGAGCGGGCGCCCAGCACATAGCCCCAGAATTGCGTCTGCCCTTCATAGACCCAGAGCAGATTATCCTGCATCGGCACGTTGAAATCGGGCGTCTAGAGAAGGTCCGGACGACGGAACTTGCCGTCCCAGCTATGGGTGAATTCGTGCGGCAGGAGGTTGCGGTCGAGCAGCGCCTCGCTTTCGCCCCATTTCTTGAAATAGCCCGGTTCCACCTGATTTTCGGAGCTGCGGTGATGTTCGAGGCCGATGCCGCCCATTTCATCGGTGATGGCGAGCAGGAAGTCATAATGGTCGAAATGATAGGCGCCGAAGAGCGCGCCGGCCTCGTCGACCAGCTTCTTGTGCTTGGCGATCTGGTCGGGCTTGGCGTCCAACTCGTCGGCGTCGTCGGCGACGATGTTGAGCATGACGTTCTTGCCCAGGTCCACCGTCTTGAAATGGGCGCCGGCGAAGATGGGGGAGTCCTGCAGCGCCTCATAGTCGATCACGTCATAGGCGACGGTCGATCCGCTCTTCCTGCCCCTGAGCGCGGTGGCCGCCTGCCAGCCGTCGGGATAGGTGACGGTCGCCTGGACCGGAATTTGCCGGGTATAATAGCCGGCCGGATAGAGCGAGACCGCTTCCCACTGGATGTTGAGCATCTTGGGCGTGACCACGACGCGCCCCTGGTTGGACTGGGTAGCGGACAGGAACTGGAAGGACGCGACGATCTCCCGCGCGCCCTGCGGGACATCGACGACAAAGCCGTAGACGTTGAGCGGATCGCGCTTCCACGCAAGCGGGCGGCCATCGGCTGTGAAAGTCAGGCCGCTCAGCTTTTCGATCTGCCCGCGCGGCGCATGATTGCCCGGCAGCCATTGCGGCATCAGCAGCGTGGTCAGGCCGCTCGCCGCGACGGGAATCGTCTCCCTGACGCGAAAGATGCGCTGCACCGTGTCGCTCGCATCGACTTCCAGCCGGATCGTCCCGCCCGGATACGGCACATCGCGCGGCGCCGGAGCGCCGATGTTGACCGGCTGGCCCGCGGGCTTTGACCTTACGGCATCCTGCGCGAACGAC
>DATEDR010000169.1:0-2873 GCA_035281605.1 Sphingobium sp.
ATCTGCTGAATCGACAACGAGGCATCCCTCTGCAGGACTCTCAATATGCGACAGTCTATCGCATCTATTTTTGATCCTTGGCTCATATGTGGGATAAAATTTCACATAATTCCGAGAATGGCAATAACTTTGGGACAAAATTGACGCGTTAGTGAGCTATTGATCTTCACCAGACATGGAGATCGAACACGTGCCGTTCAAACCACTCACCGATCATCTTGATTCCGTCGGAGAGACCTATTTCCAGCACATGCGAGTGGCCTGTGGCTGCGGTATGAGGATGGTGGCGGGCGGTATCGCGTGCCTGCTGCACGGGCTGCTACCGTTTCTGTTCACGACCGCGGGCACCGACCAGATCCGCTATCTTCATCGCCGGATGGTCGAGAACCGGACAGCGAAGAGCGAGAGGGTTTCTGCGCCGGAACGGCGCGCCGGATGACGGCTTCCGCGGATCGCTCGCTGTTGCCTGGCCTGGCGCTTTGCGCGGCCGTTGCGCTGGCGGCTGCGCTCCTGGAGAGAGCGGAAATCATCGCCACGGGGCATGGCTGGCTGGAAGGCATCGTGCTGGCGATCCTGCTCGGTGCGCTGCTCCGCACGCTCTGGACTCGACCTCAGCAATTCGAGGTTGGCGTTCGCTACACCGCCAAATCGGTCCTTGAATTCGCAGTCGCCCTGATGGGAGCAACGGTCGGGTTCCGTACCATCGTTGCTGCCGGACTGCCACTGATGGCGGGGATCGTCGTGACCGTCCTCTGCGCGATCGCAGCGGGCTTCCTATTGGGCCGCATTTTCGGCCTGCCCGCCCGAATGGCGGTGCTGGTCGCCTGCGGAAACGCGATCTGCGGCAATTCCGCTATCGCGGCGGTGGCGCCGGCCATAGATGCCGACAGCGAGGATGTGGCGACGGCGGTCGCCTTCACCGCGGTGTTGAGCATAGTGACCGTGCTCGCTCTACCCCTCGTGGCAGCTTCGCTACGCCTTGATCCGCTTGCGGGCGGAGCGCTCGCAGGCCTCACCGTCTATGCAGTGCCTCAAGTCCTTGCAGCGGCCGGCCCGATGGGGCCAGTCGCGCTGCAGATCGGCACCGTCGTCAAATTGGCCAGGGTATTGATGCTTGGGCCCGTCGTTGCCTGCCTGTCACTCTTCGTCGCCCGCCGAACGACGAATTCCGCCAACCCGCGACATTTATCGCACGGCTGGGGCGTGTTCCAATTCCTGCCGCCGTTCATTCTAGCCTTTATCGTCTTGGCCACGCTCCGTTCGCTGGGTGCGCTTCCCGACGGCCTTGCCCGATCGGCTGGCGTCGCCAGCGGTCTGCTGACGATGCTGGCCATGGCCGGTCTGGGGCTAAGTGTCGATCTTCGCAGCGTTTGGGCGGCTGGAACGCGCACGGCATGCGTCGTCATCCTGTCGCTCCTTGCGCTCGCCGCGATGGCGCTATCGGTTCTCTATCTGACGGGGCTCGCCTGACATTGGCTGGTCAAAGATCATCACGCCCCACGCCCCGACGCCTCTCTCAAAGGAGGTGCTTCAGCCGTCGCAGAGTCGATCGGCAAAATGCGACTGTGGAACAAGTACTGGGGCGCGCCACCCGCAATATCGATATCAGCCTATCCATAGTCGGGGCCGCGCCGGGGCATCCTGTGATGCACGTTTTCCGTGCGGGCCATCGCAGCGGGCAGGTGTCGCAAGAAGAAGTCAAAGAGAGGGGAGTTGCATCATGAACAACGTCAAGATCATCACGCTGCTGGGGACATCTATGCTGGCTGCCATATGCACGCCGACGCTGGCTCAGACATCCGCGCCAACTGCGCCCCAGTCACTGGATACGGCGGACACCATCATCGTCACCGGGACGAGGCGCACCGACCGCACGGTCGCTGAATCGAGTGTTCCCATTGATGTTGTCAATTCAACAGAACTTAGCAGCGTCACTTCTTCCGACCTGAACGACAAGCTCGCCGCACTCGTCCCTTCTTTTAACGTGCAGAGATTGGCCGGCTTCGATGGCGCCAATTTCGTGCGCCCCGCGACCCTGCGCGGGCTCTCGCCCGACCAGACGCTGGTGCTGGTCAACGGCAAGCGGCGGCATCGGTCTGCCTACATCCAAATCCAGCAGTTCGGCGCGCAGGCTGTCGACCTTGCGGAAATCCCGCAGATCGCCATCCGACAGGTCGAAGTGCTGCGCGATGGCGCGTCGGCGCAATATGGGTCGGACGCGATCGCCGGCGTCATCAACATCCTGCTCAACGACAAGCCTGGCATCTCGCTCAACGGCCAGATCGGCCAATATTATGAAGGCGACGGGGAAAGCATCCAGCTTGCGGGCCGCGTCGGAACGACGTTGGGATCAGCCGGCACGGTCAGCCTGGCGGTCGAACATGTTGATGCCAATCCCACCGACCGCAACCCCGATCCGCTGAGAAGGTCGGGTCAGCCGGATCGCCGCTCGACGCGCGCCTTCGCGACGCTCAACTATGATCTGGGCGGAGCGGAACTCTATGCATTCGGCAATTACGGCCATCAGCGCGGCATGTTCATCAACGGCACGCGCACGACCACGGGCAGCACCTACAACCGCTCCTTCTACCAGGACAATCCACCCTTCCTCTATCCGACATACAGTTTGACGGACATCTACCCCAACGGCTTTGCGCCCCACTTCATCTCGACCACCAATGATGCGAGCCTGGTCGGCGGGCTGCGCGGGAAGGCCGGCGATCTGTCCTGGGATGTCAGCGGACGATACGGCCGGGACAAGATCGATTATCATGTGACGAACACGATCAATGCCTCGCTGGGCCCGCAGTCGCCGACCTCCTTCTATTCGGGATCGTGGATCCAGGAGGAAGAAGGCGTCAACGGCGACTTCG